>QZIK01000034.1 GCA_003599015.1 Desulfobacteraceae bacterium | reverse complement strand
ACGGGCCTTCCCAAGATGTTTTCCAGGTGCATCTTGATTCCAACCAGACAATCAAACTTGGGGTCCTTAAGTTCGACTAATAAATCTATATCGCTATCGGGGCCTTCACTCCCTTTGGCATAAGAACCAAAAAGCCCGATCGACACAAGCCCGAATTGGGCGGCGAGATATGTCTTCTCGGTTTGCAGGATATCCAACAGTTCCTTCCGGGTCATGCGATATACCTCTATCTCCATTTGTTGCCTTGAGTTTATAGCGTTCTAACCATATGATAAATTTAAGCAAAAATCAAGATCGAATCAAGTGTGGGATGTAGGGGACGCCCTTTACATTTGCAGATTTGAATAAACTTGAAAATCATGACTTGACATCCGGATATTCAATGTTATTGTGCCATCATGATACCGCGACCTCAAGCCTCAGACCGAATTGCACAGGCGTTGCGCATCCATCCCGTCGCAGCCCTGCTGGGCCCCCGCCAGTGCGGCAAAACCACCCTCGCAAGGATGCTTGGTGAGCGAGAACCCTTCACGTATTTTGATCTTGAAAATCCAGTTGATAAACGGCGCCTTTCCGCTCCTATGCAAGTGCTGGAGGGCCTTTCAGGCCTAATAGTGATAGACGAGGTGCAGCGTCAGCCTGAACTGCCCGAACTCATAAGGGTTCTTGTTGATCGCCCCGGAAACCGGGCGCGCTTCCTGTTGCTTGGTTCGGCTTCCCCGCAGCTTGTAAAAGGGGTTTCAGAGTCTCTGGCGGGGCGGATCGGATTCATAGATCTTTCTGCCTTCAACCTCAAGGAGGTTGGCCGGGACCAAAAAGACCGTCTTTGGGTAAGGGGCGGGTTTCCCCGGTCCTTTCTGGCTGAGGATGATGAAACGAGCGTGGCATGGCGGGAGGGGTTCATCCGCACGTTTCTTGAGCGGGACATCCCTCAGTTGGGAATTTCCATTCCTTCCGAGACCCTGCGAAGGTTCTGGACAATGGTGGCGCACTATCATGGCCAGGTGTGGAACGCGGCGGAGTTCGCACGGTCGCTTGGCGCATCTGAGAAGACCGCGCGCAGATACCTTGATATTCTTGCGGGCGCCTATATGGTGCGGGTCCTTCCCCCGTGGTTTGAGAACCTGGGAAAGCGACAGGTAAAGGCTCCGAAGGTTTATATCCGCGACACGGGTATTCTTCATTCTCTTCTCCAGATTCAGAGCCTCATGGACCTGCGGGGTCATCCCAAGCTGGGGGCGTCCTGGGAAGGTTTTGCCCTTGAACAGGTGATTGCTTCCTTTGAAACCCGTGATGCCTACTTTTGGGCGACCCATGCCGGCGCTGAGCTGGATCTGCTGGTGATGTTTCAGGGGAAGCGCTTTGGTTTTGAATTCAAGTACTCGGATGCTCCGGACAAAAGCCGTTCAATGCGCATAGCGCTGGAAGATCTGAGACTTGATCACCTGTGGGTTATTTATCCCGGCGAAGAGGAATACGCCCTCGACAAAAAGATCACAGCCCTCCCTGTTTGGGGACGCCCTTTACATTTGCAGATTTTGGGGCTGGGCTGAGCATCTCGTCAAGGAATTCATCCTTCTACAGGGTTTTTGGCTTGACTTGGCTACATCTGTGTATATAATTGTAGTCATAAAAGAGGTAACGATATGAGATTTATAAGTGTGAGAGACCTGCGTGAGAAGTCTGCGAAGATATGGCAGGAGCTGCCGGAGGCAAAGGAAATAGTCATTACGAGCAATGGCCGCCCGATAGCCTTTCTTGCTGCAGTTAATGAATCGAATCTGGAGGAGTCTATTGCGGCTTTTCGCAGGGCAAGGGCTGTAGAGGCAGTGGCAAGGCTTCAGAGGCAGTCGGCAGAGCAGGGACTGGACAGCATGTCAATGGATGAGATTGATGAAGAGATCAAGGCTGTCCGAAAGACGCGTTTGCGGTGAAGGTTGTCATTGATACGAATGTGATGGTAGCGGGCTTGCTTTCGCCTTTCGGTCCCTGCAGCGAGATCTTAAGGCTGGCTTCGGCCGGTTTGCTGGAGATTTGCTTTGATGCCTGCATACTTGCGGAGTACAGGGAGGTTCTCGGGCGAAGCAAGTTTGGATTCGACCAGGAAAAAGTCTCGGTATTTCTGGACTATATCGAGAGGTATGGTTACCTGACCGCTCCGGAGCCTCTCAAGGGTTCCCTGCCGGACAAAGATGATGAAGTTTTCCTCGCGGCGTCAATATCTTCGCAGGCTGTGTGTCTGATCACTGGAAATCTGGCTCACTTCCCGGAGAACAGCAGAAAGGGGGTAGTGGTTCTTTCTCCAAGGGAATTCATCGAGCATTATAAAAAATAGGGGACGCCCTTCACATTTTCAGATTTTGGCATCAATCACTTTCATATCATTTTGATATTATATAGTATTAAGGTTTTTGCACAAGGGATATCATGATTCAGCAGATAGAAGTTGCTAGGGAGATAAGAGATCATATTTGCGACATTGCCTTTGAGTATGACATCAGCATCATATATGCCTTCGGGAGCCGGGCAGGAGGGGTAGAGGATCTTCTTAGCCGCAGGGCAGCCAAGCTTCATGAAGGAGTTTCCGATTTGGATATCGGAATAAAGGCGGCTAGGAGGCTCAGTATTGTCCAAAAGGTTGATATATCACGGAAGTTGGAGGACATTTTTGGTGTTGCCAGAGTGGATCTCATTATATTGAATGATACCAGCGCCGCTCTTGCTTATGAAGCAGTTACAGGTACTTTGGTGTATGCGTCTGATCCTGTCGAAGAAGCCGAGTATCAGCTTTATGTGATGCGCAGATATGCGGAGCTTTTGCCCTTTTACGAAGCAGCGGCAGAGTTGGTTTTGGGGGCGACTTGATGACAAGGGGCGACATAAGAAAGGAAGTAGTGATTCAGCGGGCAATCTGGATCAGAGAGATGATTGCCGGGATTAAGGCCGTCACCGGTCAAAGCATTGAAGATTTCATGCGCAGCCCCCATAGTGTCGCGGCAGCCGAATCATATCTGCGCAGAGCTCTTGAGGCGCTTTTGGATTTGGGGAGACATTTGTTGGCAAAAGGCTTTGGCATACCGGCCGCCGAATATAAGGCTATTGCGATTAACTTAGAAAAGAATGGGGTTTTGAAAGGCGCTGAGGCAGATCTTATGCACAGGATGGCAGGCTACAGAAACAGGATGGTGCATTTCTACAATGAGATAAGCGCTGAAGAGATTTACGAGATATGTCATTTCCATTCAGATGAAATCGAACAGGTACTTGCCGCACTCCTAAATTGGTTCAACAGCCAGAAGCAGTAAAATGGGGGACGCCCTTTATTTTTACAGATTTGATGCTTCACGATTTACGGCAAAGACTTTTCAAGTCAAGAACTGGAGACAGATGCTTTTGATGAAAAAGATCATCCATCTTATTGCTGCGGCAAGACCTAATTTCATGAAGATCGCCCCGCTCTATCACGCTTTGAAGGCTGAGACCTGGGCGGAGCCGATGGTCGTCCATACCGGCCAACATTATGATATTAATATGTCGGAGGCTTTTTTTCGGGATCTGATGCTGCCGGACCCTCATTATCACCTTGGGGTGGGGAGCGGGAGCCACGCCGAGCAGACAGGCAGGGTGATGATCGCCTATGAGAAGCTGCTCCTGGAGGGGAGGCCGGACCTTGTGGTGGTGGTGGGGGATGTGAACTCGACGGTCGCCTGCACGCTTGCGGCGGTCAAGCTGGGAGTGATGACTGCTCATCTTGAGGCGGGGCTTCGTTCCTTCGACCGAACGATGCCGGAGGAGATAAACAGGATTGTAACGGACGCCATTGCCGATATCCTGTGGACTCCGTCTGCGGACGGCGATGAGAATCTCCTGCGGGAGGGCGCTGCGCCTGAGAAGATCGAGCGGGTCGGCAACATTATGATTGACTCCCTGGAGATGATGAGAAAGAGGATAATGGCTGAGGATGCTGCGGCCAGATACGGCCTTAAAGCCGGCGAGTACGGGGTGGTGACGCTTCACAGGCCCTCAAATGTTGATAAGGCGGAGAAGCTTTTGGTTCTTTGCCGGACCTTGGTTCGGGTCTCCGAGGCTCTTCCCCTGATCTTTCCCGTCCACCCGCGCACGATGAAAAACCTCAAGAGCTTCGGCTTGTATGACGAGCTTGCGGCTGCGCCGGGCATATACCTTGATGCGCCGGTCAGCTACGTGCCGTTCATGAATCTTGTATTCAACTGCCGACTTGCGATAACGGACTCAGGCGGTATACAGGAGGAGACTACCTATCTCGGCATCCCCTGTCTCACACTGAGGCCCAACACAGAGAGGCCCGTCACAGTAAAGGCCGGGACAAACCGACTTTGCACCCCGGAGACGCTTGAGGCAGAGGCACTCGCCGCCGCTGCCCGCGGAGTAAATCCGTCGCCTCCTCCCCTATGGGACGGCAAAACAGCCGGCCGCGTCACAGCCTCCATCCGAAATCGGGGACGCCCTTAATATTTACAGATTCCGGTAATAGCCATCAAATAAAGTTTTATATTTTTATATTGTTCTCATTAACAATTTTTGGGAGGGATTAACATATTGAAAAACAAAGTTTTTATCTATGTGTTGATCGTGGCGGCCGGGGCGCTGGTTTATTATTTTGCGCTGGCAAGGCTTGCGGCGCTTTCTTTGAACAATCAGCTTTACTCCCACATGCCGCTGATTCCTATTGTGAGCCTCTATTTTCTTATAACGGAAAGGAAGAAGATCTTTTCCGATGGTAAGCCCACGGCTGGGTCGGGAGCGCTGCTTGCTCTGGCGGGGCTTGTCCCATACGGCCTGGGGATTTTAAACAGGGGCAGCCTTCAGGAGAACGATTTCCTTGCCCTTTGCATTGCGGGATTTGTGCTGTGGCTGATCGGCGGATTTGTAGGGGTCTTCGGAAGGGAGGCGTTTCGCAGGGGGATTTTCCCCATGCTTTTCATGGCATTCATGATTCCTATTCCCACTTTCATCCTGGACCCGCTTGTGGAGTTTCTGCAGGTGTGCTCGGCCCATGCTGTTGAGCCGATCTTTAAGCTCATCGGGCTTCCTTATTTCAGGGACGGGCTGGTGTACGAGGTGCCCGGAGGCGTAGCGGTGAAGGTTGCGAGCGAGTGCAGCGGCATACGCTCCACCATTGCCCTTGTGATAACAGCCGTTGTTGCCGGGCACATGTTTCTGCGCAGCAACTGGCGCAGGGTGCTGCTGGTCTTGTGCGTGTTTCCGGTGACTATCTTCAAAAACGCCCTTCGAATAACATCCCTTACAACGCTGGCCGCAGAGTTTGACAAATCTTGGCTTGACAGCTGGCTCCACAGGAGCGGCGGGGTGGTTTATCTAATGATCGCCTTCGCGATACTCGGGCCGGTTTTGTGGTTTCTGAGATGGACTGAGCGAAAAAAGAGGGACGCCCTTTAGTTTTACACATTTCTACGAGATTAAACTTAAATAATAAAAACAAATCGTTATATTGTAAAAGTGCAAATTTAAAGGGCGTCCCCTCTATTGCAGCAGGCGTCTTGAGGGGATGGCCCATATGTCATGCTCAGAAAGTCTTGTCACCCTGTTGCCGGTGTGTATCACCAATCCCCCTCTCCACTCTTTCGCGACGGATTCCGCCACGGCCAGCATTGAGGTGAAATCCTTCCCGGCCACAGATGCCCTTGATTTGATCTCTATTCCAAAGAGACCTGCAGGCGTTTCGATAAGGAGGTCAATTTCCATTCCTGATCTGGTCCGGTAAAAATAGACGTCGGCCTCCAGGCCGCTGGTCCTTATCCATTTAAAGATCTCAGCGACCACCATAGTCTCGTAGATCTGTCCGGTCGGGTCACCCTTCAACCCCACAAGTTGTCTCAATACGCCGATGTCGGCCCAGTAAAGCTTTGGGGTCTTTATGACAGAACTTGTAAGATTTTTGTGATAGGGTTGCAGGAGTATAGCCTGATAGGAGACGCGGAGGTATTCCAGATACCTCTTTGCCGTGTCCACGCTGATTCCGGAATCCCTTGCCAGGTCTGAGTAGTTGAGGAGCATTGCTGAGCGAAGCGCTGAAAGCCTTTGGAATTTTCGAAACGGCATCAGGTCCGACATGCGGGTGAGATCAGCCATGTCGCGTTCAAGGTAGGTGTAGCCATAGTTCTTCAGCCACTCCCAGCGCTCCTCATCCGGCAGATCAAGCAGGGCGGGCATTCCGCCCCACTTGAGGATGTGCCCCTCAGCCTCCCGGTAAACGACGTCTTCTTCCTCGAGAATCACTTCAGGAATCTTGCCCAGCACAGAACCAACGGATTCCGATGCCAGTATTTGATCCAGAAGAGGCGGTTTGATGCCGGCAGCACGGCCCTGAATCCTGGAAAGTTCACATTGCATCAGGGGCCAAAGTTCATAGAAAAAGGCGCGGCCCGCAAGGGATTCCCGGATTTTGCTCAGAAGAAGTATCTGACTTGATCCGGTCAAGACGGTAAATGAGATCCTGCCTTCATCGAATGCGAATTTAACCTTGTCGAAAACGGCGGGCTCCTTTTGTGCCTCATCAATCACCGCCTCCCCAACGGTATTCGCCCAGGCGAAGGTGGACAACTCCCTGAGGGCTTGACGGTTTTCAGGTGCGTCCAGGTTGAGATAACGGAGTTTCCCGTACCGCGCCCTTGAAAGGGTAGTTTTTCCGGTTTGCCTTGCCCCGGTAATAACAACAATGCGCCTTGTGCCGGGAGCAGGGAGCCTTACCGAAAGTGCCCTGGGCCTGTTATTGGAATTTGTCATGACACGAAAATATCCTGTAAAAATTACGATGTCAAGCGATAAAAGACAGCTCAAAATCGGGGACGCCCTTCACATTTACAGATTTGCAAGGTCTTTCCTTCTTTCTCCCTCTACACCGATGACATTGAATCTACTAACCCCCATGCCCGGGTGGGGCACAACGAAGGATGAAAATGCCGCCTGTCATTCCGGACTCGATCCGGAATCCAGACATAAAAGCCTGGATTCCGGCTCCCGGATCGGGGTCCGGGACAGGCTTCGCCGGTGTGACGATCCATTTTCATATAAAGGCAGCAGAGGGATCCCCAAGCTGGAGAGGGGTCGGCGATCATAAAGGGCGTCCCATTCCTAGGAGGAAAATAATTGGAATATTTTCCTTGCAGGAAGGAAAATATTGAGATACATTGATGCCATGAAGACGATTCTAAAGCGCATCATAGCGGATTTCCACCAGATCCCCCTTCCTGCCCTGACGCCAAGGGAGCTGAAGGCGCCCCTCGACCTCGATAAGATCATAGCCGTCATAGGACCAAGGCGCGCCGGAAAGACATATTACCTCTTCCAGCTTATTGTCGAGCTTGAAAAAAGAGGGATGCCCAGAAATCGGGTCATTTATATCAATTTTGAGGATGAACGGATCGCCCTTGAGGGTAACAACGATCTTATTTTTGACGCCTACAGGGAGCTTTACCCTGACCATAAACTCCGGGATATCTTTATATTCTTTGACGAAATACAGGAACTTCCCGGTTGGGAGAAGTTCGTAAGGCGCGTCTCGGACACAGTCTCAAGGCATGTGTTCATAACCGGGTCAAACGCGAAGCTGCTTTCAAAGGAGATCGGGACGGCCCTCAGGGGAAGGAGTCTTTCATTCGAGATTCTCACTCTCTCTTTCAGGGAATACCTTGGTTTTAATGGCATTTCGGCTGATGATGTTTTTTCAGGTCAAAATCGTGCCCTGATAGGAAGGGCCTTTGAAACCTACTGCCTTTGGGGCGGGTTTCCGGAGCTTGTCGCAGTTGAGGACCGATTCAAGGCCCAGATCCTCCAGGAATACTTCAACGTGATGCTGTACCGAGACCTGGTGGAGCGCTACGCGATCAAGGATACCGCGATCCTCAAGTACCTTATTAAGCGGCTGGTTGCTTCTTTCACGGGCGAATTTTCGGTAAACAAATTATACAATGATATCAGATCATTGGGGTTTGCGGCCGGCAAGGATACCATCTACAGGATGGTGGATGGGATCTTTTCGGTCTATTTGGCCGCAAGCCTTGAAAAATACGATCCATCGGTGCTGAGAAGGGAGATGAGCAATAAGAAGGTCTATCTTTACGATACGGGTTTTGCCTCGGCGCTTCAATATCCTTTTTCAGAGGATCGCGGCAAGAGGCTTGAAAATGTCGTTTTCAGGCATCTCAGGGCTCAGGGCGGCGAGCTGTTTTTTGTGAGAAATGGGTGGGAATGCGATTTCGTTTTATTTCCGCAGGGTGAGCGGCCGACGCTGGTTCAGGTCACCGAGCGGCTGGATCATAACAATATTGATCGTGAGATAAAGGGCCTCACAGGGGCGCGAAAGCTTACGGGCGAAGCCGATGTCCTGCTCCTCGTTGAAACCGCAGGCAAAGGCCTGAAGATCCCTTCCTGGATCAAGGTCATTCCGGTCCAGGAATGGCTGCTTTCCAGGGGACGCCCTTAACATTTACACATTCAAACATTTGCGAGTCTTTCTTCCGATAACATCCCTTACAACGCCGGCCGCAGAGTTTGACAAATCTTGGCTTGACAGCCGGCTCCACAGGAGCGGCGGGGTGGTTTATCTAATGATAGCCTTCGCAACACTCGGTCCGGTTTTGTGGTTTCTGAGATGGATGGAGTGAAGAAAAAGAGAATCTTAATGAAAGTATAAGATTGATGAGAAAACTGTAAAATTAAAGGGCGTCCCCATCTGGAAAGGAGGATGAAATATGGCCGACAGAGCGCTTCTTGTGGGAGTAAACAGGTATAAAATGGCAGGCGCGGACCTTCAGGGCTGCGTAAATGATGTGACCAATATCCGAGATGTGCTGCTCAAGTATTTCGGCTTTGAGGTCAAGGAGATAAGGGTGCTTGTGGACACGCGAGCCACCAGGGCGGCCATAATGGAGCGTCTCGAATGGCTGATCCGGGACTCCAGGGCAGGCGACCGGATGGTCTTTCATTTTTCGGGGCACGGTTCCCAGATAAGGGACAGGGACGGCGACGAGCTAAAGGACCACATGGATGAGATCCTCTGCCCCCATGACATGGACTGGGACGGGACTTACATAGTGGATGACGACCTGAAGGGCCTTTTTTCAGGTATACCCAAGGGCGCTAACCTGGAGGTGCTTCTGGACTGCTGCCATTCAGGAACTGGCACGAGGGAGGGGAGGGGCCTCGGGATGCTGAATCCCGAAGAAACAATCCGGCCGAAGTTTCTCGAACCGCCTGTTGACATACGGATGCGGGAGGAAGAAGACCTTCCGGTGAGGATAGTAGGCCGCGCGGGGAACCCCCGGACCCATGTGCTCTTTTCCGGGTGCCGCGACAACCAGACCTCCGCGGACGCATACATAAAGGGAAGCTATAACGGCGCCTTCACTTATTATTTCTGCAAGCATCTGAGGGATACCCAGGGCCAACTCACGCGTGCCGAACTCCTGAAGAGACTGCGGGCCTCCCTCAAGCACGAGGGATACAGCCAGGTGCCCCAGCTTGAATGCCCTGCCGCCGCCCGCAAACGCAAATTCACCTCATAGGGGACGCCCTTCACATTTACACATTTCCGCTAAAGTCGGATTGGACTCTCGGGACGATGCGTCTCAAAGACCAGCATAACATATAATAATATCTGAGTATTGAAAGTTAAAACTGTAAAATTAAAGGGCGTCCCCAATATGGTGTCGGGAATGTTTACAGATAATTTTGGACAAATTTTGTTTGTATTTTTAATAAGATGTAATTGTTAAAAGGCGATCGAACATCCTGCTAGACGGAATATTTTACAATATAAGCCGGGAAGCAGTTGCAAACATTGCTGGAGCCGGTTCTTGTTGAGGTATTTAAAGATAATGATATGAAATAGTTGCCAGTTGTTCCCTGAGTCAATATGCCCTATGGCATTTGGTTTGCAATAAATTTAGACGCATCAATAATGAAAAATTAACCTTTTTGGAAAAGCGTATATAGGAGGTGTAATATGAAAAAGAATCTAATGTTTGCAGCGATGCTTTTGGCTGTTGTCGCTTTGATGGCGACTTCTTCTTATGCCTTGCCGTTGGCTGTGGGAAATTCCGTTAAGTTCGAATATGTTAACCCCCACGCTGTGGGAGGTGGTCCTTTTAATGTTTTTGTAAACGGAAGCTCAGAAGCTAGCTTTAAGACCTTCTGCGTTGAGGAGACGGAATATATAACCATAGATGCTACCTATTTTGTGGATTCCATTCAAGACACTGCAAAGCTGACGGGCTGGGTTCTCAATGATCAAGTGGCCTGGCTTTATACTCAGTACTACACAGGTGCTGAGGGTGACGGTGCAGGTATTCAGGAAGCCATTTGGTGGTTCACCCCAGGCGCAAGGGGCATTAATAATTCTTTAGTTGCCTCGGCAAATGCTGCCGTGGCCGGCGGATGGAAAAACAACGGGCGCGTGCAGATCTTCAACCCGGTAGAGGTTGTTGCAAGCCAGGAAGCTATTATCCACAAGCAGAGCATGCTTGTTTATGTGCCTGAGCCTTCTACGATGCTGCTTATGGGATTAGGAATGCTTGGCCTCGGTCTGCTGAGCAGAAAAAGAAGGGCTCGTTAGTATCCAATAATATTTACAAACGCATGGAAGGAAACTCATAACCTTCCATGCGTCTTTGTTGTCAAATCTATCCCCTACCTAATTTTTCATATTCTTTTTTAAGTTATCCCCACATCAGGTTCCTTGCTAGGGAGGCCCATTTCCAGGCGAGATGCAGCAAATCCATTTCATAGATCCTGTTAAGCATCAAGGCTGGAATGACATGATTCAGCGCATTGAAGGCGCCGGGTTTTTTCACACATCCTGCTGGGCCGAGGTGCTTAAGAAGACATATGGTTACAGGCCGGTCTATGTGATCTCAGAGGAAGATGGCCATGTCAAGGCCCTGATGCCGCTCATGGAGGTGAGAAGCCTTCTGACCGGTAGCAAGGGTGTAAGTCTTCCGTTCACCGACATATGCGACTTGCTTTGTGCAGGGAAAGATATTTTTGATCGGGTAGTTTCCTTTGTTAAGGAATATGGTAAGGAACGAAAATGGAAATATATTGAATGGCGTGGCGGAGACAGTTTTTTTGGGGATGCAGGGTCCTGTGCCGAGTTTTTTGGCCATACCCTTGATTTGACCAGGAGCGAACAAGAAATCTTTGCATCCTTCAGGGAAAGCAACAGGAGGAACATAAATAAGGCTGCAAGGGACGGAGTGAAGGCAGCCATTGACAACTCCATGTGTGGGATCGGAATTTATTACCGCCTGCATTGCAATACAAGAAGAATGCATGGTCTTCCTCCCCAGCCTTTTTCTTTTTTCAAAAAGATTCAAGAACTGGTAATAAACCAGGGCAACGGGATTACAATGCTTGCCTGGAGCGGTTCAACACCTGTTGCGGGGGCCATATTTTTTCATTTTGCGGGCAAAGCCGTTTACAAGTACGGGGCGTCTGAGAGGATTTACCAGCATCTGCGGCCCAATAACCTACTCATGTGGGAAGCTGTAAGATACTACAGCGAAAAAGGACTAAAGAGCCTTGATTTTGGAAGGACTGAAACAGAAAACCAGGGGCTTCTGCAATTTAAAAGGGGCTGGGGAACCACGGAGAACACCATCAGATACTTCCGATATGATCTGAGAAAGGAAGCCTTTGCAGGCAATATGAAAAGCCGCCTGCATGGCCGCCACAACGCAATTTTCCGCCATACCCCCATACCGTTATTAAAGCTTGCAGGCTCGATTCTGTACAGGCATATAGGGTGATGGCCGGGTGTTTTATCGTCCGCAGTCAAAACTTATCCTGACTTTACAGCTTTCCTTTCATGAGGGATCTTGAATACCGATTTCGTTGAAATAGAGGTGTCAGATAAAGCAACAGATCCTGAATGGGACCGTTTTGTTTCGAATTGTACCGATCCCCATCACGAACAGACAAGCCTGTGGGGCAATCTTCAGAGGTTGTTGCCTCCGGCGATAAGCTAGGTTCAATTAATGTGTGCGGGGCCTCACGGTTCAAACTTGACTTCGGAGGCAATGTGATGGTTCTTTATCCCAGGTATTGCCTGTTCATAAACCCTTTATTACGCGCACTGATTCGCGAAAGTTTTAATTCCAGGATACTTTCTCGACTACTTTCCAGATTGATTTCAGTTGCCAGTGCGTCTTAAGGCAATAAAGATGCTTTAAGGCTTTTTTTGAAATCATAAGGGACAACGATGAATTTAACCGCTTTCTTCTACATTATTAAACCCTTCATCCCCAGACGCGTTCAACTTATCCTCCGAAGCAGGGTGGCCCTTTACAAGAGGAAAAAACACAGGCATAGATGGCCTGTCCTTGAAAGCGCGGGAAAATCACCTGCAGGATGGCCCGGCTGGCCTGAGGGAAAACAGTTCGCCTTTGTTCTTCTCCATGATGTCGATACCTGGAAGGGGCATGAAAGGGCAAGGGCATTGGCCTCTCTTGAGGAAAGATTTGGTTTCAGGTCCTGCTTCAATTTTGTTCCTGAGGGGTATCCCGTTTCAAAAGGTTTAAGG
Source organism: Desulfobacteraceae bacterium (assembly GCA_003599015.1). Taxonomy (GTDB): domain Bacteria; phylum Desulfobacterota; class DSM-4660; order Desulfatiglandales; family Desulfatiglandaceae; genus CG2-30-51-40. Next base: position 2,147 of record QZIK01000034.1, on the reverse strand, counting down.
GATGAATTGAGAAACAGAGGCTTTGAAGTGGGAGTTCACGGCCTCACCCATGACGGCAAGCTTTTCTCCAAAAAGGAGATCTTTTTGAGAAGGGCTGTCCGAATAAACAAATACCTGAAGGACTGGGGAGCGGTAGGTTTCAGCTCACCCTCCATGCATCATAAGCTGGAGTGGATGCATGAGATCAACATGGAGTATGACATTTCCACCTTTGACACCGACCCCTTTGAGCCTCAGCCCGATGGGGCCGGAGTCATATTCCCCTTCTGGTACCAGCGTGACGGAAGTGTCAGGGGTTTTGTGGAACTTCCTTATACCCTGCCGCAGGATTTTACACTTTTCGTTTTGTTAAAGGAAAAAGGAACTGCTATCTGGAAACAGAAGCTTGACTGGATTGCAGACAAAGGCGGAATGGCACTTCTGGATACACATCCGGATTACATGTGCTTTACTGGAGTTAGTCCATCCTATGAAGAGTATTCATGCAAAATCTACGAAGATTTCCTAAATTATGTCAAAAAAAGGTATAATGGACTTTACTGGCATGTTCTTCCCAGGGATGTTGCAGCCTTCTGGATCCGCAACGTGGTTAATCGGCCATAATTGGAAAAAGCGCGAAAATGAAACCTCTTAACCAGGAAGCTAAATTCATTGACCCCATATCCGATCCCCGTTGGGACAGGTTTGTGGAAGGACATCATTTTGGGTGGATCTGTCATCTTTCAGGGTGGAAGCGTGTATTGGAGAGCAGCTTTCCACATATCAAAGGCTATTATCCAGTGCTTTTGGATTCATCGGGGGAAAGTATATCAGCCGGGGTACCTGTATTTCAGGTGAAGAGCTGGCTTACAGGAAACAGGCTGGTAAGCATTCCTTTTGCTACCTTGTGTGATCCCCTCATTTCTACGCCCGACGACATGAGACAGCTCCTGGAACTCACGAAGGGGCTTTATCTCAATAATCGAAATGCCTATATGGAAGTGCGGACTCTTATGTCATCAGATTTGATGGAGTGCAGATGGTTTTCAAAGTCCCTCGTCTTTAAAAACCACTACATTTCCCTTGCACCTGGCTTAAATGAGATACGCAGAAAATTTCACCAAAAATCAGTTCAAAATAGAATAAAAAAAGCCATTAATAGTGGGATTGAACTCAAAACGGGTGAGAGTGAAGCAGATCTCTTTGAGTTTTTTAAACTACATAAATTGACCCGAAAAAGACTCGGGTTGCCCTGCCATCCATACAGGTTTATTAGGAACATGTGGTATGAATTTTATCCGAAAGGTCAGATCAGCCTTTTTTTGGCCCTTAAGGATGGTCACAACGTGGCAGGATTGATAAGCTTTAAATATAAAAAGCGATTTTCTATGGAGTTGGGGGCGGTAAACCACAAATATATGGGTATCAGCCCAACTCATTTCCTTTATTGGAATGCTATAACAACAGCCTATAAGGAAGGTTATCATATCTTAGATTTTGGACGGACTTCATCTTTGAATGAAGGGTTAATGTTATTCAAGAAAAAATGGGGTACCGAGGTTGTTGATCTTCCACAATTTTACTATCCTCATAATAAAGGAAGGGCTCAAAACGAAGAATCAATAAAATATAGAATTATAAGCAAGCTGTGCAAAATAGCACCTATTAATTTGCAAGAGACCATAGGTGATTTCTGCTATAGACACATGGGTTAGACTTTAAATTTAGTTAAACTATGCATCAAAATAACAGATTTAAATACTCAGTTAATATTTGCGATGACATTGAATCCATCGAGGTCCTCAGACCATACTGGCAGATATATCAGTACGCTCCTAACGGTGATATAGATTATTTTCTCATGGAATATAAAGTATATGAGGGCAAACAAAAACCTCTGGCCGTTTCATTACATGAAAATGGAGTTCCCAAGGTTATCTTTGTGGGGAGATGTGGTTATTCACGTGAAGCTGTTCGTTTTGGATTCAGGAAGATTGATACTTTTAATTTAAAAAGTTTTATCATATCCAGCGGTGGATTTTTACAAGCCGAAAAATTTAACAAAAAGGATATTATAGTTAAATTACTTAAAGATTTTATAATAAATAGCGATATTGATATTATAAAAATAAATGCAATGGAATATAATTCTTTCAGATCGGAAGAGC
>QZIK01000114.1 GCA_003599015.1 Desulfobacteraceae bacterium | reverse complement strand
CCCGCAATTTGTATTTAAATATACCATTACGGCTAATGGTGCAGTTCTTTTAATGCGACGGAAAGTATTATGTCCCCCTTTGTTAAGTAATGTGCTAGCGGAATTAAAAAGGGCTTTTTGAGGAAACTAACATGCAGGAAATAAAATGGACAGATGACAGCTTCGCCTTTAAAGACCTCTTCAAAGACAGGGCTGGCACTAGTTTTCACATCAAGACTCACAGGTTTTACTTCTATAAGTTGGCGCTGCTTTTGAATGATCTGGTTGTTATTTTTTGCTCCTTTATCTTCGGAGCCTTGCTGGCAGGTCCCTATGGGGATCTTTCTACGGGGTGGAGGTGCCATGCGATGGTTCTTCTCCCGGGTTTCATGCTGCTGGCCTTTTTCCCAAGCTTCAGGCTTTACAATTATCACGAGATATTTCTAAAAAAATATCATTTGATAAAGATTGCAAGGGCGGTCTGCTGGGGTCTATTTGCCATGGGGGCAATGTACTTTCTTTATGGTGGAGCACAGGCACTGGTGAGTAATTTTGTAATAGCCGGGATGCTGGTTCCCGCCTTGTTCCTTTTGTTTATTGGAAGGCGGGTTTGGGACCAAATGATTGACTTTGTGCAAGCCCTGGGCCTTGCTTTTCTTGCTTGTGGGTTGGTCGCTCTTCTAGAAGCTGATGAAAATCTTCGGATGCTTGCTAACTCATGGTTTGTGCCGTTTGGTTTTGGGTCAGCCGCTGTTTTTCTGATTACACTCAGGACGTTCCTTGTTCAAATAGTATTCAACAACTGGCTTCGTCGTCACTTTCGCACCCAGGTTGCCTTAATTGGTACAGATGACGAGGCAAAAAGGATCACCGCCCATGTGATAAAGAGCAACGCGCCTTTCTGGGTGGCAGGTTTTTTTGGAAGTAAAGATGAATCCATATCCGGGCTTCCCGTAACAAAGACCTCTCTCGGAGAGCTTAGAAACCTGCCTGATGTTGTGGGTTCTCTAAAGATTGACGAACTTGTGATTACGGATGAGGAGATGGACAAAAGGGTTCTTATAGCGATACTGGACTATTCAACATCTGCGGGCATTAATGTCTGGTTTCCTCCAAAGCTTATGCCGATTATAGACATAAAGCTCAGGATTGACAGATTTTGTGGATTACCAATGATCAGGCTATGCTCTCAGCGGAAATCATGGTTGTATGACAGGGCGAAGACCATCCTGGAGCTCCTTATTGTTTTGCCGGTTTTTTTTATTCTGTTGCCTGTTTTCCTGGTCATAGCGGTTGCAATAAAGCTAACATCTCAGGGGCCTGTCCTATACAAGGCAAGATCAGTTGGTAGAGAGGGCGAGGAGTTTTTAATGTATAAATTCAGGTCCATGAGGGTTGGCACGGACATAAATATCCACAGGGAGTACGTTACCAGACTTATCAAAGGAGAGATAGAGAAGAAAAGCGAAGACCAGGTTCTCAAGATAACAGATGATCCAAGGATAACCGGTGTCGGAAAATTTATAAGGAGGTTGAGCCTGGATGAGCTTCCTCAGCTTATAAACGTTCTAAAGGGCGATATGAGCCTTGTTGGGCCGAGGCCCTGTCTTCCTTATGAATACGAGCTCTATAAGGAATGGCACAAGAAGCGACAGAGCGTGAGACCCGGTATAACAGGCCTGTGGCAGGTGACGGGAAGAAGCGCGGTCCTGTTCGAAGATATGGTTCTTCTGGATCTATACTATATTTACAACAGGAGCCTGATGATGGATCTCAACATACTTATAGAAACCGTTTTTGTTGTTATAGAAAGAAAGGGCGCCGTATAGGGAATACTTGACGAACTCAGTCCAAAGGGCTTGAATGTATAAAAAAGCCGAACCTTGAGGTTCGGCTGCCATGGTTGTTATGGATTGTTTTTTATTTCTTGAAAAGCCTTTTTCTTCGCAGAAACGAAAATCCCCAAAGACCCAGGCCAAGTGCAAGAGAGGCGGCCGGGCTGGTTACGCTTATAAAAGTTAAGTCAAACGCGAAACTGCTTCCCAGGAAGGTAAGAAGGGCTGCGAAAAACACGGTTAAGAATATTAATAGCTTTTTCATCTTTTTCCTCCTGCCTAACCCTTCTTTATACATCACAGAAGAGGCGACAGCGTTTTTCCAACTTAACCATCATATAGATAATTTCCATTTGCTCGGCCGCTTTTTATCCGCTGCGCGGCTTTAATGCAGGTATCTCACAGGGATTAATTGCTGAATAGGGGGAATTATTATATAGGCCTATGGGTATGACAATACCCATCAGTCAAAAACAACAGTAACAATTTTAGCAATCTCCTGTGATGAAAACATACACTCTGCTAGATAGAATGCTGTGTAATTTCTTATGGTTTAGGAACATTCTTCCCGAAAATGATTTCAACAAACAAAGGCTCATTTTTGGGGGGACAAGAGCGAAGATATGTTTCACAGGGTAAGATTCTTTTATAGGGGGATTTTTCCATATGATTAATGGGTATATAAGTACCCACTCAATATTATACAGTAGCTATAATGAAAACCTTTCCCGGCGATATGGTAGACGAAAATGGAACTTTGATTAATTCTATCCCTGAAAGGCACATATCTGCCTCTGAGTTGCCTTTTTTCATTATCTGCTGTTTAGAGGGAATTATAAAACCGATAAGACTCAAGCCAAAAAGCTTGAGGTCATGAAAGAAAAATAGTCGAGGCCAAAAGCTTGGCCAGGTGCCGAGGCACACTACGACACCCGGCCAGGTCTTCAGTTTTTAAACCTAGTTTGTTTTTACCTCAATCTTTCTAGGTCTTGCGGATTCCACCTTTGGCAGTCTCAGCTTTAAAACTCCGTCTTTGAGTTGAGCCTCAATCTTATTCTGATCTATCATCTCCGAGAGAGTAAACTCTCTAAAATATTTTCCTACCCTATATTCCCTCAGTATATCGGTTTCATCTGATTTTTCTGGGGGGCTTGCATAACCGCTCAGGGTCAGGATGTTTTCCTTAATTCCTATGTGAAGATCGGATGCTTTTACCCCGGGCATGTCAGCAAGCAGGTTCAGTTCTTTTTCGTTCTCAAAAATATCCACCGCAGGTACAAAGGTCGGGCCAGGCCTTGTATGTTCAGCGGAGCTTGTAACCTCAGCCTTTTCCTTTGCTTGAAGTGATTTGGTTTCCATATCGAGCATAACGGATCCTCCTTTCAATATCCTACAGCTGTTAATGCTACGCTGTCTTTATGGCTATCTGACGAGGCTTGGCAGTCTCGCTCTTGGGGAGAACAACGGTCAGAACCCCGTCGGCAACATCGGCTTCAGCCTTTGCAGAATCTATCTGTCCCGGTAAAGAGAGCATCCTGCTGAATCTTCCCGCATCTCTCTCTTTCCTGTGATATACTGCATCGGTACCGGCATCAGGGATCTTCCTTTCGCCAGATATGGAAATCCCGTTTCCGGTTACAGAAATCTCAAGGTCCTCTGTTCTTATCCCGGGAAGCTCAGCCCTTACGTAATAGGAATCGGAGTCTTCTGTGACATTCATAAGGGGAAAAACTCCCGCTGAAGGCTCTCGAATCATAGGGCCAGACATGCTTTCCAGCAGCCTTCTCATGCGCTCAATCTCTTCAAATTGACTTCGCCAATCCCAGTTGGGCCAAGTGCCTATTCGTCTCACTATCATGATTATCCCTCCTTTTCTCAAATTAGTGGTCTTTCAAAATCACTCGGAGCTCTTAACCTTCGCTGCGCGACTAATTATCCTTCCCCGAGTAAAGACCACGACATTAAAGTTAAGCTAACCTTTAGTCTGTTATTACGGTAGGTTAACTTATTTTTTAAAAAAAATAATAATCAACTTCAATGTGTCAACCCCCTTTGATCTTTGGGCTCTAAAATTGATGTCCTCTAATGGAAACTTGACTTTGCCTGTGCCTCATGTGACTGAAAAAGAGTTCCTTGACTGGCGTAAGGTGCTACTGTATGTGTGAATCATCGCAGTAACCGGTGATTTTTTTGTATCAGGGCCTTTTGCCGGTATGGCATGCCTTGGCAGATATGAGGTTATATAAAGATGGTTGAGGATAAAAATTTGCTTATGGTGACTGTTTCCGGTCCCGACCGCCCGGGTATAACTGCAAGGTTTACCCATGTCCTTATGGAACACCAGGTGGAGGTCGTTGACATGGAGCAGGCTTCCTTACAGGACCTCCTTGGGTTGTACTTTCTCCTGGATCTAAGCGTCTCTTCAGGCTCTAAGGACAGTGTGATAAAAGATCTTCTCTTTGAGGCAAGCCATCTTAACTTGACCCTTCACTTTCGACTTTTCTCTGAAACCGAACTCCGCGGCCACAACGATCGCAACCTCTTTGTCCTCACTCATTTCGGGGGAACAAGGGCTATCGCGGAACTTTCCGCCATCCTTTCCGAAGAAAATGTAAACATAGAAACTATTTCTACATTCAATCACCACGGGATCAGGTCAATGGAGCTTGTAATTGATGCCAGGGATGCATTTTCCCTGGCAAGACTAAAGCAGAGACTAATGCTCAAGAGCCGCGAGCTGGGGGTGGACTTGGCTCTGCAGAAAATAGAAGCTCACAGAAAAAACAAGCGCCTCATTTTTTTTGATATGGACAGCACGCTGGTTGATGCAGAGATTATAGACCGGATGGCAGCCAAAAAGGGGGTGCACAGGGAGGTTGCCAGAATTACTGAAAAGGCTATGAGAGGGGATCTTGATTTCGAGGAATCGATTGTGCAGCGCCTGGCTCTTTTGAAGGGGCTTAATGAGGAAGACCTCCTTGCGATAAGAGATTCGATTCCACTCTCAAAAGGAGTAGAAGAGCTGGTTAAGACCCTTAAATGGCTGGGATTCAAGTTGGGGCTTGTGACAGGCGGTTTTGATTTTTTTGCAGATCACTTTCGGGCAATGCTGGGGCTTGACTTTGCTTATTCAAACCGTCTTGAGATAAAGAACGGAGCAGTAACAGGCAGGGTTCTGGGCGAAATATTGGATGCCGCAGGAAAGGCGCGAATAGTGAACCAGGTTTCATGCGAAATGGGGATATCCCTTGATCAGGTGGTGGTGGTAGGAGACGGGGCCAATGACGCCCTAATGATAGGGCAGGCGGGACTTGGGATAGCATATAATGCCAGGCACAGACTGGATCGAGTCGCAAACGGCTCACTTGGAAAATCCCGCCTCAATCATTTATATCACTTGCTTGGGATTACTGAAAGCGATATTGAAAAGGCTGTCTGTAAATATAGTTAAGAATAACCAATGACTATATATTCGAGTTGCCTCAGATCCTCGATTGTATGGTCGGCAGACGTATCCACATGGGACTTGGCGCCCTGGTTTGATTGAAAAAGCACTGTTCTTATTCCGAGTAACTTTGCTCCGTAAATGTCCCGGTACATATCGTTTCCGACGAAAAGCACCTGACCCTTATGAAGGGACATTGATGAAAGAGCCTTTATGATCAGACGTGGGTCAGGTTTCCTGAATCCATATTCCGAAGAGATGATAATCGAATCAAAGTAGCCTTCCAGGGAAAGAGCTCGGATTTCAGGTATCGCGTAGCATTGCTGTGCGTCGCTCACCAGGGCGAGGCGACAGGATTTTTTCAAGTTTTCCAGGACGCCTTTTGCTTCCGGATAAAGAGCTAGTCGCTTTCTGGATATTCCTCGGTAAATCTGAGCAAGAGTTTTTGCAAGTCGCCTCCTAGCAGGTGAGCTTTTGACCCCTTGTTGAGACAGAAAGGTATCCCATATTGACAATACATCAATCTCAGGGTGCTCCTCCCGGCTTTTATCCCTTTGGTCTTTCATTATTCGGTAGTAGGAATCTCTAACCTCACCACGGTGAATATACAGCCCATGATATGTCAAGAAATGGGCGATTCCTCTGTATATCTCATCCATGGACTCGTCTGTTTCAATGTCAATGAGGGTTCCGTAAAGGTCGAAAAGTATGCCTTGAATGCTCATTTTTCTTCTATCTCAAGGTGTTGCCGGCAGCCTTTATAAGGTGCTCTCTGTGCTCGGAACTTATCCACGAGTTACGGGCTATGCGAAGCAGGGTTAGCGCCATATAAAAGGGGATTCGTCTTGTAATAGCCTTGAATGCACTTTGCCTGTCCGGAAAATGACAGGAATATTCCCATAGAAAATGGCCTATGAATGGCTCTGGATCTGCATGAACTCCACCATATTGCATGAAAAAATGCTTCAGTTCTCCTGTCAATCTGCCGAGATCAAATACACGGTCTGAATGTTTCATGCGCTCAAGATCAATCGCTATCACCCAAAGGCCTTCTCCGAATAAAAAGTTGCTGGGAGTTACATCTCCATGCACAATTACCTCCCGGTCCTCCCACATGCAGGTCTTATCGGCCCAACGGTTCTTTAGGGATAAAAATTCCATTTCTCCCTGCCGGCTAAGTTGTCGCCTGTCGGTCAGTTGTTTCAAGGTCCTTTCAAAATAGAGACATTCCCTTTCGAATTGTATCCCCCATGATCCTGCCATTCGGTTGTGAAGGGTGGCAAGAAAATATGCCAGTGATGTGAGCTTTTGGAAAAGAGCCTCTTTTTTACCTTCTGTTATGGCTCCAAGTATTATGCTGTCGAGGGATGTTCCATAACAGAATTCCTCCACCAGCACACAGTTGATCTCATGATTAATTCCCAGCGGCCTGACAACATAATGGGGATACCCTTTAAAACCGGCTTTTCTTAGATAATTAAGGCTGTTGAACTCCTTTGCCATCAGGTGACGCCCTAATTCAAAGTTTCGACCCGGTGTGTCCGCGAAAAACTTAGCCACCAAACGCTTTCCGCTTCGAACCTCCTCATAGAAAAATACATGTCCGGATGAGCGGGCCATGTAGACATTGAAACAAGGTTCATTCCCATGGAATCCCATCTGAGGGAGAATGCTTGAGCAAAAAAATTGATAAAGAGGGTCTGCTTTGTGCAGAGTTCCCATGAATCTTTCTGTATTCATTATGTAAAGCTAGAAATATTCCTCTTGCCATCGCATCTGATTCAATATTTTTACAAACTTTAATCTCAGCACCATGGGAAGTCAACAGGGATAAGGCTATTGGAGGTTTAATCCATATCTTCAAGGGGAAAAAAGGCTTATGAAATCTTTTAGAAATAAAATTGATTTTATTACGGCTAATGATTATTAACTTTTTCATACCCTACTGTAAACCTTATCAGGGTAACCTAAATTATAGGAGATCGGAAAATGGACGGAGGCCTTTCCCACAAAGGGGAATATCTTCGCAAAGTATTTGACGCAATACCATCAATGGTTTTTTTGATGGACAGATACCTCAATATCCTGGACCTAAATCAAGCAGCCCTCGGATTTACCGGTGCAGATTCCACTGGAAAATCCATAAAACTTTGTGGAGAAATAATGCGCTGCACCAATGCTATTGAGTCTAAAGAAGGTTGTGGAACTACTCGATTTTGCAAGGAATGTGTGGTTAGAAATGCAGTGGGATCAGCGCTCCAAGGTGATACGGTTTGGAGGAAGGAATTCAAGATGATTCTTCAAAGGGACAACGGAACTCAGGAGGTATTTTTTTTGGTTACAGCTTCACCTTTTGAGTGGGAGGAGTCATCGCTTGTTTTGATTGTTCTGGAAGATGTGACAGAGCTTACTAAATTAAGGGGTATCGTTCCAATTTGTTCGATTTGCAAAAAAATTAGAGACGATCATCTATACTGGGAAAGTGTTGAAGAATACATCGCCAAAAGAACCAATCTTGAGTTCTCCCATGGTATCTGTCCTGAGTGCATGAAAAGGTACTATCCGGAATATTCATGATCCGCCAGGGGGCATCTTCCCTCAAGAAAGGAGTTAGGTATTTTATGTTTCTTTTCGCTATTACGGTTTTTTTAGGGATTTCAGGTACGCTGCCTTTAAACCCGGCCAATTCAGGGGGCCAAAAGAAAGCTATTTTTGCAGGCGGATGCTTCTGGTGCATGGAGAAGTCTTTTCAGGAACTTGAGGGTGTCACTGATGTGGTTTCAGGTTATATAGGTGGGATAGGTCCTGATCCAACTTATCAGGACTATGCAGAAAAAGGACATCTGGAGGCGGTAGAGATAACCTTTGATCCAGCCAGAATATCCTATGATATGCTTCTGGACATATTCTGGCATCAGGTTGATCCGACTGACGCAGGAGGACAGTTCGTTGATAGAGGCCCACATTATGCTACAGCTATATTTTTTTTAGACGAGGAGCAAAGGCAGAAGGCGGAGAAATCCAAGAGTAAGCTTGAAGCGGAAAATCCGTTTGGAAGACCTTTAGTAACCCCCATTCTGCCGGCACCCAAATTTTATAGGGCAGAGGATTATCACCAGGATTATTACAGGAAAAATCCGACTCACTACTCTTACTACAGTTATGGTTCGGGTAGAGATCATTTCCTAAACATGATATGGGGAAGAGATAAAAGGGAAAATAAGACCGGAGCATCAAAGAAAAAGCTTACACCCATACAATATGCGGTCACTATGGAGGACGGGACAGAGCCGCCTTTTGAAAATGAATACTGGGATAACAAAAGGCAAGGCATATACGTTGACATTAATTCCGGAGAACCTCTTTTCAGCTCCGTTGACAAGTTTGATTCAGGAACAGGTTGGCCCAGCTTCACAAAACCTCTTGTTCCTTCAAACTTAGTTGAGCTACAGGACAGAAGTCACTTTATGATCAGAACGGAGGTCCGGAGCCTTAAGAGTGATTCTCATCTCGGGCATGTTTTCAATGATGGCCCTCCCCCTTCGGGTCTGAGATATTGCATTAACTCGGCTGCCCTGCGATTTATCCCCGTGGAGGATTTGGAAAAAGAGGGCTATGGAGAATTCCTGGATTTTTTCAAGGAGTGAAAATTATAACGGCATTGCGGGATAAACTATCCTTCAGTAAGCAGTCTTGGGGAAGTGGTTACGGTTATTGTTTTTTTAATAGAAAGGTTTCTTCCTGCTTCTTTTCCGGCCCTGAATGATCTTGCACAGAATGAACTTTTTGTCCGCAGCGAAGATAACCTCCCGTAAACAAGCGCCAGTTTATTTTTCAGACTTGATTCAAGCACCACCAAGGCAAGGCTTTCATGTGGTGCGTAGTCAGCCTTCAGCCTTTCTGCCTTGTCAAGATAGCCCTCCGCTACTCCCCTCATAAATGAGTTCCTGCCTACAAGCCCTCCTGCACCTGCACGGTTCCTTCTTTCCTCCTGCCAGAGCTCCTCAAGTCGCCTTTCCAGAAAGACAGCCACGTGTTCTGCAATCTCTATGTTTGTTCTATCCCCTGTGACCTCAAGGTATAACCTCCTGTTTCCATAGCTGAATACAGGGGAAACAAGGAATGTTGTTAGTATCCTTGAAATAGTCATAAGCTTGGCAGAGTTTCTTCTGGCTGTAAGCAACCTTTTCATATAAACAGTATTATCGGGCCCAACTCCTGCCTCCCCCAGAAGCTTAAGGTTATGATTGAGAAGTATCTGGTTAGCCTTTAGGATTGCCAGGTTGGCCTCATGCTTGTTCTTACTTGAGGAAAGGGCAAGGAGTTTGCGCACCTTGCTGATAACCCATTCTGAGCCTTGCCGTCCAAGGGCTTCCTGTTCTTCCTTTTCCAGATCCAGCGTGGAAGATGTAACAGAATCCCCCCATCCGTACATAGCGCATACCTGACGGTAGGTTTGACCGTGTCCCAGTCCGTCTGTTCCATGGCACATATGGGCCATCATGTGGCCTATTTCATGCCGCAGAATGTTATTTAATAACAAAGGCGAGCTCGTAAACATGAGCTTTTTATTGAGTCCGATTTCACATTTTTCAGGATTGTAAAATCCCAGCATCCTGTTATGCTCAAAGAGCACGAGGGAAAGGCGGTGGTATTTTCCCCCAAAAATAAACCGATCTTTTATAACCTCAAGGCCCACCTCACGATTCAGTATTGTAAGGGCTTCTTTTTTTATTCTCGCAAGGAAAAGCCTTATGTTTTCAGAAAACACAAAAAGTGGCATATGCGCTGCCTAACTCCAATTCTACTCTTCAATGTCCCAACGAGGAAGGAAGATTCACACGGCCTTTCTAAGATATCAACGAACAAGCCATATGGGTGGGCCTGATGGGGTCAGTTCCTGGAACCTTATACCTTCCTCTATCAATTCGAGGAGATGAGGTTTTTTTTCCGGAAACTGATAGCCCTCGTATGTGTGCTTAAAGACTGGCCTTCCCTTTGGCCCGCACCAGTAATTGCCTGCGTGATCAAAACAGATCTTCGAGGTAACATCCAGGGCTTTAACAGTCTCCTTCAACTCCAGTAGTTGTTCCTTAGGGGAAAGAAGAGGCCAGTGTCCTTTTTCAACATCATAAAATAGTGGCGTGCCTGGATGAGGGAAGAATGGTCTTGAACGTATGTAGTGCGGATTTATTTTGTTCAGGAGAGCTGCGGTGTTGATGGCGTGTTCTTTCCAGAATTTTTTTCCTCCGAGGCCAGGCATCCAGTACTGGGAGAGCTGAAACCCAGCATCCATTGCCTTTCGACTCGCTTCCAGATGATCTTCGGGAGAGGCACCTTTCTTAATTCTCTCAAGGATTGCTTCATCTCCGCTTTCAAGCCCAACATGCAGTCTGTCCAGTCCTGCATTTTTTATTGCCTTCAGTTCAGATAACGATTTTCGGGCAAGTGTTCGGGCCCTTGCGTAGGAGGTGACCCTTTGGATGCAGGGAAATGTTTTCCTAAGGTAAGCAAGTATATCAACAAGTTCCTCAGTATCTAATATGATGCTGTTGGCATCCTGAATAAAGGCCGTTTTCATTCCGGAACTGATCCATTCGAGCACCATGCCGAATCCTGGGGAGACCCCTAAGTCAGGATTTTTACTCAAAAGAGTCGCCACACGATCTCTGTCAATTCCACCGCGTTGTGAAGGAATGTCCGTATCAACTTCAAGCTCCCTGCAAATAATGGCAACTGTGTCAATGTCCGCCTTTACCTCCGCTGTTGACCTTCTGGAAAATTTTTCTGCCTTGTACATTCCGCAAAAGGTGCACAGATTCCAGGGACAGTTGCGAGTAACCCTCACAAGAAGGGAGGAACTTCCTCCCTCGCTCGGAGGCCGGTATATGCCTGTTTCAAAGCTATAGCTCATAGGGGTGCCACTCCAGCCTGCCTCAATTTGCCTGGATATGTCCCACAGAATATTAACGCCAGTCAAGCCTAAAACGGTTGCAAACCTAATCTACCTAATAATATCTTTGTGATGCTTTATGAAAAAAATAGGGCAAGATGTTGTGAAAATTTTTTGCGCCTTATGCCTTTGAAAAAGAAAAAGACTTGGCAGTGTACGGAATAATGAGATAATCTGTTTTATATGTGGATTCATATTATTAGGAAATTTCATTGAGTTTATAAAGATAGATTAGTAAAAAAATTATTTTCAATATAAAAATATTTCAATGATATAATACATAAAGCAGGATTTATAAGATTAACAGTTTAATAATAATAGCGCTTTAAGGATGTTAATTTTCTATGGAACAGGATATTCCCATTCCCAAGCCAAAGCCGGACGAGATCGAGTGCCTATACGAGATAACTAAGGCAATCCACGCAAGCCTTGACCTGCGGCAATCCCTTTACAAGGTGCTGGATCTGCTCTCCGACCGGCTTGGCATGAAAAGGGGCTCAATAACACTCCTCAATAAGGATACAGGCGAGATCCATATAGAGGTTGCCCACGGCATGTCCCCGATGGAGCAGAATCGAGGCAGGTATAAGCTGGGGGAGGGAATAACCGGGAGGGTTATTGAATCCGGCAGACCTTTGGCGTTGCAGCGCCTGGCGGGCGATCCTTTCTTTCTTGACAGAACGAGGGCAAGGAGCAAGCTGGATAAATCCAAGATAGCCTTCCTATGCGTCCCCATAAAAGAAGGTCAAAGGGTAATAGGTGCGCTCAGCGTAGACAGAGTTGCCGATGGAAGGGACTCCTTAGATGACGAACTGAGGCTTCTCTCGATCATAAGTACCCTGATTGCTGAGAAGGTGGCCCTTCTCGAAAGGATACACAGGGAGACCGATGAACTTAGAGAAGAGAATGTCAGGCTCAAAAGGGAGCTGAACAAGAAATACAGTTTTTCCAACATCATCGGCAACAGTCGCAAGATGCAGGAGGTGTTTCACCTCATTACCCAGGTGGCCAAAAGCAACGCCAATGTACTTCTCCTGGGTGAGAGCGGGACGGGCAAGGAATTAGTTGCAAACGCCATCCACTATAACAGCCTCAGAGCCGAAAAACCCCTTATCAAGGTCAACTGCGCGGCACTGCCTGCCAATCTTGTTGAGGCCGAACTTTTTGGTCATGAAAAAGGGGCATTTACAGGTGCAAACCGTCAAAAGATGGGAAAATTTGAACTGGCTAACGGAGGTACCATCTTTCTTGACGAAATCGGATCCCTCGCCCTTGAAAGCCAGGGCAAACTCCTGAGGGTTCTCCAGGAGCGAGAACTGGAAAGGCTGGGAGGGACTCAGACCATGAAGGTAAACGTCCGTCTTATTGCGGCGACAAACCAGGATCTTGCAAGAACAGTGGAAGAGGGGACATTCAGGGAGGACCTTTTCTACAGGCTTAACGTGTATCCCATCTATCTGCCGGCTCTCCGGGAAAGGGAAGCGGATGTTCTTCTCCTGGCCGACTATTTCCTGGAAAGATATGCCAAGGAATACAAAAAGGACATAAAAAGGATATCTACTCCTGCCATAGATGCCCTGATACAATATCACTGGCCCGGAAACGTAAGGGAACTTGAGAACTGTATTGAAAGAGCCGTGCTTCTTTGCGACGACCAGGTTATACACAGTTATCACCTGCCTCCTACCCTTCAGACTGCAAAGGATACGGGCACCCAGCAGGCACAATCTTTTGAGGAGGCTGTAGAAAGATTTGAAAGGGAAATCCTCATTGATGCACTCAAGAGTACCAGAGGCAATATGCGTAAGGCGGCGCAGGTCCTTAAAACAACAGAACGTATATTTGGCTATAAAGTCAGGAAATACCAGATAGACCCCAGGCGTTACCGCTAGACACTCATTGCCTTCAAAACTATGTCAGTTAGGTCTAGCACCTTTAAGTCTATTCTGCTTTTCGTCGCCCTGCCCTTAATGGATCTTAAACATTGCTGGCAGGAGGTTATAACGGTTTGAGTTCCGGTTTTTAGAACTTCCTCAATCTTTTTAACAGCAATCCGTGAACTCAGCTCCGGATCAGCTGACTCAAGGTTTCCTCCTCCGCCGCAGCACAAGCTCCTGGCTTTGTTGTTTTCCATCTCCACCAGGCGCAAGCCCGGCACGGCTTTGAGGACATTCCTGGGCGGATCGAAGATCCCGGTATTCCTTCCCAGATCACACGGGTCATGGTAGGTCACAGAAACCGGAAGCTCCTTAAAAACAATTCTTTTAGTCAGAACAAGTTGTTCCAGGAATTCTGCCGAACTGTAAAGGGAAAGGTCCGTTTGGTATATCTCCTTCCATACTCTATAGCATGAGGGACATGAAAATATTATCTTCCTGGCTCCCATGGCCTTTACCCTCTCAATGTTATGATGAGCCAGATCTCTTATTTTCTCAGGAAGACCTGCACCGAGAAGCGGAAAACCGCAACACCATTCATCGCCTCCAAGGACTGCGAAATCCTCCCCTGCCGATATCATGATTCGGCAAAGGTTTTCTGGTATCTTCTGTGCCATGGGGAAAAAAGACGATACACATCCAACAAAATAGATCGTCTCACACATTTGCGATGAGTTTCCCTTTTTGAAAAACGGAACCTGATCTGTCCAATCCCCTCTCTCCATATTGTCTTCACCGGAGATGTTTTTGTTTTTTTCCAGAGAGGCGATCATCTTGTCAAATGCGGGATGCACTCCTCGGCACCTGGCTATCTCAGCTCTCATGTAAATGAAGAGGCTTTGTATATCAACGCCGCTGGGGCAGGTAACATTGCATGAGCCACAAAGCAGACATTTTGAGAATATATCTCTGTAGTTATCTGTTAGGGGAAGAAGTGCTTTGGCATAAAAACGTGCAAGTTGGACCTTGCCACGCGGGGTGAACTTTTCCAGCATCAGCTCACTGCTAACCGGGCAGGCAGCCTGGCAGAGTCCGCACTTTATGCACTGATTGAATTCTCCTGCTAGAACCTTGCTGTTCATCTTAGAGAAAACTCCCTGGGTTCATAATATTTTTTGGATCAAACACCTTCTTGATACCGCGCATTATCTCAAGGGCTGGCCTGTTGAATTCCATTTCAAGAAACCTTTTTTTTGCGATACCTATGCCATGCTCGCCGGAAAGTGTTCCTCCGAATCCCAGGGCAGCCTCATACATCTCCTCCATGGCCCTGTCAATACGTTCCATTTCTGCGGAATCACTTAAATCCGTCATTATAAGGGGATGAAGGTTCCCGTCGCCTGCATGGGCGAGAACGCCTATTTTAATCCTGTGCTTGTCGGAAAGCTCAACGATCTTTTTTACCATGTCAGGCAGATATTTAACGGGAACTGTGGCATCCTCCACTATGCAGTTGGGTCTCAGGCTTGCGACGGCTCCAAAAGCGGTTCTGCGAGCCTGCCACAACTTCTCAGACTCATCGGGCTTTGTTGCCTTTTCCACTGATACCGCGCCTCTTTTTCTGCAGAAATCCTCTATCTTTTCCCCCTGTGCCAAAACGAGTTCCTCTTCACCATCAACCTCAATCAGCAGAACCGCCTCTGCATCGTCATGAAATCTTGCTCCGC
>QZIK01000008.1 GCA_003599015.1 Desulfobacteraceae bacterium | reverse complement strand
CCTTACCATGAGCGCTAGTGTCGCCTTTGAGCAGTCTTATTCAGGGGTGGACGGGGACAGTGCCTCATCCACCGAGATCTACTCTATACTTTCAAGCCTTTCCGGGCTTCCGATAAGACAGCACATTGCAGTCACAGGTTCTGTTAATCAGAAAGGAGAGGTGCAGTCGATAGGAGGGGTAAATCAGAAGATAGAAGGATTCTTTGATACGTGCAAAAAGAAAGGGCTTACGGGAAATCAAGGGGTAATGATACCGGAAAGCAATATTAAAGACCTCATGCTCAGAAATGACGTTGTCGAAGCCGTAAAAGAAGGGTTGTTTCATGTCTACAGCATCAAGACCATTGATCAGGGGATAGAGCTTTTGACTGGTGTGCCCGCAGGGGAGCGCGGGGAAGATGGAACATATCCGGAGGGAACGGTCAACTATCTTGTGGACAGGCGGCTTAAGGAGTTCGCAAAGGGCCTCAAGGAATTCGGGGAGGACGGGGAAGCCGGAAAAAAGACAAAAGGCCGATCCAAACGAAAGGCCGGGTAGAGAAGATGGAAGAAAAGCTCCCTGTTCGGAAAAGCATTGCATGGGCCATGGAGCTTTATCGCGAAAGAGGGCTTCAGCTCCTCTCCGATGAAATGCTGTCAGAGTTTTTCAATGCCTACAAAAAAGCCTGCAAAAAAAGCAGCTCTCTGAGGGTTGAGGCAGGTGTTGTGGATGAATGCCGGAGATGCGAGGAGGAGGAAGGAGGGTCGTGTTGCGGGGCGGGCATAGAAAAAAGGTATGACAGGTGGCTCCTTCTCGTCAATATATTGCTCGGAGCCGGCCTTCCTAAGAAGAGGCTTTGGGAAAGCAGTTGCCTTTTTCTGGGGCCTTCCGGTTGTACCCTGCCTGCCCGCGACGTACTGTGCGTCAATTACATGTGCCAAAGGATTAACAGACGCTGTGACAGGGTCAAACTCCTCAGTCTGCAGGAGGCAGAGGGGGAAGAGCTGAGGCTTCTTTTCCTTATCCATGAGCATCTGAAAAAGATAGTTAATCAGCCGGACTGGGGAGAGGAAGCATATCCGGTTGGAGATAAATAAAATGGATGTGAATCTCAGAAAGACCCTTGCTCATGTTGCAGAATTTTACGATCAAAGGAAGGTGGGTGAACGAGGCGCCCTCGGCTTCAGAAGGTCCTCGGATCTCAAAACCCTTGCGGATTGTGCAGGGATCCTTCTCAGGCATGGGATCATAATACCGGGCAAGACACTTTTTCTTGATCTTGGATGTGCAGACGGACGGGTGAATGTCATCTTGAGCTATCTTGTGAGGCTTTCCGCGGGGATCGAACTGGACGATTGGACTCTTGACGAATACGGACAGCTTCGAGCGCTCCTCGAAGATGAACTGGATGGCCTTGGACTCCCAGTACCGCCTGAAAACATCCGCCTTTTTAACGGTGACTCATCCGGCGAAGAGATATACGAAGCAATAAAAAATGAAACCGGTGCCGGGTTTGAAGATTTTGATCTCTTTTACACCTATCTGGTGATGCATGAAGAATTCGCAGAGCTTATAAGGGCAAAAGGCAAGGCTGGCGCCATATTTATGGTATATGGAGTGGACAGGATCATTCCCCGTTACGGAGGTCTGCGCCTCCTTGCCTTGAGTCCGCTGGCAGGAAGCATTGCGGTTTACAGAAAAGAATAGATGGAACCCTGCCCCGGTAAGAGGCGGCGTTTCGTTTATGGGTAAGCCGACAATATGTTGCATTTGCTCAAAATGCAAACGGCAGAGCTTCATGAGTGAATCTCAGATATAGGAAATGGAGATAATATGAAGGAAAGATTGATAACTATCTTTGTATTTAGTTTCTTTTTCCTGTATCCGGTTTTTTTCCCGGGATGCTTTCTTATGGAGGGAAACGGGAAAAAGGCCGAGGAATTCTACCAGCTTGGGCTCAAGGCGGTTCAGGCAGGCAAGGATACGGAGGCCGTGATCCATTTCAAGAACGCAATTAAGAGAAATCCATCACATGGCAGGGCCCGGTTTGAGCTGGGGCTGGTCTATCTGAGGCAAAACCAGATTCATTCGGCTATTCGTGAGCTTTCCCTTGCAGCAGGGCATGGAGATATATACTCAGATGCATCGAGGGTGCTTTCCGAAATTCATATGGGCAATGGAGAGTTTACCAGAGCAATCCCTATTCTTGAGGGGATGCTGGCAAAAGGACCGGCAGAACTTGAAGTGTTTCTAAGGCTGGGGGACTGCCTTTCTGCGGTCCACAGGACCAGGGAGGCGCATGAGATCCTTGAAAAGGCGGAGACAGCATATCCCCATAGTGCATCCCCAAGAATTTATTTGGCAAAGGTTCTGCTTGTGGAAGAGCGTACCCGGGAGGCCAGGGGAAAAATCATGGAGGCCTTAAGCCTTGAGCCTGGAAATTTTGAAGTCCTTCTTCTCGCGGCAAATTTTTTTGAGAAGATCGGGGATAAGGACACGGCTGAAACTTTTCTTAAAAAGGCGAGAGATGATTTTTCCTCCGACCCGCTTTCCTGGGTTTCAATCGCTAGATTTTATCACAGGGAGAATCGCCTTGATGACGCTGAAAAGAATATTAAGGAGGGCATTGAGAAAGCCGCCAAGGACCCATCCCTGTGGCATATTCTGGCCATTACTTTTCACAGGAAAAAAGACTCTGAATCTGCCCTTGATAGTCTCAAGAGGTCTGTGGAGTTATTCCCGGATGATTGGAGAGGGCTCATACTGCTTGGGGATTATTATCTGGTCCTTAACAGAGTGGCGGAGGCCAAGGATATCTATGAAAAGGTGGCGGTGAGATGGCCGCAGCTCATGCCCGTTAAATCAAAGATGGCCGAGGTTCTTATTGCTGAAAGGCAATACGAGAAGGCGCGTATGCACATAGAGGCAATCCTCAAGCAGGACTCGCGATATTCAAGGGGCCGCCTTTTAAGAGGGATGATTTTGATGGCGGAGGGAAGGGTCCCGGAGGCACGGGAGGACTTCTTGAGGGCTCAGGATCTTAATCCCAGATCCGCAGCAGCAAGGTTTTTGTATGGAATGACTTTTATAGAAGAAGGCCGATACGACATCACTCTCTCGGAGCTCATGGAGGCCCTGGAAGCTGATCCGGCATCGCTGAGCGTCCGCATAGCACTTTCATATGTCTATTATAAGACCGGTAGGACAGGATCAGCCATAGATGAACTCACAAGGATACTGGAAACCCAGCCGGGTAATGAGCAGGCCCTGATGCTGAGAGCCCAGGCCTTCAGAGCTTCAAGACAGTTTGAAAAGGCTGAGTCCGACTATATAAGGCTAATAGAGGTAAGCCCCGACCTTCCACTGGCAAGGCTCAGGCTTGCTGAAACTTACATGGTTACAGGTAAGGCAGGGAAGGCGGCTGCAACCCTCAAGGATCTGGCTGAGAGCTCCATGGGGGATACGAGGATCCTGGAGCTTGCGGTGCGCGCCTTTGTGAGAGAAGGGAGATATGATGAGGCGCTCAATCTTTGCGAGGCTCAGGAAAAAAGACGGCCCGGAGTTATTGCAATACCGCTTATAAGAGCGGGTGTCCTATTTAAAAAGGGCGACTTTCAAAAGGCAGAGGCTCTCCTTAGAGACCTTGCTAATAAATATCCTTCTTCCGTAGCTCCATTCCTTGTTTTGGCAAGGGCGTATCTTAACAGCAAGGAGCATATGAAGGCCCTGGAGATATACAAAAGCGCTCTCGCTGTTGAGCCGGGAAATACAGAGGCGCTGTCGGGTATGGGAAGGACTTTTTATCTCGAAGGCAAGGTGGAAGAGGCTATAGCAGCCTATGAAAAGGTCCTCTCCATAAACGAATCCCTGGCCCCGGCCGCGAACGATCTTGCCTATATCTACGCCGAATCCGAAAGGAACCTGGAAAGGGCGCTGTCCCTGGCTTTTAAAGCAAAGGAGATACAACCTCAAAATCCGGACATACTGGATACCTTGGGGTGGGTCCAGTTCAAAAAAGGATTGGCGGCCCATGCCGAGAAAAACATCAGGGAGGCTGTTGGGAAGAGGCCTCTTGAACCGCTATTCCATTATCATCTGGGTGTCATCTCTTATAAGGGGGGAAGATACCAGGAGGCCATTTCCTTTTTTAAGGAGTCCTTGAGGCTGGGCCTTGAGGATGAGGAGGCCGGTAAAGCGGGTATTTTGATGGAAAAGATGAACCGGAGGGATGAAGCACTCAAAACCGCAGAAATCCATGCCGAAGGAGGTGAGTCGGGAAAGGCGGTTGAGATCTGCGAGGGCATTTTAAGGGAAGGTTACTACTGGAAGGCTGCGGTGCTCCTTGCATCCCTTTACGCTGACACGAATGAAAATTTGGACCGTGCCCTTTCCCTGGCAAAAGAGGTCAGCGACGCCTTTCCCGAGTATGCCCGCGCGGCAGGTACCCTTGGCTGGGTGTTGTTGAAGAAAGGCTCAAGGCAGACGGCAGGCCGCTATTTACATAAGGCAGTAATAGCTGACCCGGATGATCCCATGGCGCATTATCGTCTCGGTGTTTTCTACTATGAGGGAAAGGCTTTTGGTGATGCATCAAGAGAGCTGGAAAGGGCCGTTAAGATTGGCCTTGAAAAAAGGTGGGCTGATAATGCAAGGAGGATACTTGATGAAATCCGGCGGCAGGACTCCCAGGAAACCGGCTAGTGCTATTTAAAACCATGTGCATTCCTGCAGACGGCCATGTAATGCTCAACCTCGGGCGATGGCCTGCAAAAAGAAAAGGATTCCATGGCATCCCTGAACCTTCCAAGATTCATATATGTTATGCCGAGACACATGCGGAGGGAATCGCTTTGAGGAAAATGTCCAAGCCCCCCTGAGGCAAAGTAGATGGAATCCTCATGCCTGCCCTGTTTCTGGCACAGAATCGCCAGTCCTAAATAGGCCCGATGGTCATGGTGGTAAGTAAGAGCTCTTTTAAAAAGCGATTCAGCGATCTTTTCCTTTTCGGCAATGGCCTTATTGCCTGAATAGTCTCCGTGGCTGAAGGTCATGGCAAGTCTTGAAAGGAAATCTGCATGGAACGGGTAAAGTTCAGGCAGGTCAATAAGATCAAGCGATTCCACAAAATTAACAAGGTGTTGCCAGAAAGAGTTTCGAAGGGTTTCTCCGAATGCCAGGATAAGTTCCCGGTCAAGGGCATCGTCTGTTTCATGATACATTATATCCTCTATGGGATTAATCCAGAGGTCGTCTGTGGCGCCTGTTCTTTTTTTGTAATCCTCATAAAGGGATGTGCCGGGGAATATGTCCAGAATGTAAAAAATAGCGCTTAACGGCCTTATTTTTATCATCAGTTCAATGCTCTGGAGTATTGTTTGCCAGTTTTCTCCTGGAGAACCGTATATAAAATATGCCCTGGGCAGTATCCCGTACCTGGATGTCAGGGAAAAAGCCCTGACAATGGACTCTTCATCTATCTGCTTGTTGAGGGTCTTGCGGATCTCTATGGATCCGCTTTCAACTCCGTAGCTTATCTGGGTGCAGCCTGCTCTCCTCATCCAGTAAAGAATATCTTCATCAACATAGTTGACCCTGGATATGGCGAACCATGATATTTTCAGATTCCGCTCTATTATGAGACGACAAATATTTATAACTCTTTCCTTTTTGAGAGTAAAAGTATCATCCGAGAAGTAGAAAAAATTTATTCCCCTTGAATGGAGCATCTCCAGTTGATTAACGAAATATTCGGGTGAATGAAACCGGACTCTGCGCCCCCAGAACATGGGAGATCCACAGAAAGAACAATCCCACGGGCATCCCCTTGAGGAGGAGACGTGGTTGAAATCAAAATATTGTGCAGGGTCCGGCAGGCAATCAAGATCCTCAATGAGAGCTCTGGAAGGTCTTTTTACAGGGCCCCTAGCTGCTCTGAAGGCTACTCCCTTCAATGAGCAGACGGCTTCTTTTTCTCCGCGATCAATGTGGGCTGCGAGTTCGCAAAAAGTGAGCTCGCCTTCCCCCAGGATAATATAGTCCACGTATGGAAAATGACTCAGTATATGCTCCCATAAAAAGGTGGCCCCGATGCCCCCAAATACCACCGTGACTCGCGGATCAAGGTCTTTGGCCAGTCTGGCTATGGAAATTGCCCCCATCCGGTTGGCGTTAAGGACCGAAAAGCCGATGAGATCCGGTTTCTTGGCAAGCAGTGTCTCTCTCACCAGAGCAGGTTTATTGCCTGAATCCCAAAAGTTGATGATCTCAACGTCGTGGCCTGAACTCCTTAGGGCTGAACCCACATAGTAGAGTCCCAGCGGAGGGGCCTGTATCTCCTCCAGGTGGATTCTCTCCGAGAGAAAAAAAGGGTATATGAGCAATATCTTCATATTGTTTTCCGGATGTTGGTCCATTGGTTGAAAGATGTGCAATTCAATCCAATTACATGGTGTTGACACTGCGATTGTATGCATGTAAAATTATAAGTAAATAAAGAAAAGCTTCCGATGGCTCACATGTTGGCCATGAAACATGCAGGCTTTTAACTTGGCCTGAGGGCAGATTAAGCAAGTTAATTAATGAGATAGGCAACTTAAGATAATGAGTTTTAGAATTCTTAATTTTTATAGGAAGGGGATAATTACCACCGCGACAGGGGAAATGCTGACCCTGTCGCTTATCCTCCTGCCCTTAAGGGTTGAGTGTGCCGGCCTGATGATGGCTGATTGAATAACAGTAAAACCAGACAAATCCGTTATCAGGCTTCCTGATAACGGATTTTTTATTTTGGAGTTTTATCATGGGTAGAGAAATAGCCCTTTATGACACGACGTTGAGGGACGGAACTCAGGGTGAAGAGGTCAACCTTTCAGCGGAAGACAAGATGAAAATCGCCAAAAAACTTGATCAGGCGGGATTTCATTATATAGAAGGCGGGTGGCCGGGAAGCAATCCCAAGGATGAGCGATTTTTCAAAATGGCATCGTCTGAGTCATTTAAAACAGCTCGGCTTACGGCCTTCGGGTCCACCAGAAAACCCAACTGTCTCCCTGAGAAAGACACCAACATCAGGGCTCTTCTTGAAACCGGCGTAAATACTGCGGCCATTGTGGGAAAGAGCTGGGATTTTCATGTAAATAAGATCCTTGAGGTTTCACTGGAAGAAAATCTGGCCATGATAGGAGATACCATATCATTTCTGAAAAAAAACGGATTGCAAGTAATATACGACGCGGAGCACTTTTTTGACGGCTATAAAGCAAACAGGCAATATGCGCTGGATACGCTTGCGACAGCCGTTAAAGGAGGCGCTGATATTATAGTTCTTTGCGACACCAACGGGGGGGCCATGCCACACGAGGTTGAAGAGGTGGTCGGCAAGGTATTGCCGCGGGCGGCAGTTCCTCTGGGTATCCATTGCCACAATGACTGCGGACTTGCACTTCCCAACTCAATTGCGGCGGTAAGAAAGGGCGCCTCAATGGTTCAAGGCACAGTTAACGGTTATGGGGAGAGATGCGGCAATCTTGACCTTATAGCCGCCATAGGAAATCTCCAGCTCAAGCTGGGTTACAGATGCCTGCCCGGCGAAAAAATGAAACAATTGACGGAGCTTTCCAGGTTTGTAAGTGAGGTAGCCAACGTTCCCCCTTTCAAGCAGAGACCGTTTGTCGGAAAGAGCGCCTTTGCCCATAAGGGAGGGGTTCATGTAAGTGCGATACTGAAGGATCCTTATTCCTATGAACATATGGACCCGGAGCTTGTGGGAAACAGGAGGAGGGTCCTGGTTTCAGACCTGGCAGGGAGGAGCAACATCCTTTATAAGGCAGGGGAACTCGGGTTTGAGCTTGGAGGAAACGGCTATGACAGCAGAAAGATAGTTGATGAGATAAAAAAACTGGAGGACCGGGGATACCAGTTTGATGCTGCAGAAGGATCAATGGAGCTTTTCATAAAAAAGGCGACAGGTCAGTTCAAGGAACCCTTTATGCTTGAATACCTGCGGGTGACTATAGAGAAGAACAGATCAGGACCGACTACGGCCCAGGCCCTTATCAAGATATCCGTCGGTGATGAAAAGGAGATTACAGCCGCGGAGGGAGCAGGTCCGGTCAATGCCCTTGACAATGCGTTGCGCAAGGCTCTTACTAAATTCTTCCCGCAGATAAACGAGATAAGGCTGGTTGACTTTAAGGTGCGCGTGATTGACGGCAGGGATGCCACTGCTGCCAAGGTCAGGGTTCAGATAGAATCGAGGGATTCAAAAGACATATGGTCCACGATAGGGGTTTCTGAAAACGTAATAGAGGCAAGCTGGCAGGCGCTTTCTGACAGCCTCCAGTATAAACTTTTAAAATGAGTAAGGGTATGTAAATGGAAAGGGTATTCATTTTCGATACGACCATGAGGGACGGGGAACAGTCTCCGGGCGCCAGCATGAATATTGCTGAAAAGCTGCATCTTGCCGGTCAAATGGAAAAGCTGGGGGTGGATGCTATAGAAGCAGGGTTTCCCTCGGCGTCGGAAGGCAGTTTCCACTCCGTCAGCCAGATAGCTCAGAAGGTACGCAATGCTCATGTTGTGGCTATTTCGAGGGTTCGTAAGGAGGAAATCGACTGCGCATGGTCCGCCGTAAAGGCGGCTGCAAGGCCCAGGCTGCATATATTTATCGCTACATCCGATATCCATCTGGATCATAAATTGAAGATGAGCAGGGACAAGGTGATAGATGCGGTAGTTACATCAGTCAGGTATGCAACCAGCTTGTCGGGGCATGTTGAGTTCTCCGCCGAGGACGCATCCCGCAGCGACCGGGATTTTCTATGCAGGGTCTTTGAAGCCGCCATTGACGCCGGAGCTGAGATCGTCAATATCCCGGATACAGTCGGATATGCCGTACCGGATGAGTTCTTTGAGCTTGTTTCATATGTGCGGTCACATACTCCTAATATCCACAGAGCTGTTTTGAGCGTTCACTGCCATGACGATCTCGGGCTGGCAACCGCCAATACCATCGCCGGGCTGAGGGCAGGTGCCCGCCAGGCGGAGGTTACTGTAAACGGGATAGGGGAGAGGGCGGGAAACGCATCCCTTGAGGAGGTGGTAATGTCGCTTCATGTAAGGGCTGATCGGCTCAATCTTGCTACCGGGATCAACAAACCCGAGATATATCCCACCAGCAGACTTGTGGCCACCCTTACCGGCATAGTGGTTCAGCCCAACAAGGCGGTGGTCGGGGCAAATGCCTTTGCACACCAATCAGGTATCCATCAGGATGGCATCCTTAAAAATACAACCACTTATCAAATTATGGAGCCGGAAACAATCGGTCTTTCAAGAAACAGGCTGCTGCTGGGGAAGCACTCAGGAAGGCATGCCCTCAAGAAGAAGGTGGAAGAGCTTGGTCATAATCTTTCGGAAGCCGAACTGGATCACCTCTTTAAAAAATTCAAAGAGCTGGCGGACAAGAGAAGAGAGATCCTTGACGAGGATATCGAGGTCCTGGTGGCGGAGGAGATATTCAGGGTCCCTGATGTCTTCCAGCTTGATTACCTTAACGTCGTTAGCGGAACAGTGGCTGTTCCCACCGCCACAGTTAAGCTCAAGGTAAGGGGCAGGGAGTTTCAAAATGCCGGGTTCGGAGTGGGTCCCATAGATGCCGCATTTAATACCATAGCCAAGATGGTGGGTACGAGATCCTCCCTTGTTCGTTTTTCCATCCAGTCGGCCACCGGCGGCACGGACGCCCAGGGGGAGGTTACGGTGCGGCTTCAGGAGGAGGGACTCACAGCCCTGGGAAAGGGTGCTGATCCCGATATAATAACAGCCAGTGCCAAGGCTTACATAGACGGTCTCAACAGGATGGAGCATCTTAAAAAGAATCTTATCCCCCGGGGGAAGGAAAGGACATGGAGCGGTCCCGTTGAAATCTGAATTTATAAAGGAGATACTTTGATTGAAGGACATGCTCGTTGCTGCAGTATGTATGGAGGCGGTTCCTTTTGAGGTAAAGAGGAATCTGGATCTCACCTATGAGATTGCTCTTAAGGCCGCTTCCGAAGGGGCCGTGATTGCATGTTTTCCAGAGCTGTCTCTCACCGGGTATATGTTGGACGGACTTGAAGGGATATACGGGTCCGAAGGGGGCGAGGAGCTTTTAGGGTATCTCGGAGATATTGCAAATGAAACAGGTTTGATACTTATGGCGGGCCTTGTGGAGGTGAGAAAAGGCCGAAGACCTATGATAGCCCACTCGGTTGCAGTCCCGGGCGGTCCGGTCATGTTGCACAGGAAGACCCACCTCTCACCACAGGAAAAAAGAGTATATGAAGCAGGAGATGAAATCAGGGTTTTTTCAGAGAAAGGATCCACCTTCGGGATACAGCTTTGCTATGAGGGGCATTTTCCTGAGATCAGCTCTATAATGGCACTTATGGGCGCTGAAGTTATATTCTTTCCGCATGCCTCGCCCCGCGGTCTTCCGGATGAGAAGATTACAAGCTGGTTGAGGCACCTCAGGGCAAGGGCCTACGACAACAGCATCTACGTTGTTGCATGTAATCAGGCCGGCACCTTGAGGGCAGGAGTTCAGTTTCCTGGAGTTGCTCTTGTTCTTAAGCCGGACGGTAAGATATTGGCCTCATATGCGGGCCAAGGCCCCCATATTTTGTTTGCCGAACTCAAAGCCGGTCTATTCTCAGAGACAAGGGGCCACGAGATGAAATTTTTTCTCCCATCAAGAAGGCCCGAACTCTATGCGGGAATCCTAAAATCAGGCCCGATGCGGCCGGTTTAGTAACTGCCTGTTTCAGGGGTTAAAGACAAGAAAAGCGCAAGGACAAACAAGTCCACTGCGCTCTTTATGACTTTCAAAAAGCCCGGCTTTTTTTTCTTATACGCAGCCTGTGGGTTTGGGAAGGCCGGCCATTTTACAGGCTCCTTTACCCGGGCCCGATGGAAACAACTCATAGATATATTTGAGCTTGTAACCGGTAACCTTGGAGAGGATTCTCACCATGGGGGCGATCCCGTTTTTCTTGTAATAGTCCTGAAGGACATTTATTACCTTCCAGTGCTCGTCCGTGAGATCCTTTATCCCTTCTGTGCTCTTTACATACTCGACCCAGTTTTCGTTCCAGTTGTTGAAGTCGTCAATGAATCCGTCTTCATCGACCTGAAAGCTGTGGCCCTGAAATTCTACCGTAGGCATAGACATTAACCTCCTTCAATAATTTGCTGTATCGGCTGGTAGACTAAACTATGAACATTAAAGATACAAGATATTTTTTTAGTTGTCAAATCATCTTTTTAAGCATCGCATTTTTTTGGCTTCTCTCGAAGGGCGAAGGGCAGCCCTTACGATGCGCTCGGCCCAAAAAGGCGTTCCCCCGGCGTGAACATGGGTATAGGTGGCAAGGATATTATAAATGCATAAGCCGTCCCTTCCTCCGGCTATGCCGCCACCTCTCAGTGCCTTGAAGGCGAAATCAGCCTTTACTTCGTCCCTGAAAACCGGCCGCGAGTAGTGGAATTCATGTCCCTTGATCATCTCTCCTACTTCATAGAAGGGATTGGCGCATTCAACCTCAAGGAGCGTGTACCCGTGACCCTGGGGCCGTTTTTCAAGGGAAAAAGAAACAGGAATGATTCCTGCCATGGGATAGCTCGTGCCTCCTGCAAGGATCTCTTCACCCAGATACATGAGTCCTCCGCACTCGGCATATACAGGCAGGCCTTCTTTTACGGCGGCCTTAAGTGATTCCCTGAAGGAAACATTTTTTGAAAGGGCATCAGCCATGGTCTCGGGAAAACCTCCTCCGATATAGAGACCATCAAGAGGGGGCAGCCTGGGATCACTCAATGCACTTATCTCTAACACTTCAGCCCCGTATCGTTTGAGGTCCTCTAGATTTTCAGGGTAATAGAACCAGAAGGCCTCGTCTCTTACCACGCCTATTCTGGGCCGGGCTGAGATGTCAACGGATCTTGCTTTGTTGCCGGAATCGCATCTGATCCGGGTAGAGGTAGGCAACCGGCCGGCCGTGTTGGCTATCTCTACCAGAGAGTCCAGGTCAAGAAAGCGCAGGGCAGCCGACTTTGCTGCATCAAGGGCTTTGATGGAACCTTCTCTTTCCTGATGGGGGATAAGTCCCATGTGTCTTTCAGGGAAGTCGTTTTCCTTCAGTTTAGGAACAGCGCCAACGGTTGGTATCCCGCAATAGGATTCTATTGCCTGTCTTATAAGGGATTCCTGCCTGCTGCTTCCCACCCTGTTGAGAATGACTCCTTTTATGGAAATATCCTTTTCAAATACCTGGCAGCCCTTAACAAGGGCCGCCACGGTACGGGTTGCCATGGTAACGTCCGCCACCAGGACGATGGGCGCCTTAAGGATTCTGGCCAATTCCGAAGTGCTGCACTTTCCTTGGTAGTCGAGTCCGTCAAATATTCCTCTGTTTCCCTCTATGACGGATATGTCACATCCCTTTGCGCCTTCCTCGAAAGAGTCCAGCATTTTTTCGGCAGGCATGAGATAGGGGTCCAGATTCCTGCAATCCATTTGCGCTGCGAAGGAAAGCCAGCCGGCGTCAATAAAGTCAGGCCCTTTTTTAAAAGGTGCGACCCTAAGTCCGTTATCCTTCCAGGCTGCAAGAATCCCTAGTGATAGAAAGGTCTTTCCGGAGGCACCTTTAAGCCCTGCGATGACGACTCTGGGATAATTACAGTTCATGCGAATAATGAATCCCCTTCTTTTCTCCTGCTTTCCACCAAGACCCTTTCGAGGCAATTAGGTGCACGGCTCAGGGGGAAAGTCAACAGCAAACTCTTTTTTCTGTTGACATAGCTTGCTTGAATTGACTATAAAGAGACGGTTAAGTATCTGAAAGATAAACTAGTTCTAATCTTCACAAGTAGTTAGGACAGGTTTTTGGTGATATTTCCCGGCCGGGGTCACCTTTTTTATGCCCTTTGGCCGGCGTTAGATGGATTAGGAAATTATGGGGGAGGAGGTGAAAAGGGATTAGGCGACAAAAATAGGATATACTCCTTAGATTCATATTTATCTTGCGAGATTAGAAAAAGGAGGCATTGCTGATGGCTTTTGAACCAAAAGAACCACAGAAAGAATTAAAGTATCAGGAACTAAGAATTTACTCTGATGAGGAACTGAAAAACTACACGGAGGAAGAACTCAAGAACTTCAAGGTCAAGCACGACATTTCCATGTGCGAGGACCTGGAATCCGGTCCGTGGCCCAGCTTTGTGGCGGACGCAAAGAGACTTGCGCTCCACAGAAGGAAGCTTCCCAAGGACAGGATGATGATTGAGAGGGATGTTGTGGAAGATCTCCTTGGGCAGCTTGAGATCTCCTTCAAGCAGGGGGAGACCCACTGGAAACATGGCGGCATCGTTGGAGTATTTGGGTACGGCGGTGGAGTCATTGGAAGGTATTCGGATCTCCAGGCCACATTCCCATCAATCGCACATTTCCATACGGTGCGTGTCAATCAACCGGCCAGCAAATTCTATACAAGCGACTATCTGAGATCGCTTTGTGATCTCTGGGAATACCGTGGAAGCGGAATGATGAATCTGCACGGCTCCACAGGAGATATAATCTTCCTGGGGACCTTTACCGAGCAGCTTGAGCCTATTTTTTACGATCTGACTCATGTTATGCAGCAGGACCTGGGAGGCTCGGGGTCAAACCTTAGAACCCCTGAGTGCTGCGTTGGTAAGGCAAGATGCGAATGGTCCTGCATTGATACGCAGGAACTGTGTTATGAGCTTACCCATCACTATCAGGACGAACTCCACCGTCCTGCTTTCCCATACAAGTTCAAGTTCAAATTTGACGGATGCCCCAACTGCTGCGTTGCCTCTATCGCACGCTCCGATATGTCGTTTATCGGAACCTGGCGCGATAATATCCGCATAGATCAGAAGGCGGTCCAGGCGTATATCGGGGGTGAGATACCGCCCAATGCAGGTGCCCACAAGGGTAAGGACTGGGGAAAATTCGATATCAAGAAAGAGGTTCTTGATCTCTGTCCCACTCAGTGTATGTGGATGGAAGGCGGAAAACTCATGATAGACGACAAAGAGTGCACCCGCTGCATGCACTGCATAAATGTCATGCCCAAGGCATTAAGACCGGGAACCGATACGGGCGTGAGCATACTTTTGGGAGCAAAGGCCCCGATACTTGAGGGCGCCCAGATGTCCCTTCTCACCATCCCGTTCATGAAGTGTGAGCCTCCGTATGACAACATCAAGGAAAAGGTCATAGAACCGGTTTGGGACTGGTGGATGGAGGAAGGCAAAAACCGTGAGAGACTGGGAGAGCTCATTCAGAGGCAGGGCATCAAGAAGCTTCTTGAAGTGCTCAACATTCCTCCCATGCCTCAGGTAGTGAAGGAGCCGCGTTCCAACCCATACATCTTCTGGAAGGAAGAGGATGTGCCCGGCGGATGGAAGAGAGATATCAATGACTACCGCTCCAGACATGCGAGATAGGAGGTGTAACTAATGGGACTATCAACTAACAGGTTGGGACTTTACAATCCGGAAAAACCTATGGAGAACCGGCTCACGGATCTGGGGCCGAGGCACTACTGGCAGTATTTTCCGCCCATTGTCCAGAAAAATTACGGAAAATGGCTTTATCATGAGATTCTTGAGCCTGGCGTACTTGTCCATGTCTCTGAAACAGGCGATAAGCTCTTTACCGTAAGATGCGGCGGCGCCCGTTTCATGACCGTTGAAAACGTTCGGGAGATCTGCGACATTGCCGATAAACATTGCGGCGGTTATGTACGTTTTACAACACGAAACAACATAGAGTTCATGGTTGACAGCCTTGAAAAGCTTGATGCCTTG
>QZIK01000073.1 GCA_003599015.1 Desulfobacteraceae bacterium | reverse complement strand
AACAAAAAGTGGATTGCCGTAAACCGGATTGCTGCCTGTTATTCCATCGTCCGTGTTCTGCCAGAACAGGGTATTGGATACGGTTGCTGAGCCTCCATTGACTGTTTTAATCCCCACAACATGGTCTGCGAGTATATTGTTTAGAATGGTTGCCTCGACATTATTGCCTATGGTTATTCCGTTTCCCGAAGACACAATTGTATTGTGAATAATCTCAAAGCTTCCAGAGTGCCAGTCACTATAGATATAAATATCTGAGAACTTCGTTGGATCTTGATGATCTGTCTTGTTGTCAGCAATGACATTGTTTAATGCTCTTCCTTTTTCCAGGGGAATCTCTACCATTATAACGCCTATTAAGTCGGGGTGATCGGGTACGACTGATGACGTGACAATGTTTTTGAATAGAAGATTGTTTCTTACGGTGGAGCCATGATCATAGTAAAGATAAACGCCTGGACCAAAGGCCGTGTTGTTAATGAAGGTGTTACTGTTTATATCCGTTTTGCTGTAAGAAATGCTGACTGCTCCTCCGCGGCCGGCATAATTGCCTTGGAAATAGTTTCTTAATATTGTTATGTCAGCGGGCCCGTATGTGTAGCCGGCGGATATTGCTCCTCCGTATGAGTCCGGCCAATCCTTGGCCTGATTGTCGAAGAAATCGTTATCAACTATCTGTGCGGACCCTTTAACAAAGAGGGCTCCTCCCTCACCCAGGCTTGTCTCGCCGGTTGCACCTTTGTTGGATCTGAATTCATTTGCGCTTACCACTGCGGGTGGAGAGGCGTCCTGAATAAAAACTCCTCCTCCCATGGCCCGCGCGTCCTTGACTCCCGAGGCCAAATTGTCTGTTATTATGTTGTTTTTGATGGTCGGAGAGGCGTTGATGCTGTAAATACCTCCTCCTGAGTCGGAGCTGAATAGTCCTCCTCCAAGGCCTGAGGCGTTTCCGTTTCTCACGGTAAAACCATCTATCACGGGTGAGATAGCCCCATGAATCACAATTACCCTGCGAGCGTTCTGGCCGTCCAGGATGGAAGGAAAGGAGGTTCTGTTTCTTGCAACCGCCCCTGTTGCGGAACCGTTCCATCCACCCAAAAGATTGATTGTTTTTGTGATGGTTATAACCGCTGAACCTGCTCCGGTATAGGTTCCCTGGGCAGCGTAAACAGTGTCGCCATCGTTTGCCGTGAGCACCGCGTTTTGAAGGCTGCAAGGGTCATTTTGGGCGCAGGAAGAACCGGAGCCTCCGGCGGAGGCAAAAAGCTCCGCGCCTTCGGCCTGTGGAGAAATCCCCATAAGGGTCAGGAAACAAGCGATTATCAAACTCAGAACCAAAGGTCTCATCTCATTCGCAAACTTGCTCAATTTCAAAAACTCTGGCAAATTTCTCAGGAGCCTCCATGTTTTCATTTTCCTCTAGTTCACTTTCCTCATAATCCAGGTCCCCTTTGAACTTCCCTCAGAATGGGAAAGCTTCCATTCACCGGAGCCTTCCGTCTCATTAAGGTAACCCCAGAGGCTTCCACTTAGCTTAACCGTCCCCATTTGCATCCTTCCAACGCCTTCAAATGATGCCTTTATATTGTTTCCATTTGTCTTTCCGCTGAATGCGCATTCCACTGTACCGTATGCGCCGATATGGTCATGTGCATTTCCTGAAAATTTTCCGCTGATGGTATAACTGCTGGCTCCAAAGTTTTTTCGCTCAAAATGCATTTGATATGTTGCCGCAGTGTCTCCGTTGGTTATGAACTCCCAGTGCTCCAATTTGGAATCTACGTTCTCTGGCAGTTCCTTGTGCGCACAGGACTGAAAACATATAAAGGCAACGAGTGAAAGCAGTATCCAAAAACACCTCATGCTCCAAAACATAACCCGTCTTCCTCCGAATCAGCGTACTCGCCCTTGACGCTCCCACGAGTGGCTTCAAACCTGATGCGATGATAGCTTTAAGGATCGTAAAAAAACTGGAATGCATTTTCCAAAATCGTAATCGAAAATCATGAAACTATTGCCAGCCTAAGGTAATGAAGAACCCAGGAGTATATATCCCCTCTTTTCATAAAATGACACAGCCCATGTTGCAGCCTCCCTATCCCTTTGCTTCTCCTTGAAGTTCGAACATAGGCGAGACTGATAAGTGTCACATCTCCTTTGTCCTGAATGCCCATTACTCCCGTCAGGTCTTCTTTTTCCTCATAACACCAGAAGATTATGCCGGCTTTTATCTATCTTTCCAGATCTTAGGCACTCATATAATGAGGACCTGATAAATGTTGTATGGAGAAATTTCAGATTTCCGAGATCTGAATCCCGCTGAAATATTTTGATATCAATCTTTCCAGGCTGTTTCAGCATCTCAAAACACTGTTTATAAAAGGTGGCGCATTTGCCTATCCTTAGTCAACAAATTTTCCTTCTCAGCTACAAGCACCTTGCTGCCGGGCTTTGCGGGGTCTATTAGGGCTTTTATAGCATTTGGATTACCAAAGTCATTTCATCTCCTCAAGCACCCCGAATTCGCGCGCCTTGGCCATGTCATACTTGGCTTTGCGTCCGGTGCACCTCTGGCGCGGACAGATCTGGCAACTGAAGAAAGAAACCTCTGCCGGAAAATAGATCCCAGATACGGATTTGCGCGGGAGCATAAGGAGGGTATCGCTCAATTGAACCCCGATGGCGGACTCCACTCCGGACAGAAGGGAAAAAAGGTTTTTCTGCTCCTCAATCGGCCAATCCTCCAGGGAACCAGGAGACATGAAAGAGATTTTTTCAAGGGCAAATGTCTTTCGAAGATACTGATCGAACTGCCGCCGGGCATCTCTCAACGCCATATTTCCTATTTCGTCAAGGAGGTACCTCTCAAGCATGTCTTCCATCTTATCAGCCTTCTTTTCAAGACCTTCACCGATAGTAATCACGAAGGGAAATACACGGCCGACGCCGTCCAGATTCCGACTCAGCACCTTGCTGTGGAATAGAGTTCCGCCTATAGTGGCCCCGCTCTCATTCCTTTCATCTACGTAGCTTACCTCATATGCGGCTTTGGGATCGAGGCGCCGTTCGGCTTCTCCCAGAAGGCGCTCAATCGTATCGTGATCGTTAAAATGAAGCTCGCTGGCGACCTTCTCTTTTGTCAGCTCTATTGACTCAGGGAAAAACAGTTTCATTAAATCATCTCCTTAATAAACAATGAATCTCGCCTTTGATCCTCCATTGTTGACAGCAGGTGGCACATGGCTTAAGCTCCGCTCCGAATCCATGTTAATGATCCGGTATTGTTTTTTTGCTGTCAATCGCAGCTTTTCTAATCCCTCATAGGAAATCAAGGATCGTGGACGAATTAAAGTTAACAGTAAAACCGGACGATAAAACCTTTCGGGTCCCATCAGGCACTACACTGCTTGAAGCACTAATTGCCGGAGAGATAATGGTCCGCTCTGATTGCGGCGGTCACGGCCGTTGCGGCAAATGCACGGTCCGGTTCCCCGCGGGTCGCGGCAGCAGCCTCAGCAAGCCTGATGATGAGGAAATCAAGCTTGTGGGTCCTGAACGAATCTCATCCGGATTTCGCCTGGCATGCCGCGTGACAGTATCAGGCGATGTTACAGTTGAAATACCTCAAAAGAGCCGTGTTACACCCGATGTTGTAAAAAAAGGCCTTCCGGCGATTCTGTCAGGGCTTCATTCCACAGGCACCGCAAGGTCAGGACCCATTTCCTACGGTATAGCGGCAGACATAGGGACCACAACGCTGGCCGTATATCTGTGCAGTATGGAAGAAGGAACGATCATCGGCTCCACTTCGCTTCGAAACCCCCAGGCGATCTTCGGAGACGACGTTATCAGCAGAATAAGCGCCGTAACAACAGACCCTGTGACTTTGCCGAGGCTCAGAAAGATGGTCGTAAGGGCCATTGACTGGGCGGTGAAGGCGCTCTGCGCTCCGATGAGGATTTCACCCTCAGCGGTGATTGGCATGACGGCAGTCGGAAACCCAACCATGATTCATCTTCTTCTGGGCGAAGATCCTTCCTCCATAGGGGTTTACCCTTTCTCTCCGCTTTTTACCGAAGACAGGTTCCTGAAGGCAGGGGACATTGGCCTGAGGTTCAATCCAGAGGCTACCCTGCGCACGCTCCCCCTTATAAGCGGCTATCTAGGCGCTGACATCGTTAGCGCAGCCCTTGCCGCGGATCTCCTGGACGCACCTGACGGGGTCATGCTTATTGATGTCGGAACAAACGGTGAAATAATCTACCGCTCCAAGAATGAGCTTATTGCGACATCATGCGCCACCGGCCCGGCCTTTGAAGGAGCAACCATTCGCCACGGCATGCAGGCGGCATCCGGGGCAATTGATTCATTCTACTTCGACAGCCGGGAAAACCGCTTTAAATATACAACGATACAGCATGATCCCACTAATCCTAAGAGCCCATCAGGATTATGCGGATCAGGAGTGATCAGCACGGTTGCGGAATTGGTTCGAACCGGTGTAATAACAAAGAGCGGAAGTTTCAACACCAGCCTTGAGTTTCCTCAGCTTCGCACCGGAAACGGCGAGGCCATGGAATTTGAAATAGTTTCAGGAGAAGAAGCCCAGGACGGCAAGCCCATCACCCTTACCCAGAACGATGTCCGTGCTGTTCAACTGGCAAAGGCTGCCATGAGGGCTGGCATCGAACTCCTGTGCCGCCAGTGCGGGGTTGAGACTCCGATCTGCATAAAGCTGGCCGGAGCTTTCGGCAGTTACATAAACAAACGCGACGCATTGTCCATCGGCATGTTTCCACCGTTGCCGGAGGATCTTATAGAGGTAGTTGGAAACGCAGCGGGCGCGGGCGCGGTTCTCGCCCTGACCGACCACAGGCGTTTCCTCAAATCTCTTGAGATCTCCCGATCAACAAAGGTGTTCGATCTTGCTTCTCATCCTGAATTTCAAGAAACTTTTATCGGTTTCCTTTCGTTTTGAGCAGATGTCACTGTTTTATTTCCGGATAAGGCTCCTGGCAAGCTCTACGCTGGCCCCGGCATCGGGACCATAGCCGTCGGCGCCGATGTCTTTTGCGAATTTATCGTTAACAGGCGCACCGCCAATAATCACCTTGACCTTGTCCCTCAGACCGTGGGTGGAAAGCGCCGATATGACCTTTTTCATTTCAGGCATCGTGGTTGTGAGAAGGGCGGACATGCCTAGTATGTCAGGCTTATGTTCCTTCACCTTGGCCACGAAGGTATCCACCGGCAGGTTGACACCCAGGTCAACCACGTCGAATCCCACTCCCCTCAGCATTGTAACGACCATGTTTTTGCCTATGTCATGCAAATCGCCTCTGACAGTCCCTATAAGGATCTTCCCGCTGGCGTCTTTTGCTTCCTTAGCGAGGAAGGGTTCCAGTACACGAAGGGCCTCATTCATGGCGCGGGCAGAAAGCAATACTTCGGGGATAAAGACTGTGCCGTCCTTGAATTTGTTGCCTATGACCTCCATGGCGCTTAGCATGCCCCTGTTCAGGATATCCTTGGCGTTCAATCCCCTGTCAAGCAGATCTTGAACATGGTTCTTTATCGCAGTGTGGTTGCCTGAGAGAACATCGCCCCTCACACTCTTGAATACCTCGTCGGTAAGCTCAGGAGCTCCGATGCGTGCCTCGGCCTTTTTGATAAGCTTTTCTCCGAGCGGCCTGGCGGCCCCACCCTCGAGTGGAAGCCTGGCCTCCTTTTCGACCCTCTCACCTATCCTTATAAGCCTGTCAAAGACCGCGTTAGGCGGTGTGGTATCCGCTATTCCCAGAATGAACCGCTTGCCCGGGGCTATCACCTTGAACAGATGATCCAGGTAACCTTCAAATTCCTCCTCAGTTGCCGACTCCTCCAGAAGCATATTGGATGGAATCCCGCCGAAGATAGTAAGATTGCCTTTCCACCTTTCGTAGTATTCCTGAATCTTTACCTTGGTCATGGGATAAGGGCATATAGCCTCGGCCACGTCCATTTCAGAATCCTTTATCAGATCCATCAAGCCGAGGTTCTCGCCGTCGCAGTGACACAGAGTTATCTTGCCCTTGGCCCTGAGTACTTCGGCTGCCTTGCGTATCCAAGGTGATATCTCTTTCTGGAAATAGGCGGGATAGGTAATCATGTCATCAAAATTGGCGCCCCAGAGCACCATCTCCGCAGGTGAGTCGGCTATTATCTTTAGAGCCTGATCAAAGAATCTCCCCACGCTCTCCGCGAGGGACTGCATCTCCCCGGGGTAGTCCTTGTAGTGGAAATAGAACTCCGTGGCGTCAAGAAACTCCTTCTGGATATGATGCATGGGAGATGATGCAAGCCCAACCATTGTGCATGCGACACCGTCTTCTCCGATATAATCCTTCCATTTCCTGAAATCCTCGAAGGCGGGCACAAGCTCAAGGTGATCAAAAAGATACCCTACTACCTTATAATCTTTGGGCCCCTTGAGCACGTGTTCGTCTATCCAGGTGATTGACGCACCGGAGCGTTTCATTTCTTCCGAGTACATTACGCGGGTGCTCACCTCCCCTATGGGCGTGCGGTAATTCACCCTGGTGAAATCACCTTCCTTGAGCACATCAATTTCGATTTCAGGGGAGAATTTATAATCAAATACCATCTCTTTAAGTGAATAGATCCCGAGGGCCCTGTGAATGGTGTCTTCTTGTCTTCTTATCTTCAGGAATTCAGGAACGACCTTGTGAAGCGCCCAACCCTCGGCCCTGGAGATCTCATCCTGAGTTCTACCCCTGTGTTTCTCGGGCAGGGTGTTGAAAACTGAATTTGCGTTATACCAAAGGTCAATCCTGGGCACATAGGGAAGCAAGTCGGGCAATTCGCCCCTGGCTGCCATTAGAATCCTTTCTCTTTTTGTCATTAATTCCTCCTATCTTTATTTGAATCCGCCGCCCATAAGATACTCCGGGAGCCACAGAGCGATTTCCGGAAAAGTAATTAACAGTCCAATGCCGATAAGCTGAAGAACAATGTAGGGTACTACCCCGCGGAACATGTCGTTCATTTCTATTTCCGGTGGAACAATTCCCTTTAGATAAAAGATGGCCGGGGCCATGGGCGGTGTCAGATAAGATGTTTGAATCATTATCAAAAACAGAGTAGAGAACCATATGGGGTTGAAACCCAGTTTAGTGACTATGGGTATAAATATGGGCACAAAAATAAGAAGAACGCTTATCCAGTCCAGAACAAATCCCGCCAGAAACGCCAGGAAAAGGAATAAAGCCACGGTTGCCCAGGGGCTTAGATTCATCGCCTGGATAAGGGATTCAGAGACATCAGCGCCTCCAAGCCCGAGAAACACCCCCGTGTACATGGTTCCGCCTGTAAGCACCAGCATTATCATGGCGCTTATTTTAATAGTGCTTATACAGGCCTCGTAGAGCCCCTTAAAGGTGAGCTTCCGGTAGATGCCGCACAGAATTACCGCCCCGAACGCCCCCAGAGCGGCTGCCTCAGTTGGTGCGGCCCATCCCAGCAGGATTGTTCCCGTTACGGCAAAGATAAGGGCGAGAGGCGGAAGCAGCGCTCCAAGAAGCAGAGGAAGCTTTCTTTTCCAGGGCATGATCTCATCTCTGGGAAGACCCGGCCCGTCCTGAGGCCTTATTCCGCAGCGAATTATTATATAAACAATATAAAGC
Organism: Desulfobacteraceae bacterium; assembly: GCA_003599015.1. Lineage (GTDB taxonomy): Bacteria > Desulfobacterota > DSM-4660 > Desulfatiglandales > Desulfatiglandaceae > CG2-30-51-40. The sequence goes on along the minus strand of QZIK01000073.1, from coordinate 7,141 downwards.
AGGGAAAGAAGCAGTCCAGGAAACACGGCGGCGGCCAGAAGACGTCCCACGGAAAGTCCGGCAGCCGGTCCATAGACAACAATTACAACACTGGGCGGAATGATTGTTCCCAGGGAGCCTCCCGCACAGATGGTTCCGCAGATGAGCGACTTGTTAAAGCCTTTGGAGAGCAGAACGGGAATGGCAAGAAGACCTATTACCACCTCCGATGCGCCTATTATTCCGGTTGAGGCTGCAAAGATGGTGCACATCATTACTGTTCCGACGGCCAGGCCACCCCTTAACCGCCCCGTTAACTGCATCATGGCCTCAAAGAGTTTTGCCGCGATGCCTGACCTCTCCAGCAACGCCCCCATAAAAACAAAGAGTGGAACCGCTCCGAGCACATAGTTGTTAGCTATGTCCCATACACGCCGGATAAGCATCGCCCCCACCGCGTCGCCAAAACCTACATACCCAAATAGAAGCGACATGCTCATCAGCGCGAAGGCAACCGGTATTCCTATGAAAAGCGCCCCGATAACTCCCAGAAACATCAGGAGGACAAAGTATTCCCAGTTGATCAGGAAATCGAGCATCAGTTCTCCCCCCTGCTTTCGCCTTTGATTAAGATCGTCGCTGCCCGCAGAAACTCGGCAATCCCCTGGAGAAAAAGAAATATGAAAGCAATAGCCATTATTGATTTGAAGGGCCACAGGATTGGCGCCCAGGGTGAGAACTGGGAGACTTCACCGCTATTGTATGCGTCGCTGGCCATGGAAATAGCGCTCAAAACCAAAATAATCACAACAGGGAAAAAGAAAAAGATATAGCCTATAACGTCAATAACCTGTCTGATCTTCTGGGGAAACAAGTTGTAGATAACGTCAATTCTGATATGAACCTTGTAAAGCAAAGCGAACCCGGCGCCCAGAAGATAGTGGGAACCGTATATCATGTAAGTAACGTCATAGGACCACTTGGTTGGCGCGTTGAACATATAGCGCGCGAAGACTTCATAGACCAGACTGACAACCATGGGCAGGGCTATAAGGCAGGCGATCTTACCCTGTATATCTGTAATCCGGTCAATTCCATAACAGATTCGTTGCAGGAGCCCCATTTTGTTCCCCCCGTCATCGAAGTATAAGGCCGGGGCGCCTCTTAAACGCCCCGGCCTGCCAGCCTACTTCTTGTACTCAAAATAACGGGTTGGAGCAACGGCTGCCCACCCGTCCTCGAATGCGTTCATTGAGGCAAGTACCTTCTTGAACCACTCGTTCTTACCGGCCTTTTCCTGTGCCCATTCCTTACCGAGCTTGAGACATGCAGTCTGGGTTGCGGAGTCAAGTTGAATGATTTCATTGCCTTTCTTCTTGAAGACCTCCATAGCGCCCATATCGAGCTTCCCTATGCGCACCCATGACTCGAAGGTCACAAGCATCGCGGCCTGCTCGATGATCGTCTGCAGGTCCTTCGGCAGTGCCTCCCACTTGGACTTGTTGATTACGATCTCAAAGGGAGCCGAAGGCTGATGCGCACCGGGAATGACTATATATTTCGCTACCTCATGGAAGCCCGAGATAACGTTCTCTCCTGGGGTGGCCCATTCAGTGCCGTCTATAACCTTGCGCTCCAGTGCCGGAAACACTTCATTGCCGGGGAGAGTTACAACGCTGGCGCCCAGCTTGGGAAGAATATCGGCCCAGGCCCCTACTGTTCTAATCTTGGCGCCCTTGAAATCCTCCAGGGTTCTGATTGCCTTGTGGGAGTGGAGAAAAACCTCTGTTGGACGAATGCCGCAGGGCATTCCTACAACACCGAATTTTTCCATCCTGAACTCTCTCCATAGCTTTACTCCGTCGCCGGTGTAAAGCCAGTGCAGCATCGGAACTGATTCCATGCCGCCTGCCCAGCCTCCCAAAATGGCGGTTGTCGCATCGCGACCTATATCATAACCCGGCCACAGGTGGCCTATTTCGCAAATGCCTTTGGCGACCGAATCAGTGACTTCCAGTGCCGGGGCAATCGTTCCTCCGGGGAGCACCTGCATCTTAAGTCTGCCGTTTGAGAGCATGTCAACCTTCTTTGCGAAAAGCTCGGCCATCTCAGTGTAGAGAGGCACCCCTGTCGGCCAGGATGTCGTCATACGCCACTTGAAGGTTTTCTCCGCTGCCAGGCAGAAAGAGGCAGAAAAAAGGAAAATAGCCGCCATTGCAACCAAGACAAAAACCGCTCTCTTTGAACTCCTCATGATACCCTCCGTTTATAAAGATGAATTTCTTGAAAATGGCTCACGTGACGGCATAAAAGCTCACGCGCCATATGAGCCGGCCACCTTTGGACCACCATGGGCGGCGAGTAGCTCCTTGCATTTCTCAGCCGCTCCTGGTGCGTCATAAGCATATCCGTCCGCTCCGATTTCCTGGGCATATTTCTCTGTTACGGGAGCGCCTCCAATAACGACTTTTACGTTTTCCCTTACACCGGTTTCCTTCATAGCTTTGATAGTGTTTTTCATCTCCAGCATAGTAGTAGTCAAAAGCGCGCTCATTGCTACAATGTCGGGCTTCTTATCCTTTACGGCTTTCACGAAAGCCTCAGGGCTGACCGAAACACCAAGATCGGTTACTTCAAAGCCCTGCCCCTTCAGCATCATACTCACCAGATTCTTCCCAATGTCATGAAGGTCTCCCCTGACTGTACCAATAACAACAGTACCAGCCTTTTCCGAAGACTTACCTGTGAGATGAGCCTTGAAGTGGTCAAGAGCTCCTGACATAGTCTTGGCAGCTATCAACATCTCCGGAATATAGATCTCACCCTTCTGGAACTTCTTGCCGACGTCAGTCATGGCGGGAATCATGGCGGTTTTAACTATGTCAATTATAGCTACCCCTGCCTCCAGATCCTTGCTGCAGAGATCGACAAGCTGCTGAACCTTGTTACTCAGGAGTGCTTTAGCATATGCCGCAATGTCCAAATCGCTCTTAACGGCGCTTGCCGGTTTCAAAGACTTGCCCTGATAACGCCAGATATTACCTTTTACCGCGCCTTCTTTCAGGTCTATCGGGTACCTGCCGAACTCGAAGGTGGCCTCGAACATCGCCTTCATGTTCTCAAGAGGGACATAGTCTGTCACTGAATTGGAGGATGCGACCATGTACCCACCCCCGGGAGCAATCGTTCTTATTCTCTCGTAGACCTCTGCCCGCACATCCTCGGGTTTGCCCAGCGTGAGGGTAGAGTCAAGGTTGATATTGCCTATCAGGCACATCCGCTTACCCCATCTCCTCTTGACTTCCTCAATATCCATGGCATTTGGCTGAATCGGGTTAAATCCGTGGAAACCGCAAGTAATTAAATCTTCCATTGCCTCGGTGCAGTCGCCGTCGCTGTGAAAAATGAAACCGAGGCCCTTTTCCCGGCTTACATCTCCCATCTTTTTGTACCATGGATAAACATACTTCTTCAGATGCCTGGGATGAACCAGCAGGCCAGTGTTATGGGCTATATCGTCCGGATGAAGGCTGGCCCCTATGCAGGGATGTTCAACCACTCTTAGAAACGTCTCGTATTGAATACTTCCGATCTTGTCAAAGATTGCTGCTATCAGCTCCTCATTTGTATCGAGGGCATCGAAGAAAGCCGAGGCCCCCATGAACATCCAGGCCGTAGTATAGACCTTTCCCAGAAGCAGGACAGCCTTCATTCCCTTTGGAAGATTTTTGTCAAAATAATCCCACTGAGACAGGTCGAACTCATCTACGGAAGGCCATTTGTGTTTCTCAAATGTCTCCCAGTCCCTGATCATACCCTCGTGTTCCTGAGCCCATTCTCTGGGCACCTTGTCGCCGTATTCAGTGTGAAGGGCCTCTCCTCTTGTTGTGGTTCCTTCAGGAGCGCGCACAGGCTCGAGTATGCCTGAAGAAGAGGTGATGAAGTCAAAACCGGCCCTATGCCAGAATTCTATTTGATCTTTCAATGAAGCGACCTTTCTCCCAAGAAAGGCCTCCTTCGGCAGTTTGTCAACATGCCAGTCCCCAAGAGGAACCCTGTCGGGCTCCTCGCAATGAAGTGTGGTCATGAATCTCTCAAAATCAGGCTTTGGTTCCCTTGTCATGTCAGTTTCTCCAGAAGTTAGGTTTTCTTATTCCAGACGACCTTCTCGATGGGCCGTGATAAAGTCCATACAAAAATCGTCTTTACCAGTTATGGCCTGAGCGGCCTTAAGCGCCCCGTACAGGTGATTGTCCGTGGGATCAAGGATAGCCGAGTCCAATCCGCATGTGATTGCGCTTACAAGGAAAGTCCGGTTAATCAACTTCCGGTTGGGAAGACCGTGAGACACATTGGTCAAGCCGCAGGTAGTGTGAATACCGGGAAACTCCCTCATTATCCTGTCTATGGCCTCCAGGGTCGCCTTAGCTGACTGGGTATTGGTCGCAAGAGGATAAACCAGCGGATCAATATACAGGTTTTCCAGGGGAATGCCTGCGGCAGTGACAATGTCAACCAGTTGAGAAGCCAGCCGGACTTTGTCTTCAGCAGTCTCCGCGATAGTGTCCTCCGACTGACATAACGCTATCAGTGGGGCACCTTGATCGCGCGCCACCGGGAGGATCCCTTCCAGTCTGGTCTTCTCCAGGGTAATTGAGTTGATCAAAGGCGTCTTACGCGCCAGGGGAACCAGTGCCTGAATCACGGCGGGGTCAGGGCTGTCTATGCAGAGGGGCTTTTCAGTAACTGCCTGTACTGTATTTATTACCCACTCCAGCTTCTCCTTCTCTTCGCCCACAAAAACCCCCGCGTTCACATCAATGTAGTCGGCTCCGGCCTGGTCCTGAACCCTCGCCTCGTTTTGAATGAACTGCCTGTCTCCGGAAGCAATTGCGTGGGCTATGTACTTCCTGGAGGCATTGATTCTTTCAGCGATGATAAGCATGGCGACCTCATTTGTATTTTGTTTGAGGATTTATTTAGCAACTTTCGGGCCGCAACAGGAGAACCATAATTTTTTGTCGTCGCCGAAGTGAAAAGACTTGATAGGCAGGCTGTTGTATCTTGCCGGTACTTCAGCGGTCCTTATTCCGTGCAATGTCGAAAAGGGACCGGCTGCCCCATGTGGTCCACTCAGATGGGGCAGCCTGCACTTTTTGGGGCAATGAAGCTGATCGGGCAGGTTATTTCATAATCAGGAAGACATCTTCATCAACTTTCCCTGAAGGGCCCTTCTCGTCATTCCAAGATACCTGGCAGTTCGACTCTGGTTCCCTTTGTTCACAGTCAGGGCATCCTTGATGATCTTCTGAACGAGGGCATCCAGGTCAATTCCCTCTGGGGGCAGTTGAAAGGGATCAGATCCCAGCGTGAAAGGGCCCTTTCTGTCGCTGTCTTCTTTTCTGTTGATCTCTTCAAGAAAGGATATGTCACCAGCCTCAACAAAACCGTTCATATTCATAAGGGCAACACGCTCAAGAGTATTCTTGAGCTGGCGAACATTGCCGGGCCAACTGAAGGAGAGGAGAAATGATTCCGCATCTGGCGAAAAGCTCTGAAATCTCTTGCCCCGTCTCTTGAACGCTCTTTGGGCAAATCTATGGGCAAGGGGCATGATATCATCTTTTCTGTCACGTAGTGGCGGAACATGTATGTAACCCATCGCTATCCTGTAATAAAGGTCGAGGCGAAACTGCTTTTCCTCAACCGCCTGCCGGAGGCTCCTGTTGCTTGCGCATATAAATCTAACATCCACAGGTATCTCCTGAAGACCGCCGATTCTGAAGAATCTTTTTTCTTCGATCACTCGCAGAAGTTTCGCCTGCAACTGAAGCGGCATTTCGGAGACTTCATCAAGGAAGACTGTTCCGCCGGATGCCGCCTCCAGCTTTCCAGGACGTCCGTTCCTTAACGCTCCAGTGAACGCGCCGGGCTCATGGCCCAGCAGTTCGGACTCGAATAGATCCATGTTAAGGCTTGCAGAATTCAACGCTATGAAAGGAGACAACATATTCACCACAGAGAAGTAATGGATATACCTTGCTATTACCTCCTTTCCGGTCCCGCTTTCGCCTTCCACAAGCACGGGTATGGATCGGTCCATACTGTAGGTCTCTGCGGCCCGGACGACTTTGCACATTGCTTCAGAATAGAAGCAGAACTCATCCAGTCCCACCTCCTGAAGATATGCCCTGCGAAGTTGTTCAGCCTCTCCCCTGATTGCCTTTATTCCGTTCTCCACCTTTTCATTAAACTCATCTCTCAGTTGGAGATACCTGTTTCTAAGGCAGGTATATTCCCTGGACCGTTCTATAGCGATGGCAAGCTCTTTCACATTGACCGGTTTTTGCAGGTAATCGAAAGCTCCGTACTTCAGGGCCGTCACGGCGTTATCAAGGTCTCCGTGCCCTGTGATCACTATAACGTCAACTGGAGATTTCTCCACAATCTTGATTCTTCGTAGCAGCTCAAGCCCGCTCATGTTGGGCATCCTGATGTCGGTTATGACCAGATCCGGTTTGCCTGCATGAAACTCCCTCAGGCCGGATTCGCCGTCAGGAACATTGCGCACTTCGTAGCCGAGTTTCTGCAGAAACATGCCCAGGCTCCTGCTCACGTCAGGCTCATCTTCCACCAAAAGGATTTTCATGATCTTCCCCCGGCTGCAGGCAGCTTAACCAGGAAGGTTGCCCCGCCTCTTTCATTGTTGTGAGCCTCTATGCTACCACCGAATTCACTTATAATGGATTGGCTGATAGTGAGCCCAAGCCCGGTACCCTCGCCCACCTCTTTGGTGGTGAAGAAAGGATCAAAGATATGATCCAAAACATCCGATTGAATGCCGGTAGCGTTATCCTCCACCTCCAGCAAAACCCATCCTCCCTGAAAGGCTGTTGAGATTGTTAGCTGTTTGCTTTTGGATCTGCGGTCGTCAAGGGCCTGGCGGGCATTAACAAGAAGATTCATAACGACCTGTTCAATTCTGTTGAGGCTCGCTCTCACCGGCGGAAGATCGTATTTCAGCTTTTTTTCAACCGCTATATCGTGGGCCTGAAACTGCCTGCCTATCATGGACAGGACATTCTTCACGGCCTGGTTCAAATTTATGTCTTCAAGAAGCTGTTCACGATCCTCACGGGCGAAGTTCCTGACATTCTGGATG
>QZIK01000054.1 GCA_003599015.1 Desulfobacteraceae bacterium | reverse complement strand
AGGTGAGAGACAATCAATGAATGAAAGGAGGTGAAACCTAGATGAAAAACAAAGTATTAGGGCTTTTGACGGTGCTTCTGACTGGAGTTCTTTTTATAGCGGTGGGTGTGCTCACGGCAGCCGATGTCCCGGATAAGTTCCTCATCCAAAACGAGGGATATGCTGCAGACAAAAAAGGGCCGGTTGAATTTACCCACAAGAAACACACCGCCGATCACAAGGTGGCCTGCGCCGAATGTCACCATGTGTTCAAGGACGGAAAGAACGTATGGAAGGAAGGCGACGCCGTCCAGAAGTGCAAAGAATGCCACGATCCCAACGAGAAAAAAGGGAATGCAGACAAATTGCAGAATGCTTTTCACAAGAACTGCAAAAACTGCCACAAAGATCTGGTAGAGGCAGGCAAATCTACGGCTGCACCCTTCAAGAAGTGCAATGATTGTCACCAGGGCGCGAGCTGATCTTCGCAGCCACCCATGAGCCGCCTAACCTCCCAAAGGGGGGCGGCTCAATCGTACAATTAAAAACGCCCCAAACAAAAAACGTCGTCTTGAGCCAGAGAACAAGGGCAAGACGACGCGCTTAAATCCACATCTGCTCCTAGATCTCGGTAACGGTGATGGCCTCCTGATCGCAGACCTCCACACAGCTTTCACATCCGAGACACTCTTCTGCGTTCACCGGAACCGATTTCCCATCCTGCATCTCATACACATCAACAGGACACACCTCAACGCATTCTTCACAACCCTCGCACTTGTCATGGTCAACTACTACTTCATAAGCCATCTACCGAAACCTCCTGATATAATAATATGTAAGTATACGATATAACTGCTGACTGCCACCGGTTCCTGCCCGCACGCAGCCCCTGCCGTTTCAGTCAGGGCGTTATTTAACAAAGTAGATCTTGGGTGTCAAGCATTTTTCTGCACAACATGCCTTGACTGCAAACCATGTTAAGACTAGGATAGTATTGATGGTAACGATATGATATGAAGATTGTTAAAAGAGCTGATCTTGTCTGGATACCGTGGAATTAACCATCTTGCCCTTGTAACCTCAGATATGGACCGCACCATAAGGTTCTGGAGGGATCTCCTCGGACTTCGCCTTGTAGGTGGTTTGGGCAAAAAAGGGTATCGTCTGTACTTCTTTGAGATTTCAGCACATGATCTAATAGCATTCTTCGAGTGGCCTGATGCCGAGCCTGTTGAAGAAAAGGACCATGGCGTTCCTGTGAAAGGGCCTTTCATATTCGACCACGTTTCTATTGGTGTTAATTCCAAAGAGGATCTCTGGAGCCTCAAGGGGACACTTGAAGGAGCCGGCTTTTGGGTCTCTGAGGTCATGGATCACGGCTTCATTCTCTCCGTTTATTCATTCGACCCCAATGGAATTCCCATAGAGTTCAGCTGGGATGTTCCAGGCCAAGACCTGAGGGATAATCCAAAGATGATTGACCGCAGTCCCTGTTCAAAAGCCCTGGAAGGAAGCGCTCCATTGAAAGGAAAGTGGGCTTCTTCCCAATCCACACCCCCGGAAGACAGAGCTGTCTATCCTGGGGAGGGGCTTGATTTTAGAAAGAAAGACAGCGTTAGCGGTTCAGACGAAAAATAAGGGGGCTCCGAAATGGGCCCCCTATTCATAAAACAAACCTTGCGTATGTTTTTTCTTAGGCGCCCACCTCTTCCTTGACGCTTACAGCCATCTTATAGAGTACGGTAAGAATAAAGAATCCTGTCGCCCAAACCCCAAGTGTTATAATAATCTCAGGGGTAGTGGGCCAGTACTCTGTCACCCTCTCAAAAGGATTAGGCGTAAACCCTCCAATGACAAGCCCCATGCCTTTGTCTATCCATGTTGAAATAATCACAGCCGCACAGGCGATTGCAAGTGTGTCTTCCTTTCTTCTGGTGGCAGGAATTACCAGCAGGAGCACCGCAACGAACGCAAACCCACCTGCTGTCCACATCCAGGGCGCAAGCCTGCCATGGCCCTCAAGTCCTGAGAAAAGGAATTCAAAGGTATGCATGTGGCCTGGTATCTGGCTGTAAAATGCAGTAAAGAGTTCCAGAATGAAGAAAAAGACATTCAGGAGCATTGCGTAAGTTATGATTCCCCCAAGGGTACGGATCTGTTCCTTGCCGGGATCGAACTTCGTAACCTTTCTAACTATCAGACAAAGAAGTAGAAGGAGTGCAGGACCCGAACAAAAGGCGGACGCAAGAAACCTGGCCGCCAGTATGGCTGTCAGCCAGTAATGCCTTCCAGGGAGACCGGCATACAGAAAAGCAGTAACCGTATGGATACTGAAGGCCCATGGTATGGATATATAGATAAGGACCTTAACCCATGACTGGTAATGTATGCCCTTACGCTCCGCGCTAAGCACATTCCAGCCTATAAACAGATTGAGCAGCAGATATCCGTTCAAAACAATCATGTCCCAGAAAAGAATGGAGTTTGGGGTAGGATACATTAACACGTTCATTATCCTTACAGGATTACCCAAATCCACAAATATGAAAAGGATACACATTGTCACTGCCGCAATAGCCAGAAACTCGCCCAGAATGGTGATCCTGCCAAAGGCCTTATAGTCATGAAGGTAGTATGGAAGAACAACCATAACGCCAGAGGCCGCCACTCCAACCAGATAAGTAAACTGGGCGATGTAGAAACCCCATGAGACATCCCTGCTCATACCTGTTACCCTCAAGCCTTCTTGAAACTGATACAGGTAGCACCCCAGGCCGGCACCCATGATGGCAAGAAGGAAAATAAGCCACCCCCAATATCCCTGTTTTCCTTTTAGCACGGTATCAAGCATAGCCACCTCATATTAAATAGAACACATTAGGGTTAGTGCCAAGTTCGGATTTGCGGCGCAGTGAATAACGCTTGCGCAGGAGGACCCTTATGGAGGACTCTGCATCGGAAAGATCCCCGAAGGTAAAGGATCCCTTCTTAATCTTATTGGCTGCCGTTACACAAAGAGGCTGCTCCCCCTTTTCCAGGAGATCTACACAGAAAGTGCATTTCTCCACCACTCCTTTAGACCTGGTTGGATAATCCTTATTGAAAGGAAATCCCGGATTCTTTGCAATCAGTTCAGGGATCCTGGTCACCCTTCTCGGATCACCCCAGTTGAAACTCCTGGCTCCGAAGGGGCAGGCCGCCATACAGAAGCGGCAACCGATACACCGATGGGGATCCATCATGACAATACCGTCAGGCCTCTGCCATGTCGCCTTGGTAGGACACACCCTGCAACAGGGTGGATTGGAGCAATGGTTACAAAGGAGAAGGAACTTCGCGTGCTTTATATCGTCGCCTACATACTCATGCTGATGGCCTGGAAAAGAGTGTTCGTAATCCTCCTCCCAGATCCATTTGATCTCCTCTTTGGCGCTTGCGAGGTCGGGCACATTGTGGTGCCTGTGGCACGCGGCCGTAGCCTCTGAGATCACCTTATCATCAAGCAGGCGGACATCAATTCCCATGGCCCATCTCTTACCTGCGGTCAGTGGGACCCCCTTGGTTGAAGCCTCGACCTCACCGGGGGCGAAAACATCAAGAGCAGCCTTTCCGCCCAGGCCCAGCATGGTGGAAAGCCCTGCTATTTTAAGGAATGCTCTTCTATCTATGCCCATTATTTCTTCTCCTCCGGCGCAATATGGCAATCCCAGCAGTATGGTGTCACGGCCATATAGTTGTGGCATTGATCACAGAAATTAGCCTTGTTTGAATGGCAATCCATACAGGTGACCTGGAGGCTTTTGTAAAACACCTTGCCATCGGCACGCTTGTAATACCTCTCCCCGTCCCTCACCACCGTATGCCTCCATTCGTCCAGAAGGCTGAAATGGCTGCTGGTCATATAAGCCTTATCCATCACACACTGTTTGGCCTGTTTAGCCTTGTCGGTCAGCGCCCTTTCAGGTTCCTTGGCGGCCTTCCCCGCATTGTAGAAAAATGGGGACATAAGCAGGCCGATCCCTATAATGAGACCCGCAATTATCTTACCTCCGTCATACATCCTCTTCTTCCTCCATTCCTGCAAGGGGATTGCCGCGCAGATCAGTAGTTCTTTTTGTCTCTCCTTCAAAGACCAGCGCATTTGCCACCATCTCATGGACTCCTGTCACTTCTACCCCAGGTACCCAATATTGCATCAGGGTCGGCAGTGCCGCGCGGTCAATGGCGCAGATGTTGGCGAGCATGTTCACCCCATGTTTTTCATGAACGTATTTTACCGCATTGGCTCTGGGCAAACCGCCCCTCATCCTGAGTTCCATGTCTTCGCCTGCATTCAGACCGGACCCGCTCCCGCAGCAGAAGGTCTGTTCACGGATCGTGTTGGGCGGCATCTCATAGAAGTTGTTACAGACATTCCTGATCACATATCTCGGCTCCTCCAAGAAACCCATGCCGCGGGAGGTATTGCACGAATCATGGAAGGTTACCTTGAGGTGATCGTTTCTGCTGGGATCAAGTTTGAGTTTATTATGTTTGATCAAATCAGCCGTGAACTCAACGAGATGAATCATCTTGGTTGACTTTGCATTTTCAAACTTAGTCCCAGTTATCGGGGAAACCGGTTCCTCAAGAAAATCAGCAGGCCCATTGAAGGTATCCATATACTGGTTAAGCACCCTCCACATATGACCGCATTCTCCACCCATGATGAATTTCACGCCCAGGCGCTTGGCCTCTGCGTACATCTTGGCATTTAAACGCTTGGCCATCTCGTGGGAGGTAAAATATCCGAAATTACCGCCCTCTGAGGCGTATGTGCTCCATGTAATGTCAAGCCCCTGGCTCTGAAGGTAGTGAAAGAGCATAAGATATCCCATGGCCGTATAGGTTCCAGGGTCTGCAAAGACATCCCCCGATGGGGTAACAAAAAGTATCTCCGCACCTTTCCTGTTCAGGCTGTAGTCTACCCTTATGCCCGTCAACCCTTCGATCTCATCCACAAAGAAATCCAGCATATCCTTATATGCATGGGGTTGGATGCCCAGATGATTGCCAGTTCTAAAACAGTTGGCTGCCGGGCCGGCTATCCAGTCCGTATTCAGTCCTAAAAGATTGGTGAGTTCCCTGCCTATAATTGTTATTTCAGCAGTATCAATGCCGTAAGGACAAAACAGTGAGCAACGTCGGCACTCTGTACACTGATAAAGGTAATACCACCACTCCTTCAATACGTCCTCAGTCAGCTCCCTCGCCCCTGCGAATTGTCCAAGGAGTTTTCCTCCCTTGGTGAATTTCTTCCTGTAAACCGATCTTATGAGCTCAGCCCTCAGGACAGGCATGTTCTTGGGATCCCCGGAACCTATGAAAAAGTGGCATTTGTCCGCACAGGCACCGCACCTCACACAGATATCCATGAAAAGCTTGAAGGATCTGAACCTGTCTAATCGGTCCTTGAAGCCTTCCTCTATGATCTCTTTCCAGTTTTCCGGCAGCTTCCAGTTTTCATCTTCCGGGTTCCATTCCTTGGGGAACGGCATCCCAACCGCCTCCAGGTTCTTTGGTTTTGCGCCATAACAATAGATACCCGGCCTTATCTCCGCCGGGGTATTCATCCACCCCTTCATCAGCGGAGGGCTGTGGTCGATATTTGCGGTTTCCTTTGGTTTTGGTGTAGTTACCTTTGCCATGGTTGCTCCTCTTTTTGCTTTCCGCTTGTTATTCTGATTCCTTTTCCACAGGAATACCGGCCTCTATCATGGCCTCTCTGAAATCCTCTTCATATTCCTCATAGGTATGAACCTTTACCGGATAATTCCAGGGATTAATGTGTCTCTTGAAACGGCTGTTGTTGGATAGATTTCTCGTCGGGCTCAGGAAAACGCCCGCAAAGTGCATAAGCTTGCTGAATGGAAAATAAGCTATCAGTACACTGATAAGGAACAGATGGATAAAAAAGATAACCCCGATTCCTTCCGGGACCGTAGGGCTGAATTTAAAGAGACCCACGGCAAGCTGCTTTACGGCCGTTATATCAACCCTTATGAAGTATCTCATGAGAATACCGGTAAGGCCCAGCCCCAGTATCAAAAAGAGAGGAAAATAGTCTGCCGGAAGAGAGATATATCTGGTCTGAGATATATATATCCTTCTCAGAAAAAGATACGTTACCGCCATCATGAGAAGCATATCCGTCAGATATACGCCCGGCAGTCCAAGTCCGTTTAAAGGAAGAACCCCCATCTGCATAAATCCATCAAGGCTCTCCAGCAAGGCAACAAAACCGGGAACCGGCTCCATAAAAAACCGGAAATGTCTAAGGAAGATCACGAAAAAGGAATAATGAAAGACAAGCGCCGCAAGCCACAGCCATTTTTCCCATTCATAGTCAACCTTCGGCATCCCTTCTGCTGTGCGGCGGTACTCAAGCCTGGTATTTCTGAAAAGAGATCTGAAGAGAAGGACTTCGAAGATCATCCTGACAATAACCCCTGTGTTTCCCTTGGGGTTGTCTATAGGATTTGATTTTATCCACGGGAAAGACCATTGCTGCCCGGCGGTGGTAGGTATCCGAAAGGGCACCGGAGACCTTGCCCAGTCAACAACCCTTACCACTATACCAACAAAAAAGGTCGCCATGGCTGCATAGGGTACAAGGATGCCGAAGATAACACGCAGATCAAGGGCTCCCACCCCGATCCATGGGATCAGGACAAGGATTACCACGGCTAATGAAGAAACAACGATACTCAGAATAAAATTCATACGCTCTTACCTCACTATAAAACAGTCCTCATTCCAGATAGATTACACATCCGGCTCCGTGTCCGGGATCTCACACACTAGGTTGGCCCTTTTAAGAAGCCTTCCCACCTGGTTCTGAACCTCGTGGACCCTCAGTTCATAGATCTTCTGACGGCAACGGCAGTAAATATCAAAGGCAAGAAGCACAAGCTCATCGATATTCTTTTCAAATATCCTAAGGTCTTCCTCAATACCGTTAGTGTCAATTTCCAGGCCCTTGGCATGCAGCCGCTCCCGCACAATGCTCTTCAATCGAAATACAAAGCTTACTGCCTGTGAAGGGCTGAAATCCTGAACAGCCCTTAACCTCAATATATTTTCCAAGCACACAATCATCTTGTCCCGGTCAGGACCTGCCAAAAAGGCATCAAAGAGAGACATCAGCTCATTCTCCAGTATGGATCCTACAGGATTTGAGAATTTGTCCCTTTCTTTCTTCAGGAACTGCCGGGAATCTGCCGGATATGTATCAAGAACGGCCTCTTGCCATTTCTTGATAAGGCTTGATCTTTCCAGGGATAGGATGCCTGCTAAGTCCATAGAGGAAAAACATTTAAGAGCGATTTAACCGTCATCCTTAATATACTCACTCTCGTGCAAACAGGATAAGCTTTAGAAGCAGCTCTATAGACAAAACCTTGCCTTGTGTCAAGGAAAAAATAGGGATTATCTATGGCTTGAATGCCTTATGTCTTCCCGTCCCCAATAATAGATGAAATCTTTTTTTATTTTCTCCTTGACCGTCCGGAATTCACCTCCTATACTCAACTGTCTTTTTTCCTCTTATATTCTCTTATGATTGGATGCTTAATGGAAATTCTAAAGAGGCTATGCCGGGTTATAGATGCCTTTAATGAGTGGATAGGCCGGGGAGTAGCCTTTGTTGCTGTCGGACTGGTAGCCGTGGTCTTCGCCGACGTGGTGATGCGTTACGCCTTCAGGAGGAGTTCCGTGGTCATCCAGGAACTGGAATGGCATCTGTTCGGATTGATATTCCTGATAGGGGCAGGCTATACGCTCCTTTATGACAGTCATGTGAGGGTTGACATAATCTACCAGCGCCTTAAGCCCCTGGCCAGGGCGTGGATCAATTTCATAGGCGTAATAACCTTTCTCATTCCTGGCTGTCTAATGGTCATAATTACATCCTGGAAGTTCACCTACAATTCATGGTCGGTGCTTGAGGGATCCCCGGATCCTGGCGGCATCCCTTTAAGGTTCATCATGAAAGGGGCCATAACAGTGGGTTTTGCATTACTTTTGATACAAGGGGTAGCTCTGGGCCTTAAAAGCCTTATGGTAATTATGGAAAAGGGAGAAGCAAAGGAGTAGCCTGATATGGAATACCTGCCTGGATGGATGTTTCTTGCCCTTACCATACTCCTGATGGCAGGATTTCCGGTTACATTTACCCTTCTGGGAACAGCCCTTGTTTTCGGGCTCATCGGATTCGGATGGTCATTTTTTGATCTTCTTCCTCTAAGAATTTGGGGTGTCATAACCAATATAACGCTCATAGCTGTCCCTCTTTTTGTTTTCATGGGGGTCATGCTTGAGCGTTCTGGGCTCGCCGAGGACCTCCTGGATACCATGGGGCTCCTTTTCGGCCCTCTCAGGGGCGGCGTTGCTGTCTCGGTAGTAGTTGTGGGCGCACTCCTTGGTGCCTCCACTGGAATAGTAGGAGCTACAGTGGTTACCATGGGGCTTCTCGCCGTCCCCACCATGCTTCGAAGGGGCTATCAGAAAGAGCTTGCAACAGGAACGGTCTCCGCTTCCGGCACCCTTGGCCAGATCATTCCCCCCAGCATAGTCCTTGTCCTGATAGGAGACATAGTGGGCGTTCCGGTCGGCCAGCTTTTCATTGGCGCGGTGCTTCCAGGTATCCTTCTGGTCTTCCTATACATTGTATATATTTTCGCGGCCTCTTTATTCTTCCCCAAAATAGCTCCACCCATCCCCAAGGCGGAGCGTGCCCGGATCTCATCAAAGCAGCTTGCTGCCAGGGTGGGCAAGGCGCTGGTTCCCCCCCTTACGCTTATGATTGCCGTTTTGGGTTCCATATTCGCAGGTATTGCATCTCCAACCGAGGCCGCGTCCGTTGGTGCCGTGGGGGCTACGCTGCTGACGATCCTTAATCGTAAATTCACTCTCAAAATTCTTTATGATGTCATGATAAGCACCGTTAAGCTCACCTCCATGGTTTTTATCATCCTTTGCGGGGCAGCGGCCTTTGGTCTGGTATTCAGAGGCCTCGGCGGCGACGGACTTGTGAGGGATTTTTTAGGCTCCCTGGCCCATGCCCACAGCAAGGAAGCAGTTCTTGCCATCGTGATGGGTCTTATCTTCTTTATAGGGTTCTTTCTGGACTTTATCGAGATTACTTTTATCCATGTGCCTGTACTGGCCCCAATAATGATCGAGTTCGGTTTTGATCCGGCCTGGTTCTGTATCCTTCTTGCTGTCAATCTGCAGACATCGTTTCTAACCCCGCCATTCGGTTTCTCGCTTTTCTATCTCAAGGCTGTGACCCCGCCGGAGATAACCACGGGACATATCTACAGGGGTATAATACCCTTTGTTTTTTTACAGTTGTTGGGGCTTTTCACGGTGATCCTTTTCCCTCAACTGGCAACCTGGCTTCCTTCTATCTTACTCGGAAGATGACAGGGCCTACCAAAAGGAAGTATGATGCTGAGGAAAAATACGTTTTCATTCCATTGAGTTCCGGCAACAGGGCACGTTTAAGTTATTAAACGCGCTTTTTTTATGAACTTCTCATGGTGAAAGGAGGTTTTTTTATGGAGAGACGTGAGTTTCTAAAGAAGGCCGGAATAGGCGCGGCCGCGGTCGCCGCTACGGCGATCAGTGCCCCGGCTGTAATCGCCCAAAAAACCTATAACTGGAAGATGGTTACCACCTGGCCGCCCAAGCTGCCTGTGCTTCAGGACGGGGCCGACCGTTTTGCCAAAAGGGTAGAGGAGCTGACAGGCGGAAGGATCAAGATACAGGTCTTTGCAGGCGGCGAACTGGTTCCCCCTCTCGGCGTATTTGACGCCGTTTCTGCCGGTACGGTTGAGTGCGGAACATCTGCCGCTTATTACTGGGCAGGCAAGAACCCGGCATGCCAATGGTTCTGTGCTGTTCCATTCGGATTCAACGGCCAAAGCATGTCTGCTTGGATCCATGGGGGCAACGGCCTTAAGCTTTGGGAAGAAACATATGCTCCCTTTAATATCATACCAAGGCCAGGGGGCTCAACAGGAGTCCAGATGGGGGAATGGTTCAACAAGAAGATAAACACCCTGGATGACTTCAAAGGACTCAAGATGCGCATCCCGGGCCTTGGAGGCAAAGTCGTCGCCGGAGCAGGCGGGACCGTTGTCCTTACTGCGGGAGGAGAGATCTTTACAAACCTGGAGAGGGGCGTAATTGACGCAACCGAGTGGGTGGGCCCCCTCCACGACCTCAGGATGGGATTTTACCAAGCCGCCAAGTACTACTATTATCCGGGATGGCACGAGCCTGGAAGCTACCTTGAGATACTGTTTAATAAAAAGGCCTATGAGTCGCTGCCCAAGGACCTGCAGGCATGCATTGATATGGCATGTACCGATACAGAGGTGTGGACCCTCTCGCAGTTTGAGGCACAAAACGGTGCGGCACTGCAGACCCTTATCACCAAGCATAAGGTTGAATTAATCAAATTCCCAGACGAGGTCATGAACGGACTAAAGAAGCTCTCCGTTGACGTGGTGGAAGCAGAGGCAGCCAAGGATCCCCAGGCAAAAAAGGTACACGAGGATTTCAAGGCCTTTCAGAAGGTGGTGGGAACATGGGGAAGTGTATCTGAAAAAGCATATTACGATAATATTGTAGAAAAATTTCCTTTAAAAGCTTAACAGCGTGTTGAAAAAACGCCGTTTTCAGGCCATTAAGCCGGGGGAGAATGAATTCCCCGGCTTTTAAATTCCATTTATCTCGATTCCCCTGTTTTTCTAAGATGCACCTGCAGGGCCATGAGAGCCGCCGGTGTCACCCCGGATATCCTCGATGCCTGCCCCAGGGAAATGGGCCTTATCCTGTTCAGTTTTTCCCTCACCTCGGTCGTAAGTCCATGAACCGTCCGATAATCAATTTCATCCGGAAGTCTCACCGAGTCCTGCCTTCGCATCCTTTCAACTTCCCTTTCCTGTCGCTCTATGTAGCCCTCATATTTGATCCTGGTCTCAACCTCTTCAGCTATGGTTTCTTCCAAATAGCCCAGATCATCGTGGAAGACCTTTAAATCCTCAATCCTTATCTCGCTTCTCTTCAGAAGCTGTGCCAGAGAAGCAGGGTTCTTGAGAGACGACGTCCCCATATCCCTAAGCATTTCCTCAACGGCGGAATCCGGTTTTATCACCTTTTCCCTCAGGCACCTTACTATATCTTCTATTCTTTCTCTTTTTCGACAGAAATCCCTATAAGCATCATCCGGTACGAGTCCAAGGCCGCGGCCTATATCCCTCAGTCTTAAATCTGCATTATCTTCCCTCAAAAGAAGCCTGTACTCAGCCCTTGACGTAAACATACGATAGGGCTCCCTGGTGCCCTTCGTCACCAGATCATCTATCAAAACCCCTATGTAGGCCTGGGACCTGTCGAGGATTAAAGGCGGGGTTCCCCTCACTGCCATCACTGCGTTTATGCCTGCCATGAGACCCTGGGCAGCCGCTTCCTCATAACCGGATGTGCCGTTGATCTGACCGGCATGAAAGAGACCTTTTACAAGCTTGGTCTCAAGAGATGGAAGAAGCTGCTGGGGGTCCACATAGTCATATTCAATCGCATAACCCGGTCTGATTATCTCAGCCTTTTCAAGCCCCGGTATAGTGGATACCATCCTCGCCTGAATATCCAGGGGGATGCTCGTTGCAAGGCCGTTCGGATAGACCTCCATGGTTTCCAGGCCCTCAGGTTCAAGGAAAACCTGATGTCTTATTCTTTCGGGAAACCTTACCACCTTATCCTCAATCGAAGGACAGTAACGGGCCCCTATTCCCTTGATGATCCCAGTAAAAAGAGGAGAGCGATCAAGCCCATGTCTTATTACCATGTGGGTGGTATCGTTGGTATAGGTAATATGGCAAGGCACCTGTCGAAGGGGAACTGACCGGGTTGAAAAAGAAAAAGGTCTTGGTCTCGGATCGCCATGCTGAACATCAAGGCCTTTGTAGTCAATAGTCCTTCCGTTAAGTCGCGGAGTGGTGCCTGTTTTAAGGCGTCCCACCTCAAATCCAAGCTCAGTGAGCTGCTCGGAGAGCCCCAAGGATGGAGGATCTCCCATTCTCCCCCCCGGAAAGCTGGCCTCTCCGATATGAATAAGCCCACGCATAAAGGTCCCGGTGGTTAGTATTACTGTTTTTGCCCTGATCCTCTCTCCGATACCGGTCTCAACCCCATGGACCCTTCCGTCTGCCACCAGCAGACGATCCACGACGGCCTGCCTGAGGTCCAGATTTGCCTGGGATTCAACAATGGATTTCATCCTTCTTCGGTAAAGATCCCTGTCGTTTTGGGTACGTGAGCCCTGAACTGCGAGACCCTTTCTGGTGTTTAATCTTCTGAACTGAATGGCTGTTTGGTCAGCATTTCTGGCCATCTCACCCCCAAGGGCGTCAATTTCCTTTACCAGATGTCCCTTGGCAAGACCTCCTACAGCCGGATTGCAACTCATGGCGGCTATATGATCAATATTAATGGTTATAAGAAGGGAAGGATGTCCCATTCTTGCGGCTGCAAGAGCAGCTTCGCATCCTGCATGCCCGGCACCTACAACTATCACGTCATAAATCTTATCTGAAACGGCCATGGGGAAAATGCAATGTCAAACGAAAAACACAATTACCTATCTATGATCAGCAGCCGAAAGGATCCTTAAGGACAATGGTCTCCTCTCTGCCCGCCCCAACGGATACAATGGAAAGGGGCACTCCGGTCACCTCTTCTATAGCATCCAGATATGTCCTGGTCTGCACGGGAAGCTTTCCCAGATCCCTTGCGCCTGAAATATCCTCCTTCCATCCCGGCAGATTCCTGTAAACGGGCAGACATCGTCCGAACTTGTCCAGACTTGCAGGTCTCCGGTTTATGACTTGACCATCCAGCTCATAGCCCACGCAAATCCTCAAGGTATCGAGTCCTGTCAGAACATCAAGTTTTGTAATCGCAAGGCTGTCAAGGCCGTTCAACCTTGCAGCGTCTCCCACGGCCACAAGATCAAGCCAGCCGCAACGCCTTTTTCTCCCGGTGGTAGCCCCGAACTCCCGCCCCTTTTGCTGGATGTATTCTCCAGTGGCATCATTAAGCTCCGTGACAAAGGGGCCGGCCCCCACCCTGGTGGTATAGGCCTTTACAATGCCCAGTATGTGGTGAAGCTCATGCGGGCCTACCCCGGCACCTGAACAGGCGGTGCCGGAAACCGGATTTGATGACGTCACATATGGGTAGGTTCCGTGATCAACATCAAGATGGGTTCCCTGTGCTCCTTCAAAAAGTATATTTCCTTTATCCCGGCGGATCCTTTCAAAGTCATTGGAAAGATCGTCTATGTACGGCTTAAGCCTTTCGGCCATCCGCAGGTACTCTGCAACTATCGTCTCTAAATCAAAAGGTTTTGCACCAAGATAATTAACCAGATAATGATTTTTCTCCTTTAAATTGACCTCCACCTTGCGCCTGAAGATTGCCGGTTCTGTCAAATCAACGGCCCTTATCCCCATGCGGCCTACCTTGTCTTCGTAACAGGGACCTATCCCCCGGCCGGTGGTACCTATCATGTCTTTTCCCTTCAATGCCTCCCTTGCCTGGTCTATGGCCTTGTGATAGGGCATAATAACATGCGCTTTTTCACTCAGCGTCAGCCTGTCCGGGTCTATACCAATACCGGCCTTTCCAAGCGCATCCATCTCCTTAAGAAGAACCTCTGGGTCCACCACCACTCCGTTTCCGATGGCGCACTTTTTTCCAGAATGCAGGATCCCGGAAGGTATAAGATGACATATAAACTGTTTTCCTCCGACCACAAGGGTATGCCCTGCATTGGCCCCCCCCTGGAATCTGACCACGAGCTGAGCATTGGCCGTCAAAAGATCCACCACCTTACCCTTGCCTTCATCCCCCCATTGGGTCCCCACAACCACTGTATTGGGCATCTTGATTGCTCCCTTTCACAAATATTCTCTATTTAAATACCTAAGCGATATTATTTAAAACAGCATCTCATGCACTGAAAAATTACCCTATCGGCTCCTGCCGTGTCAATAAATCTCGGATTTTAATTGTCGTTGAGCAAAAAACCACTTTTTAAGAATACCCCCAGCTTTTTTTCAAGGACACTCCGCAGGCCTTGCTTCAATCATTCCCTTAGGCCACAAAGTCCCTAAAATTTCCTGTCAGAAAGCTGAGCAATCTTACAGGAGAAAATTAGGGCTCCTTGACTTTCGTTAAATACCCCTACAAAAATAGGGGGGGTATTTTCTTTTATTAAGTGTCTCGGCTAGAATTAGCTTGACAATATTCTGGAAGAAAACTATACGAATTGTCCTCAAGAAGAATTTTATCTCGATCTTAAGGAATACACCATGAAACTCTGGAGGACACCACTAGACTCAGAGGCCATACAAGTTCCGAAAGGGATCGTTCACATCCTTGAGGACCGCTGCAAAGGATGTGGATACTGTATTGACTTCTGTCCGCGTAAGGTGCTGGAGTTCTCCACCAGATTCAACAGAAAGGGGTACCACCCCCCGGCTTTAACAAAACAAGATGACTGCGTCAATTGCCATTTCTGCGAGATCATCTGTCCCGAGTTTGCAATATATTCCTTAGAGGCAGGCTCTGTCTGACAAGACATCTTGATAACTACAGCGTATTTCCCAAAAGGAAATGGCAGGCAGTGGAGCTTAGATGACCAAAACAGTACTTACAGGCGTGCATTTCATGACAGGCGATGTGGCCTGCGCTGAGGGGGCCCTGGCCGCAGGCTGCAAATTTTTCGGGGGATACCCCATAACGCCTGCCACAGAGATAGCCGAGCACATCTCGGAGAGGATTCCACAGGCAGGCGGGACATTCATACAGATGGAAGAT
>QZIK01000053.1 GCA_003599015.1 Desulfobacteraceae bacterium | reverse complement strand
CAAGAATGCCCAGGATTATCCGCATAAATGATTTTTATCTGGAGGCAGTACCGGAGGGTCACCTTCTGCTGATACAAAGCGATGACAGACCTGGAGTTATAGGCCTCATAGGGACGACCCTCGGCAGGCATGATATAAATATAAACAGTATGCAGGTGGGCCAGAAGTATCATGGCAGGAAAAACATAATCCTCCTGAGTACCGGCTCCAGGGTCGGTAAGGAGGCGCTTGAGGAGCTGATAGGGCTATCTCAGGTTGATTCAGTAAGGACTATAGAGCTTTAGGAGTAGTGTCATGGCTGGAGAGGATAAAGGTTTTGTCATAAAGGACAGAAGGAGCTTTGACGAAAAGGGTGAAGCAAAGGGCGACAAACCTCAGATGAAAAAGGATACGGACGGCCGTGAGAATGGGGCAGCAAAAGAGACCGCAAGGCCGCCTTTGCCTGAGGTAAACTTCAGTTCCTTTATATTCAGTCTCAGTTCCACGGCACTCTTTCATTTGGGGGAGATAGCCGATCCACAGACTGGAGAAAAAAAACAGGATTTGCCTCTGGCAAAGCATTCAATAGATACCCTGGGGATGTTGAGGGAAAAGACCAAAGGGAACCTTTCCCGGGAAGAAGAAAAGTTTTTGGAAAGTATTCTGACCGAGCTCAGGCTCCGCTACGTTAAGCTTACAAAATGAAGGATACTTGTGTCTCCGGCAATGCGGGAGATGTCCTGCTCAGGTTAAGGACCCCGGCCAAGGTCAATATGGGCCTTAAGGTAACGGGCATAAGACCTGATGGCTACCACGAGCTTGTTACAGTCATGGTCCCGGTTGCACTCTATGACCGGTTGATGTTCAAAGCGTCCGACGGTGAGATAAGCATGACCGCAGACGGCTATTTCGTTCCTCTAGGCATGGATAATCTGGTCCTTAGAGCAGCAGAGGCGTTTTTTTCAAGCACCGGTATTGCAAGAGGGGTCTCAATCCATCTTGAGAAGGGTATACCTGTGGCGGCAGGACTGGGAGGGGGCAGCAGCGATGCTGCAGCAACCCTTATGGCTTTGAACAGGATATTCGGTAACCCTCTTGACGGTTCTGCCTTAAGGGAGATTGCCTTGAAACTGGGTGCGGACGTACCCTTTTTTCTCCTTGGCAGGCCTGCCCTGGCAAAGGGTGTAGGAGAGCTGCTGGAGCCTATTTATGACTGGCCCTTGCTCTGGTATGTGATCGTAGTTCCGCCTTTTCAGGTGTCTACAGCCTGGGTATACCAGAATCTTAAATTCAGCTTGACAAGCGGTAACTTAGATTCTAATATAACTGCTTTCAATGCAACTCCATTTGAGGTGGCAGGTTTCTTTACAAATGACCTGGAGGCCGTCACCGCTGCACGTTTTCCTGTCATTACCCGCATTAAGGAACTCTTGGAGGATGCAGGCGCGGAAGGTGCCCTAATGTCAGGTAGTGGACCCAGCGTGTATGGGGTATTCAGAACAGAAACCAAGGCACTTGAGGCGCAAGCCGGCCTCATGTCCATGAAATTGGGCCAGGTTTTTGCAGTGCCGGTGGAGAATAAGGTTGATGGGGAAAGCGAGGCCACAGGGGGATGGGGTGTCGTCAAGCGGTAAGACACGGGCCTTTGGAGCCCGCATTCGGAGGTTCGAATCCTCCCACCCCAGCCAGACGCCTATTGGTATAACTTATGAGTTTTGAACCAGAACTTAAGCTTTTCGGAGGAACATCCAATCCGGACCTGACCAGGGAAGTGTGCCAATACCTGGGGATCAAGCCCGGGGCCATAAGCAGCAAGCGATTCTGCGATGGGGAGACCCAGGTGGAGGTGGGTGAAAACGTAAGGGGAAGGGATGTTTTCATACTTCAATCAACCTGTCCTCCTGTCAACGACAACCTCATGGAGCTCCTCATCATAATAGACGCGATGAAAAGGGCTTCGGCAAAGAGGATCACGGCAGTGATTCCTTATTACGGATATGGAAGGCAGGATCGCAAGGTCAAACCGAGGGTTCCCATAAGTGCCAAACTGGTGGCAGATCTGATAACCATGGCCGGTGCCCACAGGGTAGTTGCCATGGATCTCCATGCAGGCCAGATACAGGGATATTTCAACATCCCTGTGGACAATATTTTCGCAGCGCCTGTCATTCTCAAATACATTCATGCCAACTTCAGCGATAATCTGGTAATAGTCTCACCTGACGCCGGCGGAGTTGAGAGGGCCAGGGCCTTTGCCAAAAGGCTTGATGCATCCCTTGCCATTATAGACAAGCGAAGGGAGGCCCCCAATGAGGCCGAGGCAATGAATATTATAGGTGAAGTGGCGGGTAAGACCGCGGTTATCCTGGACGACATGGTGGACACAGCGGGAACTTTGACTCAGGCCGCCGCAGCCCTCAAAAAAAGAGGGGCATGCGCAATACATGCCTGCTGCACGCATCCCGTGCTTTCAGGTCCTGCTGTGGAACGAATCGAAAAATCCGCGATAGAGACCATTGTCGTCACCAACACAATACCCCTCGGGGAAAGGGCAAAGGCATGCGGCAGGATGACAGTGCTTTCTGTTGCGGATCTCTTGGGTGAAACTATCAAAAGGAGTTACCACTCTCAGTCAGTCAGCACTCTTTTTGTATAAGAGCGCCGACCTGTAAAGGTGGTGGCTTTTTTATGCTTGTGAAAAATTTTATTATCTCGGAGGTGTAATGTGGCAAGGCCATTATTGGATACCCAGGTAAGGGAATTGAAGGGAAAGGGCGCCGCTGGAAGGCTGCGGGCCCAGGGCATTGTGCCGGCCATCCTGTATGGCCCAAAAAGAAAACCGCTTATGCTGTCGGTGGATGCAAAGCAACTGGAAAGGCTTTTGGGAAGAGGCGGTTCTGACCAGATCCTGGTGGACCTCAATCTTTCGTCCTCAGGGGAGGGTGAGATTCATCCTGCAATGATCAAGGAACTGCAGACGGACCATATTAAGAACACTGTTATTCATGCGGATTTCTACGAGATCTCTCTGGATGAGGAAATTGAGATACAGATCCCAATAAGGCTGGTGAACACCCCTGTGGGAATTAAAAGCGGTGGGGTGCTGGAGCATGTGAAGAGAGAGATTGTTGTCTCATGTCTGCCGGACAAGGCTGTCAGCTCCATTGATCTTGATGTGGCAGGTCTGGAGGTGGGCCAGTCTCTTCACATAAAAGATATTTTACTTCCCGAAGGAATTGCAGCCGTGGAAGATGGAGATATAACCGTTGCGGTCGTATCGGCACCCCACACCGCAGCGACTGAAAAGGCTGCATTGGAAGGGGAGGAGGAAGAGGCTGCCGGAAAGACTGAAGTAAAAGAAGAGTCGTAATTCTTTTTGGGAAAGGGGGTGAAGGCGAGGTATTAAGAGGTGTACTTGATTGTGGGGCTTGGCAATCCCGGCGAGTCTTACAGGGCAACAAGGCACAACGTTGGCTTTAGGGTCCTGGATGCCTGGAGCCGGGAGTTAGGTGTTTCGATTACCCGCCGGAGCTTTCAATCAAGGAGTGCAAGGACGACCTGGGAGAACAAAAACCTGGTCTTCCTGTGTCCCTTGACCTTCATGAACAACAGTGGCATGGCGGTCAGGGCGGCTGCTGATTACTACCGGGTGGAGACAGCCAATGTGTTGGTGATCCATGATGACCTTGACCTCCAGTTGGGGAGGGTTAAGGTCTCAAAGGGTGGAGGCGCGGCAGGTCATAAGGGGGTTCTCTCCATAATAAAGTATCTTGGGAGCCCCGAGTTTCCCAGGGTAAAGGTGGGAATTGGAAGGCCCCGTTACGGTGAGGCCATTGAGGATTATGTGCTTGCTCCGTGCTATGAGGATGAGAGGGATACCCTTTCCAGGGCGGTTGCTGTGGCCGCAGGGGCGTGCAGACTGGTGGTAAAAGAGGGAGTTGAAGCGGCGATGAATGTTGTAAATCGCAATAACTATTCTAATGAGGAGGTATGTGACTGATGCAGGGATTAACCTATGTTGCTCCCTTTTTGGGGATTTTTGGTTTAATCGTTGCCTTTCTAATCTACGGTTATGTCAAGAAGCAACCCAATGGCAATCCTCTCATGCAGGAGCTGGAAAGCATGATACATAAGGGTGCCATGGCCTTTTTGAAAAAGGAGTACTCAGTTCTTCTAATCTTTATTGTGGTTGTGTTCATTCTTCTCGGATGGGGAGTTTCCTGGAAGACTTCAATTGCATTTGTAACAGGTGCATTTTTGTCCATAGCGGCGGGATATTCCGGTATGACGGCTGCCACGAAAGGTAACTCCCGAACCGCCGAGGCGGCAAACAAGCACGGACAGGCCAAGGCTCTTAATGTATCTTATTTTTCAGGCTCGGTCATGGGTCTGGCAGTGGCAGGTCTTGGGCTTCTGGGACTCGGCTTCTGGTTCTGGATTTACGGCGGAAACCCTGATACGGCTCAGTACATAAACGGATTCGCAATGGGTGCAAGCTCCATAGCGCTCTTTGCCCGTGTAGGCGGTGGAATATATACAAAGGCCGCTGATGTGGGTGCGGATCTTGTCGGAAAGGTTGAGGCCGGTATCCCTGAAGACGACCCGCGCAATCCCGGTGTCATAGCCGACAACGTAGGCGACAACGTTGGAGACATTGCAGGAATGGGCGCCGACATATTTGAATCCTATGTGGGATCGGTTATTGCCACCATAGCAATAGGCGCTACGCTTGCCCTCAATACACCGGCTGAACTTGCGGCTTTTATCAAGAGCTATCCGTCCCTGCAGGGCCTTGATGCAGTGGCCATAAAACTCAAATACATGGCAATGCCAATTTTGATAGTTATGGCTGGAATGTTGAGCTCTATTGTTGGTGTGTTTTCAATAAAGATTTTTCAGTCCGGTAACCCCGCAGGCGCACTCAGATATACCACATTTGTTGCGGCCATCATATTCATAATACTGAGTGTTATAGTCACAAAGGGCCTCGGCATGCCCATGGGAGCATTCTGGGCGATCTTCTCAGGACTGCTTTGCGGTATTGCCATTGGTCTTCTGGCTGAATATTACACCTCCGGACCTCCGGTCAAACGCATCGCCGATCAGTCCAAGACCGGTCCCGCAACAGTCCTCATCGCCGGACTGGCTGTGGGGATGCAGTCCACATATCTCCCCATGCTGGGCATATGCGTTGCCACCTATGTGGGTTATATGACTGCCGGCATATACGGCATAGGACTATCGGCTGTTGGAATGCTTGCAACAGTGGGCGCCACCATGACGGTGGATGCATACGGACCGATTGCGGATAACGCGGGCGGTATCTCTGAGATGTCGGGTCTCGGACATGAGACCAGAAAGATCACAGACAGCCTTGACGCCCTTGGAAATACAACAGCGGCCATAGGAAAAGGATTTGCAATAGGTTCTGCCGCACTTACGGCCCTTGCCCTTTTTGTGGCATATACCCAGGCAACCGGGCTTAAGGTTATAGATCTTACCAATCCCATGGTGGTGATCGGCGTGTTTATCGGCGGCATCATTCCCATGCTGGCTGCTGCATTTACCATGACCTCTGTTGGAAGGGCGGCCTTCAGTATAGTGGAGGAAATCCGGCGTCAGTTCAGGGAGATTCCCGGCCTTCTTGAGGGAAAGCCCGGCGCAAAGCCAGATCCGGCAAAGTGTGTGACCATAGCAACCGGCGCTGCCCTTAGAGAGATGGTGGCCCCCGGTATCGTTACGGTGCTTGCCCCAGTGGCGGTAGGTTTTCTTCTCGGCAAAGAGGCCCTGGGTGGAATGCTTCTCGGGGCACTAACAATGGGCGCGTTCCTGGCGCTTTTTATGGCCAATGCAGGCGGCGCATGGGACAATGCCAAGAAATACATCGAGGCCGGAAATCTGGGAGGAAAGGGCTCCCAGAACCACAAGGCGGCGGTCGTAGGCGATACGGTGGGAGATCCATTCAAGGATACCTCCGGGCCTGCCATGAATATCCTCATCAAGCTGATGTCGATAGTTTCACTGGTCATCGCCCCGATTCTGCCTGCCATAGGACTCTTCCTTAAGTTCTAGAAGGGTACAGGGGCTTCCCAATGCGGATGTCTGGGGGGCCGGGTTTTCGGCCCCCCAGAGCTGTTACGCTCGCCATTGACGAGTGCAGATATGTCCAGGGAGGCAGGGTGTATGACACGTTGCTTTTCACATTACTGCATTGGCATGGAAAGAGACGGGAGGTTGGATGTTTAGCGTAGGTGATTTGGCGGTATATCCGGCCCACGGCGTAGGGGTGATCGAAAGAATAGAAAGACAGGAGATCTCCGGTTGCCAGCAAGACTTCTATGTAATGAGAATCCTCGACAACGGCATGATTATAATGATTCCTACCGGCAATGCCGAGCATGTAGGCCTTAGAGATATAATAGATCAAGGTGAGGTGAGCAAGGTCTATTCGATTCTGAAGAGGCGCGATGCCCCTTCGGATAATCAGACCTGGAACAGGCGCTACAGGGAATACATGGAGAAGATAAAGACCGGGTCGCCCTATGAGGTGGCTGAGGTCTATCGCGATCTCTGGATACTCAAAAGCGAGAAGGAACTTTCCTTTGGTGAAAGGAAGATGCTGGATACGGCTCGCAGCCTTCTTTTAAGGGAGTTGTCTCTGGCAAAGAAAGTTCAACAAGAGGAAGTGGCCAAGGATCTTGACATCCTTCTCGATCGCGGTCCCATATCGTAGGCAAAGTGTCTTTCGGCGAAGACAGCTATTCCTGGACCATCGGCGACAAGGACTGGCAGACAAGGCTCGACCAGTTTCTTTCATCAAAGCCTACTGGACTTTCAAGGACTCGAATACAGGCACTTATCAAGGAAGGCATGGTCCTGGTGGACGGCGCCCTGTGCAAACCAAGCCGCAGGCTGAGCCCGGGCGAGGTTGTAACCGCTCGAATACCTCATGCTGTTCCCTGCGGCCTTAAACCGGAACACGTCATTTTCGATGTCCTGTACGAAGACGGGCATATTATAGTCATAGACAAGCCGGCCGGCCTTGTAGTCCACCCTGCTGCCGGGCACCATGCAGGGACGCTGGTCCATGGAGTCCTTGCAAGATGCAGAGGACTCTCAGGTATAGGCGGCGTAGAGCGGCCAGGCGTAGTGCATAGGCTTGACAAGGACACCTCAGGCGTTATGGTAATGGCAAAGGATGATGAGAGTCATCTGGCACTTTCAGGCCAGTTCCAGGCAGGGGAGGTCAAAAAGGAGTATCTGGCCATAGTGCATGGAAGGATGGAAGAGGCCAAAGGAACGGTGGATTTTGCCATAGGCAGGCATCCCAGGAGACGCAAGGAGATGTCTGTGGTACTCAATGGAGGCAGGGCGGCCCTTACCATCTGGCGCAGACTTAAAGACTTTGAGATCGGCTTTTCTCTTATTTCAGTGACTCTTAAGACCGGGAGAACCCATCAGATAAGGGTGCACATGTCCCATCTCGGGCATCCTGTAGTTGGGGATGCAGTTTATGGATATAGCCGCACCAGAGAGGCGTCCCATAAGGCATGGAAGGATGGATTGCTGCCCAGGGTTTCAAGGCAGCTTCTCCACTCAAGGTCGTTGGGGATAAGGCATCCGGCATCAGGGCGCTACATGGAATTTGAGGCACCTGTGCCTGATGACATGGAGGTAATTTTAAAGGCACTTGATAGAGGCGAAAAACCAGATTCTTAACATAAAAGCAATTGACACCCACGGGAATATAATTATTATCAATAGTGAAAAATAAATCCTACCCTCTGGAGGATTCGGCGAAGGCCGAACACCCTGATTAGCTTAAAAGTGATCCAAGGAGCCACATCCACCTGTATTAAAAATGATGAACCCAAAATTAGATTCCGTCCTGGGACTGGAGAATTGGCGGCCTGGTTTCCGGAGCCGAGAGAAGGCCTCTTTTAGGCAGCCAAAGATTATTATTTGGAGAACAATTGTATGAATCTTGAAGAACTAAAGAAAATGAAAATAAGCGAACTGACTGCCCTTGCCCGCGGGCTGAGTATTGAGGGTGCGTCAGGAATGCCCAGACAGAACCTGATATTCTCTCTTCTTCAGGCCCATTCTGAGCAAAACGGCTTGATTTATGGGACAGGTGTGCTGGAGATACTTCCCGATGGCTTCGGTTTTCTCAGGGCTCCGGATGCCAACTATCTACCCGGGCCGGATGATATCTATGTATCGCCTTCCCAGATTAGGAGATTCCTCCTCCGAACCGGTGATACTATCTCAGGCCAGATAAGACCCCCCAAGGACTCTGAGAGGTATTTTGCGCTCCTGAAGGTTGAGAAAGTCAACTTTGAAGAGCCTGAGGCGGCCAAGGAAAAGATTCTCTTTGACAATCTGACGCCTCTTTATCCCAACAAAAGGATAAAGCTTGAGACAACGCCGGACAATATGTCTGCCAGGATTATGGACCTCATGACCCCCATAGGAAAAGGGCAAAGAGGTCTTATAGTTGCGCCGCCAAGGACCGGCAAGACGATGCTTCTCCAGAACATCGCCAACAGTGTCACAGCCAATGATAGGTCCATCCACAAGATAGTGCTTCTAATAGACGAAAGGCCGGAGGAAGTCACCGACATGCAGCGCTCCGTGGAGGCTGAGGTAATCAGTTCGACCTTTGATGAGCCTCCCCATAGACATGTCCAGGTTGCTGAGATGGTAATCGAAAAGGCGAAAAGGCTTGTGGAGCACAAAAGGGATGTGCTTATACTGCTTGACAGCATCACCCGCCTTGCTAGGGCTTATAATGCAGTTGTCCCGCCCAGCGGCAAGATCCTGTCGGGAGGTCTTGACTCCAACGCCCTTCATAAGCCCAAGAGGTTTTTTGGCGCCGCAAGGAACATAGAGGAGGGGGGAAGTTTGACCATAATAGCCACGGCCTTGGTTGATACAGGAAGCAGGATGGATGAGGTGATCTTCGAGGAATTTAAGGGCACAGGCAATATGGAGATACATCTTGACAGACGACTGAGCGACAGAAGAGTTTTCCCGTCAATAGACATAAACCGTTCAGGGACAAGAAAGGAAGAGCTCCTTCTGGAGCAGATGGATCTGAACCGTATCTGGATTTTACGAAAACTCCTTGCTCCACTTACTCCGGTTGACAGTATGGAGTTTTTACTTGAAAAGATGAAAGGAACAAAAGATAATAAACACTTTCTCGCTTCCATGAGCGAATAGTCGAGAAAATATGGAGGATTTTCTGATATGAAAGAGGGAATACACCCTAAGCGTCACAAGAGTGTGGTCAAATGTGCCTGCGGCAATGAATTTGAAACCGGCTCCACTATGAAGGAGATAAATGTTGAGATCTGCTCCCTATGCCATCCATTTTTTACAGGCAAACAGAAGCTGGTCGATTCGGCTGGTCGCGTTGAGCGATTCAGGAGAAAATACGCAAAGTTTGAGGAAGGCAAGTAGGTTCGCGGCCCAGGTTCGACTACAGCTTGTTTCCGGCCTTCAGCAACCCCCCACAGGCCTTATTGGTTGGCCGGGGGGTTTTGCATTTACGGAAACTGTGAATCTGAACGGGAACACTCCTGGGACGGCCTTTTTCAGGGAAACCTCCAGGAGAAAATGGGATCAGAGGCATCAGGATGTTTGAAAAGGTAGAGGACATAGAGAATCGCTATCTGGAGCTGGAGCGCCTTTTGGCAGATCCTGCGGTAGTTCAGAGCCAAAAGACATATCAGGGTCACGCAAAGGAACATAGAAGCCTTGAACCTATTGTCAGGGCTTACTGGGACTACAAGGCGGCAAAAGATGAGCTTGAAAGCAGCCGCCTGCTTCTGGATGATCCTGACCCGGAGATGCGCCAGCTGGCCAGGGAGGAGATTGAAAAGCTGGAGGAAAGGCTTTCTTCTATGGAAAAAGGGCTGATGATGCTTCTTCTTCCAAGGGATCCCAATGATGAAAAAAACATCATTGTTGAAATAAGGGCGGGTACGGGTGGCGAAGAGGCAGCCCTCTTTGCATCGGACCTTTTCAGGATGTACCTCCGCTATGCCGAGAAGAGAAGATGGAGAACAGAGGTGCTCAGCCGCCACGAGACAGGCATTGGAGGCTTGAAGGAGATCATTTTCCTTGTTGAGGGGGAAGGCGCTTACAGCAGGTTGAAATATGAAAGCGGAGTCCATCGTGTCCAGAGGGTGCCGGAAACAGAGGCCCAGGGCAGGATACATACCTCTGCCGTTACCGTTGCCGTATTGCCTGAGGCTGAGGAGGTTGAGGTACAGATAAATCCTGAAGACCTCAGGGTTGATGTATTCCGTTCCTCAGGCCACGGTGGCCAGCACGTAAATACCACAGATTCCGCGGTCAGGATAACCCATCTGCCTACGGGACTTGTTGTCACATGCCAGGATGAGAAATCCCAGCACAAAAACAGAGCCAAGGCCATGAAGGTGCTCAGATCCAGGCTTTTGGAACAGGAAAGACAGGAGCAGGAGGATCGAATTTCTCAGGACAGGAAAAGCATGGTGGGAACGGGTGACAGGAGTGAAAGGATCAGGACCTATAATTTTCCCCAGGCCAGAGTCACCGATCACAGGATCGGCCTTACCCTCTACAAACTAGAAGACGTCCTTGCCGGGGGGCTGGATCAGATCGTAGACCCAATTATTACCTATTTCAGGAGTGAGGCCCTCAAGAAGGGCGCACATCAATAGTTCCGATGCCTTCCAAGGTCCGAAGCATAGGGGAACTTGTCAGAATAAGCTCTGACTATCTTAAAGAAAAGGGAGTAGAAAGTCCAAGGCTTACCGCAGAGGTCCTCCTCGCACATCAGCTTTCAACCGACAGGGTCTCCCTTTACCTTAATTTTGACAACCCCATCAGTGATTACGATCTTTCTGGCTACCGAGGTCTTGTGGTTCGCAGGGCAAAGGGAGAGCCGCTTCAGTATATTACAGGTGTCCGCGAGTTCTGGTCCCTTGATTTTATTGTTAATCACAATGTCTTGATTCCGAGACCTGAGACAGAACTGCTTGTCGAGCAGACCCTTGCGGCGGCAAAGGGCCTGGGAGCCTCAAAAGAGATAAAGATCCTTGAGCTTGGTACGGGATCAGGGGCTGTTGCTGTCTCCATTGCCAGGGAGGTTCCGGGATGCAGGGTCTGGGCAACGGATATCTCAAAAGGAGCTCTTGAGGTTGCAAGGGAAAACGCCCTGCGTCACGGCGTGGCAGACAATATAACCTTTGTTGAAGGAGATCTTTTTGAGCCCTTTAGAGGCGGCTCTATATATTTCGATCTGATTGTTTCCAATCCGCCTTATGTTTCTGATGAAGAGTGGAAGGACCTCCCTGTAGAAATTAAATTCCATGAACCAAAAGTCGCTCTTTACGGGGGCACAGATGGAATTCAACTTATTGATTTGATAGTCAAAGAGGCCCACGAGTTGATGCATCCCGATGGGCGGCTTTTTCTGGAGATGGCACCCCACCAGACGCAAAAGGTAATGTATCTTATGGGCTCAAGCGGCGCATATGGTGATGTGGTCCGTATTAGGGATTATGCTCAGAGGTTCAGGATCGTTAAGGCCAGGAAAAGAAAAACTTATGCTTAAATGGGGGGATGGGTGCCCATCCATCCCCCGGATAGATTAAAACTTCTAGTTCCAGCAGGGCCCCCGTCCCCCGGGACCTTTCATGAATCCACCAAACCAACCGGCCTGTGCCGGGGCGATTTCCTTTGTAGTGAGCCTGTACTCAAGCCTCTTTTGATCCATCTGCGCCCTCAGATCGCTCAGCTCTCTCTGCAGGGCAATAGCCTTGGCTGAATCAGGAGTTGCTGAATTGAGAAGGAGGTTCAGCTCACGAGACTTTGTCCTGATTTCGTTTCTAAGTGCAGATGTCTCGTTTTCAAACTTTTGGGCCAGTTCGTCAAGCTTGGCTTCCTGTTCGGGGCTCAGGTCCGCAGCTGGGCCTCCTCCCTGGCGCCAGCATGAGCCTGGGCCGCCACCAAATCCGCCTCCTCTTCCCGGTCCCCATGCAAGGACAGGCATAGCGAGTGCCGCCACCAAAAGACCAACCATTACAAGTGTTCCTATCTTTTTCATTTTCCTACCTCCCTTGTTAATCTTAATTTGTTTTTCATTACTCATCATGACCCCCCTGATCCTACCCGGGTTGCGGATCTTGAGGTGCCTATTTGGAATCAACTTAAAGCAACATCTGTGCCGGGGCCGAGAAGTAGTCATATCCTTTTGATATAGTTTCCAAAATAAACAAGATGACAGTCAGTAGAAAAGTATGTCGCGTAAGACGATGGGTATATGGATAATTTGTATCCACCTTGTTGTTCAATCTTGTTCTCATGTGGATACATAGTATACAGTGGCGGTGTAATAGTACATGAAAAGGGCTTTGATTGCTTTCCGGATACTGTGACACAGACTGAATGGTATTACGGTATTCATATTGCATAGTGAATTAATCTGATTCATCCGACTTTTGCGTACCTGTTGGTTATAAGGGCTGAAAATGAGAAAAGTGAAGAACCCCGTCGGGGTGTTATGGCCAATCCCGTCATTCCGGTTGCGCCGGAATGACGCAGCCGCTTTCAGAGATGACGTGGCATGAAAGCAGTTAAGAAAAAAGGAGGAACGGATTGGGTGAAATAGGCAGAAACTGGTCATGGTTACTCATCCCTCCCTGGGTAATACTGGGAGTTCTCCTGATCCTTGTGCCTATACTCGGGTTTGTGACCTTTGACACCATTAATCGGCAAAGGAGCAATACAATAAATCTGATGAAGGAGAAGGGGGCTGCACTTATAAGGTCCTTTGAAGCAGGCGCTAGAACAGGAATGATGGGCATGTGGGGTGGAGGATATCAGTTGCAAAGACTTCTTTCTGAAACTGCCCAACAATCTGATATTGTTTATCTCATTGTCACAGACCATAACGGAGTGGCAGTGGCCCACAGCGATCCATCAATGGTAGGGAAAACATATGCTAAGGAACTTGATCCCGCAGGGATAGCAAGGTCAGCCAGGATTGAATGGAGAGAGGTGCGAAGCGAAAGTGGAGAGCTGGTCTTTGAGGTGTTTAGGCAATTTGCCCCAACCCGCCACCCCAGACCAGGGAGGTTAATGGGAAGAGACTCCCCGCGATGGCAGCATACACCTTGGCTAGAAAGGGATTGGAATCAGCCTCATGCAATCTTTGTTGGTCTTGATATGGAGCCTGTTGAGGCCAGCCGCAGGGAAGACGTAACTCACACTGTAGTCATGGGAGCAGGGCTCTTGCTCCTGGGCCTTGCCGGTATTGTATCTATTTTTCTGGCCCAGGCTTACCGGAGTACCAGGACGTCTCTTTCAAAGGTTAAGGCCTTTACAGAAACACTTGTTTACAATATCCCCATAGGTCTTATGGTAGTGGATAGAGATGGAAACATAGCGCTGCTTAATCGTACAGGAGAGACTCTTCTAAGACTTAAAGCCAGCGAAGCGGTCAATAAAAAGCTTAAAGATGTGGCACCGGAGACCTTTTCAAAAATCCTCAGAGAAGTGAAAAAGGTGCCTGTTACTGAGAGGGAGATTAACTGCCGGCTTGGAGACGGCCAGTGGATACCGCTTGATCTCATTGCTACCTCGCTGGGGGGAAATGAGAAGAATAGTGAAGAATGTGTTTTTATCTTCAGAGACTTAAGTGAGGTAAAGCGGCTCAAGGAAGAGGTTGAAAGAAACAAGCGCCTTGCCTCTATTGGGATGCTTGCTGCCGGTGTCGCCCACGAGATAAGGAACCCCCTTAGTTCAATCAAGGGTTTTGCAACCTATTTCAGGGACAGGTACCGGGATATTCCGGAAGATCAGGAGATAGCCGGCGTTATGATAGATGAGGTGGAACGCCTGAACCGGGTTATAGGCCAGCTCCTGGAATTTGCAAGACCCATGAGTATAGAAAGGGAAACGGTCCCACTTCCTGTACTTATAAACCACACCATAAAAATGATTGAAGGGGATGCCGCATTCAAGGGAATTGATATCAAGCTTGGAGACCTTGAGAATCAAGGAGATGTCTGCCTTGACAAGGATAAGATAAAACAGGTCCTTCTAAATGTCTATATCAACGCCATGGAAGCCATGGAAAAGGGGGGAACC
Organism: Desulfobacteraceae bacterium; assembly: GCA_003599015.1. Classification (GTDB taxonomy): domain Bacteria; phylum Desulfobacterota; class DSM-4660; order Desulfatiglandales; family Desulfatiglandaceae; genus CG2-30-51-40. The sequence goes on along the minus strand of QZIK01000053.1, from coordinate 800 downwards.
CTGAGGGTTGAAGCAACCAGAGACATAGTAAAGAATACTGTCAGCATAGTTGTTACAGACACGGGCAAGGGCATAAAAGATGAGGACCTTGAGCATGTTTTTGATCCCTATTTTACAACCAAACCCACAGGTACAGGTCTTGGGCTGGCACTTGTTCACAAGATTGTTCATGCACACGGAGGCGAGGTGGGGATAACATCCAGACCCGGATCAGGTACCTCAGTGACTATAACTCTTCCAGCCGATGGATCAACGGAGGCAAGATGAAGAGCGAAAAGAGCGTCCTTGTAGTGGATGACGACAGGGGACATCGTACTATGCTGAGGACCCTTCTTGGGGGATGGGGATACAGGATAACCGAGGCGGACGATGGTGGAGCAGCAATTGAGCTCGCCCAGCAAAAGCCCTTTGACTTGATATTGATGGACATAAGAATGGTCAAGGTATCAGGTCTGCAGGCTCTGGGAGAGATAAGGCGCTATAACCCCTCAATTCCGATTATTATTATGACTGCCTATTCGTCTGTTGAAACTGCCAGGGAGGCCTTGAAGAGCGGGGCGTACGACTATCTGACCAAACCCCTTGACTTTGACGAACTTAAGATTGTCATGGATAGGGTCCTGGAACACAAGCAACTGAGGGAAGAAAATAAACTCCTTAAGGAAAATCTGAGACAAGGATTTGACAGGGGTAAGATAATAGGATCAAGTCCTGCAATGGTGAACCTCCTGGAACTTGTGGCCAAAGTGGCGGCTTCGGAGGCGGGGGTCCTTATAACAGGAGAGTCAGGGACAGGCAAG
>QZIK01000047.1 GCA_003599015.1 Desulfobacteraceae bacterium | reverse complement strand
CCATAGAGAAATTCCCCTATAAGGGAGTACAGAGGGAGGTAATAAAGGTTACAATAAGATGGCTCAGTCAGGCAGGCCCCCCTGATTCACCCGATTACGGCCTCCGGTTCTTTACAGTAGGCCCCCTTGGAGAGATACCTATTCACAACCATTTCTATACACAGACAATGTATATGCTCACGGGCTCTCTATCCGTGCGCGGCCATGACCAGGAAACAGAGGCCGTTACCCATGAACAGAAGGTTGGTCCTGGGGATGTGATATTTGTGCCGAGCATGGAACCCCACAGCATGAAAAACCTGAGCCGGTCCGAGCAGGCGACCTTTCTGTGCTGTATTGCAAACGTTTATGAAGAAGAAGGCGCTTAAAAATGTTGGGCGGGTTTCCCCGCCCAACAAGGATTTTCTTATTTAACCCCCATCCTTGAAAGGGCTCCCTCCACCTCGGTCTCAGGATAAAAACCCACGTGCCTGTGCACCTCTTTACCATCCTTGTCGTAGAAGGCCTGCACAGGAATGGTTCTAATTCCATAACGAGCCCCCAGTATCTGCTCCTGGGAAACATTCAGGAAGACCACGTTCAGCCTGCCCTCGTATTTTTTCCTGAGTTTTTCGAGGATAGGCTGCATCATGTCACAGGGCTTACACCCTGTAGCGCCGAACTCGACAAGGCTCGGCACACCTGAGCCCCTTGCCTTTTCAACGGGATTGTCTATTGCAAGCTCGTAATGCTTCTTTACCCAGTCCGCATCAAGAAGTATTTCTTTCCCCTCGGCAATCCCCAGGACCGCCTCCTGTACAGTCTCCTGTCTCTTCAACTCCGACAGATAAGCACGAATCTCGCCCTCAACCTTTTCAAAGGAAATCCCTCCAAGGGCTTCCTTGTTTTCATCGAAAAACTTTTTGACCTGATCGTCGGATACGCTAACCGAGGATGCCTTTCCTTCAAGAAATCGCTTTATGGCATCTTCATCGGATTCTGAAGGCTGAGCCTGGTTCTTTTTTGCCTCTTTTACCAGAAATTGCCTGGTTGCCTCATGGTCAAGCACAAAGAAAAGGCTTTTATTGACCTGATCTCTGATCTTGGAGTCTGCCTTTGAGACAAGCTCGTTGAGTTCGGATTCCTTTATTGTCACCTCTTTTGAAGCCAGAATTACACCGTTATCCAGCTTCTTGAGGGTTGCCTTCTTTAGAAAACCTTCTGCTATGCGGGGGTATGTTTCCCGGAGGGTGGTAGCGGCTGAGGCACCACCGTACCATGAAACACAAACAGCAAGGCAAATCAAAAAACCGAAAATCCTAAACATCAATCCATTATAAAAATTATACAGCATACCTATCTCTCTTCTTTCTCCAGAGCCCGGCTTCATCTTCCTTTCCTCCTTCAGGATCGGAAAAGGCAAGCAGCTCCAATTTAAATTGTGAAAATTTTTAAACTCTCAATCCACAACAACCGCAGGTGCAATAAAAACACCATATTTAGCTATCTTTATAACATCCTTAACTTTTTTATTAAGGATCTTCATCTCCATCTCTGATTCCCCATCACTTCCTGCATATCTCCTCCCTGTTGATTGAAGGAAGCAGCTTCAGGAGGTTTACGATCTCTGTTTCTCCCTCCAGCCAGTGCCTGAGATTACCCAGTAGCGTGGCGGCATATGGAGACGAATTTCCTTGGGCCAGATAATAGTTGACCCATAAACCATCCTTTTTAAAACCCACCAATCCGGCCCCTTCAAGTATCTTAAGATGCTTTGAAACGCTTGGCTGTGCTATTCCCAGGGCGGCCTGAATCTCGCAGACACACATTCCGTCGCCCTTGTGCTGAAGCATCTTTAGGATCCTGACCCGGTTGGAATCGGAAAGGGCCTTCATAACCTTTAGAAAATCCTTCATGGCGTCCCCCGGAAAAAGACATTCTTATTTGGTGAAAGATAGATGTCAATCATGCAGGTGTCAAAAGTTTCCAGACAAATCGTCTATTACTAAATTCCGGTCATACCGATCCTGATTACTTTACCTGCCACCTCTGAAGGATTTTTCCCCAAAACCCTTATCATGGGTTCCTTGCCTACGTCTCCCTCATCGAAGATGAGATCCGGAAAACCCTGGAAACTTTCAAGGGCCATGTCCGTTCCCCAATCCAGGGTGGAGCCTTCCCTTTCCCTTATTGACCTAGGCTCATTGCGCCTGTCAAAAGAAGCCGTGGTGAGACCGGCCTTCCTGCATTGCATTAGAATATCCTTAGAGTATTTAATATTCATGGCTGCCCTCATCTGAGGGTCCTTCCTCATTGCAGCAAGCACAACCCTCGCAATGTGTCGTGAGGCCCCAAAGGCAGGGCTCCTGCATATCAAAAGCCGGTCACCGACCGTTGAGATCCTTCCGGGCACACCTGCCACATCCATATAAGATAAGGCTCCCGGAAGCGCGTAACACAGATTAGATCTCACCTCGGGTATGAGTCTCGCAAGTCTTGCCTCAAGAAGCAGGCCTAAAGCCTTTTCCATCTCATTGAGAACGTTCTCCCTGTCCTTATACAAAAGCACCTGCGCATATGGATTTGTCGGGCCGTGACCGCGCCCTAAAGGAATACCCATGGCAATTGCCCTGGAAATGAAATGTTTTGCCTCTCCCACAGCATCAGGCACAGATCTACCCTGGGCAAGCAGGGTCGCAATTGCTGCAGAAAAAGTGCAACCGGTACCATGGGTATTTCGGCCGTCAAGGCGAGGAGATTCATATTCCTGAAAGTTCTCTCCATCAAAGAGAATGTCCACCGCCCTGCCTCTCAGATGTCCGCCTTTAACAAGGACGAATCTCGGTCCGAGCTCGTGGATCTTCCTTGCAGCCTCCCTCATGGCATTGATTCCTTTAACCTGAATGCCGCTGAGTACCGATGCCTCGGGCAGATTAGGAGTCACCACCCGGGCGATGGGCAAAAGTAACTTTTTCATGGCATCCCTGGCATCATCTGAAAGCAATGTGTCGCCGCTTTTTGTCACCATCACAGGGTCAACCACTACAATCTCCACCAAATAAGACCTGAAAACATCGGCTACCGCTTCAACAACTTGAGGGGCACCCAGCATCCCGGTTTTAACCGCGTCCACACCAATATCCGAGATCACCGATTCCATCTGAAGCCTTATGAACTCAACGGGAAGGGGATGCACCCCCTGAACACCTATTGTGTTCTGGGCTGTTACAGCGGTAACAGCGCTCATTGCATATCCACCCAGCACCGTTATTGCCTTAAGATCGGCCTGGATACCTGCTCCGCCCCCTGAATCCGAGCCGGCAACGGTTAGCACCCTTTTCATTTTGATCCTCCAAATAGATGGCTTACATAGCTAAGCATCGGAAGGCCATAGTCTTCCGTGTTTAACTTTTCCAGTTTACTTCCGGTTTTTCCAAACGGACAACCCTGTCGCACCTGCTGATCAGATAGTCCATCCCCGCCCTTTCGCGGGAGGATATGGCGCCTCTGCCCAGACTGCTTCCATAATAGCCGTTGACAACAGCCGTACCCGCACTCCTTATCCAGTCATGGAGTTTATGTGGATCGCCTGCATGCAGATACATGGAGCAATCATTTACAAAAAGATAGCTTACCTTTCTGCTGAATGCCTGCGAAAAAATACCTTCAATAATCTTTGCGTTTTCCTTTGCAATAAAAATCGCCTCATCCTCGCTTTTGGCCCTGAGTCTTGGAGGGGCAATGTCCCCCTGGAGCCTTCTTATCTCTTTGAGCAGACTCCCTGTTTTTGGGATCTCGATTCCGCCTCCTATGCCTGACAGATGTCCTTTTAAAAAAGTATCCTCGGCCTTTATCCTTGGAGCAAGGTCAACTATGGTTATCCCTTCTTTGCCTCCGGCAGCAAATGCTTCAAGTATCCTCTGTGTGAGGGTTGTCTTGCCGCAGTTGACATCACCCACTATCATTGTGAACCGCCCGATATATTCCGAAATCAGATATTCGCGTTCGATCATTTGCCGCTAATCTTACCCCCCGCTCCCCAGAACCTCCCACGAGACAAAAAGGGCAAACAGCCCCGTGGACAGGGCCATAAGTATCCAGTCAACAGGCCCTAGCCTCATCAGCTTTCTGAAGGTTCTTCCCTTTATGCTGAAACCTCTGGCCTCCATGGCCATCGCCAGTTGTTCCGACAAAACGAATGACTGTACCAGAAGAGGAACCGCCAGGGCCAGGAAATTGGGGATATTTCTCAGACGAGGTCTAAGATCTATCCCTCTTGACCTCTGGGCATCCATTATGCCCGCAAGACGGTCACCCAGAAGGGGCACATAGCGCATGGAGGATGTCAATATAAATGAAAATCCATAAGGAAGGCCGATCTTTCTTGCGCTTTCTCCTATTTCCTTCACTGTGACCTTTTGAAATACAACAAAGGACAGGGTAAGGAGGTTCACAAGTCTTATTGAAAGAAAAAGGGCCTCACCGAGGCTGAAAGAAATTGTCCCCACAAGAAATACCAGTACTGTGACGGGAAGCATGAATTTCAGGGACGAAATCCAGGGGCGGATCAATCCCAGCAGCGGCAAAATTCCCACAACCGCAATCAGCTCAGCAACGACCGTTGAGGACCTTCTTGTGGCAACTACTGCCGCTATTGCGAGAAAGCCTACAGCCAACCTTGTTCTGGGATCAAGGCGTTTCATTCACAACAACCGCCTTGAAATCATCCGCTGCAGAGCCTCCTCCGACAACCCTTCCCTCATCAAGCATAATCCATCTGTCTGCAGTTGCTCTTGCAAATTCCAGATCATGCGTCACCATTACCACTGTCTGTCCTTTCCTCCTCAAGGCTGCCAGGACCCGGGCCATGGTCTCAAGGAATCTCCCGTCCTGCCCTATGGTGGGCTCATCCAGCACAAGCACCCTGGGATCCATTGCAAGTATAGAGGCAACCGCCGTCCTTTTCTTCTGGCCCTCGCTGAGAAGATGAGGAGACCGATCCATCAGATCCTTTAGACCAAAAAGTTCTCCCAGCTCTTCAAGCCTCTTTTCAGGATTTGCCCCTGAACGGCTTATTCCGACAACAAGTTCTTCCCTTACCGTGTTTTTAAAAAACTGATCGCTGGGGTTTTGAAAGGATATACCAACCCATTTCGCCATTTCGGGAGATTTTTTTTGAGAGACCCTTACCCCATCAACCCTGACCTCTCCTCTCTGGGGTTTAAGGAGTCCGTTCAAATGCCTTGCAAGGGTGGTTTTTCCAGCTCCGTTCTTCCCCAGGATTGCGAGGATTTCTCCCCGCCTTACGTCCATTGAAATGTCATGGAGAATATCCCTGTCAATCTTTCGGTGATACAGGTTTCTTACAGAAACCACCGGCAATGTTTCGCCGGACTGAGTGTTATGCGTCTTTGGAGGATATTGGGGCAGCAGGCGGGCCTTCTCCAGATAATGCCGGGAGCTGACAGGAGGGCCGTCGAAGATAATTCTTCCATTCTCCATTATCACGCAACGACTGACGTCCTTTATTATCTGTCCCAGGCGCTGCTCCACCAGGATTACCGTCCTTCCGGAACGGTTAAGCCCGACAAGCACCTGCCTCAGCCTTGCGCCTCCCGCCCAGTCAAGATTGCTGAAAGGCTCATCCAGAATAAGAACGTGGGGATTGAGGCACAGGACAGAGGCAATCGCAACAAGCCGCTTTTCTCCGCCGGATACATGCATCGGAGATCGATCCATCATGGACTCTATGCCGAGGGCATGAGCAACTTCCTTTATTCGACGTTCAATCTCGGCCTCCGCAAGGCCCATGGCCTCCAGCCCGAAGGCCATCTCTTCTTCAACCGTACCGTTGAAGAGCTGGGCGTCTGAGTTTTGAAAAATCAGTCCTACCCTGGAGAGAAAATCGGATATGGACATGGATGCGGTATCAATACCCTGGAAGGCAACCTCACCCTTGAGTTCGCCTCCCAGGAAGTGGGGAATAAGTCCGCTTAATACATAAGCCAGGGTAGATTTGCCGGACCCGCTTCCGCCGCACAGGAGCAAAAAGTCCCCCTCCTCGATTCGAAGATCAATGTCCCTCAGGACCCATTCACGGCAACCTTTGTACCGGTATGAGACGTTATTAAGTTTTATCAAGGTTTCCAGACTCCAGCCTTCTCAAGAATATGGAGCACCACGATTCCGGCAATGGTCCCGCCAACCGTGCTGATACCAAATGCTGCGACAAGGGTCGCTGCAGCAAGGTTCTTACCCAAGAAAACAGGGGCCACAACCCAGGCGCTGACAAGCGCGCCCAGGATGCCCGTACCAATAACCTCGCCCGCCCCCGCCCAGTAGATGTTTTTGAACAACCGGTAGGCTAAACCGGCAAGGAGTGCGCCTATCATGCCCCCTGGAAAAGCCAGGAGTGTTCCCAGACCAAGAACATTTCTTATGATTGCGGCAACACATGCTATTACAAGTCCGTAAACCGGTCCGAGCATCACCGCGGCAATAACATTGACCATATGCTGGGCTGGAAAGCACTTGGCAATTCCTACAGGAATAAATACAGGAGACAGGGCCACTGCCACTGCTGTGAGGATAACTGCCTTTGCCACGCCTCTTGCATTCATATTGAAGTCTCCTTACTCACCGTTTATAGAGTTTTTAGCAGCCTTCATGAAAAGCACATACAAGAATCCGGCTGTCACAAGACTCGGAATAGAGGACCCGATCTCTGTGGTCCGCTGGAGGACATGATACAGAGCAAGACCGATTCCCCAGGCCAAGAAAGCCCGGGGATTTATACTTCGCATCTCTTCCTTTGAATAATTTCCGCCCTTCATTATAAAAAAGTCTGCCAGGACTACACCGAAGAGAGGGCAAAACACAGACCCCACAAGCAGTAAAAATCCCTCATATGCCGTCGCAGGAAAGACCATGGCGAGACAAGTTCCAAGAACTCCGCATACAAAAGATGCTGATCGCTCTCCAAAACGCGGCCATATATTGAGGGCGGAAACTGCCCCTGAGTAGATATCAAGAAAGGTGGTTGTAAAGGTTGAAAAAAGAACTATGATGAGCGCCGGCAAAATAAAGCCCATTCCCACCATGAGTTGAAGCACCATGCTTTCCGGAGTTGCCGATGCAGTGGCAAGTGCGGCTGCAAGCCCCACCACATACATCCATGAGCTGACCAGGAAGTACCCGATCCATGTACCCCAGAAACTTGAAACTGACGATCTGGCAAACCTTGAATAGTCGCATACAAGGGGAAGCCATGAAACAGGCATTGCAACAACGATATCAAGTCCCACCATAAAGGGCATCCCTCCTTTTGGACGGACGGCCGTCAGGCTATCCCAGCCGTATTTGTTGAAAACAACATAGGTCATCAGGACGCACAGCGCCATAAGGCCTAAAACGGCAATCCTCTGAACCCATTTCCAGTACCTGCTGCCCACAATGGCCCACACTGTTGTTATCACTCCTGCCGCAAGCACCCACCACCTGAATCCCCATCCGGAAATTGGAAAAACGGCCTGCGCTGCCTGGCCTCCGATCCAGAGCATGACACCTGTCCACCCAATGAGCTGTATAACGTTGAGCAAGGCAGCAAAGTAAGACCCCTTTACCCCGAATGAAGGTCTCACCGTCATCATGGTTGTAAGTCCTGTCCGGCTCCCTATGACCCCGCCCAAAGCCAATGGCGTATTGCCCACAAGATGCCCTATGATAATCGCCAAAATTCCGGCACCAAATCCCATGGGCACGAGAAGCCCGCCTGCCCAGATCTCAGCCAGGGATACTGCCGCTCCGGACCAGAGAAGAAAAAAATCAATTCCCGTAAAAGTACGCCCGCCTTGTTCTATGGGTAATATCTTTTCCGCCATGTCCGTCCCTCCAAAAACAAATGACCGCTCTCCGTAAGGAGGAAAGCGGTCACGTCAGCTCCCAGGGCTCAAGAAAAAAGCACATTATGAGAGTCGCTTCCCTCCGCTGGCTTTACCCAGATCAGGTTCTAAGGGTTGCCGGCAGCACTTCCGGCTCTCAGTCTAGCCACCCCTAGCGACTACCTAAGTATTCAGTTATTTTTTAGCATATCACCACTTCCATGTCAACCTACATCTAACACTCAGCAAAACGGGAATGGAATAAGCATGATTCAAATCCATATATCGTATATCGGGCAAAGGCTCCGATTTATTTCCTTGATTGAGAAGCAAGAAGTCAGATCGAAGAGAGGCTGTTTTGTGAAAAAAGTAACGAAACTGTCTTGACACTTGGAGAAAGTTTTGATAATGCTCCCTTGCCGAATTAGAAGCCGAGATGACGGCGATAATTTTGAAAAACAACACCCATCTAACTAATCTACAGGAGAGGAAAATTATGATTAAACCGCATGGATCTGATAAACTGAATCCGCTATACGTAATGGATGAAAAAGAGAGAGCCAACCTGGCTAAAGAGGCTGAAAAACTGCCCTCCATAGTCGTGTGCTCAGCAGCAGCAGCCAATGCAGTAATGCTGGGGGCCGGTTATTTCAACCCCCTGACAGGGTACATGAATGTGGCGGACTCCATGAGCGTTGCCAAAGACATGAAGACGACAAAGGGGCTTTTCTGGCCTGTGCCGATAGTAAACGTGGCAAAGGATGTATCTGCGATAAAGGGCGCCAAAAAGATTGCTCTGAGAGACCCCAATGTCCAGGGCAACCCGATTCTGGCGATTCAGGAAGTCGAAGCCATTGAAGAGATCAAACCCGATCAGATGAAATTCATGACCCAGGCCATCTTCAGAACAGAAGACCCAAAACATCCCGGCGTAAAGGCATTCACCAGCGTTGGAAATTTCGCGATCTCCGGTCCGATCAAGGTTCTCAGCTATTCCTATTTCGAGAAGGAATTCCCCGAGACATTCAGAACAGCCTATCAGATCCGAGAGCAGATGGGCAAACTGGGATGGAACAAGGTGGTTGCCTTCCAGACAAGGAACCCCATGCACCGTGCCCACGAGGAACTTTGCCGAATGGCCTACAATGATCTCAAGGCCGACGGCATACTGATTCACATGCTCCTCGGCAAACTCAAGGAAGGAGACATCCCAGCCGACGTCCGCGACGCATGTATCCGCAAGATGGTGGAGCTCTATTTCAAACCCAATACAGTCCTGATAACCGGATACGGCTTTGACATGCTTTACGCAGGTCCAAGGGAGGCAGTTCTCCATGCAGTCTTCAGGCAGAACACCGGATGCACCCATCTGATCGTCGGCCGCGACCATGCAGGCGTTGGTGATTACTACGGCCCCTTCGACGCCCAGAAGATCTTCGAGGAAATACCTAAGGGCGCTTTGCTGATAGACACTTACATGGCCGACAACACAGCATGGTCCAAGAAGCTTGGAAGAGTAGTTATGATGCGCGACGCTCCGGATCACACAAAGGATGACTTTATAATGCTCTCAGGCACCAAGGTGCGCGAGATGCTGGGCAACGGACAGGCACCCCCTCCGGAGTTCTCAAGGCCGGAAGTTGCCAAGATTCTCATTGAATACTACCAGGCCATAGACAAGAAGAAGTAACCGTTAGTCTCACCAGGAACTTGTAGCGAAAAACCCGCGCTTTGATTGCGCGGGTTTTTTTATGTTGAGATACCGGAGGCTGACCCTTCATTCAACTTTATTAATGCACAGGTGTTGACATCTCAAATCCGCCGGTCTAAAAATATAAATAGTCCTTCCTTTGATGAAAAAATTGCCCCATACAAAGTTCAAGAATATAAATGGGGCTAAAGGCTCGTTGTCAGGGAATTTGCCGGTTAGATAAATAGTTTTTTAAGTAACCCAGATAAAGGAGGGCGCCATGGCTGTCAAGATCCTAATTTCGAGGAGGATACCCAAGGAGAAAGAGGAGGAGATCCTGCCTCTCCTCATAGAGCTCAGATCCCTTGCTGTGAGCCAGCCGGGTTATATCTCCGGAGAAACCTTAAGAAATATCAGGGACCCTGAAGATTATGTCGTTATTAGCACTTGGCATTCCACGAAAGATTGGGACTCCTGGGTGGGAAGCGCGCTCAGATCCTCAATTCAGGAGAAGATAGATTCTATCCTGGGAGAGAAAACAAGTTATAAGATCTATCTTCATGGCTGACGGCCGGTGAACTGATAAACCGAATTTAGTAGTTTCAGTTTTTACATGCAGCCGCTGATATTCGACCATTCGTTAAAAAGGACCCAGTTATATTTCTCAAAAAAGAGCCTGTCGCTCAGCTGGTAGGCCTTTTTGGCGCTGCGCTCGTCGAATTTTTTTCGCTCTCCCGGACCGCCGTTATACATGGCATAAAGAAGTCGGGCCAGGTCTTCCTGCGCTGCGTTAACCTCAGGACCTGGAGAGGCTCTGCCTTTCAGTGCATACCTTACAAGGTACTGCTCAAGGATCTCGCACCCCGCCCTGGCGTTGTAGGCAATATCCCATCTCAGGTGCCTCGGATCATATAACCCCCTCCAGACCCTTTCGTTTATCTGCATCACCCCCACCGACGTATTGTTGTAGGATTTCAGATAAGTCACTTTTCCCGCCTTTTCAATAAACTGCCTGAAGCAGCTTTCCTGCCAGGACGTTGCGAGGACCATCCTTCTAAAAAAGGTGCGAAGCTCCGACGGCACAGAAGATTTCTTGAGCGCCTCCTCTGTGCTTTTCTTCAGCACACCTCTCACTCTCTCCAGGTATCCATCAATATCCTTTTTATCGGGAAGCCAGGGCCGGATGGCCTCAAGCTCCTTTTTGCCCGGGCCCCCGTCTGCCTCACACCGGCTTACAAGGAATCTCTTAAATCTGTCCAGAATAGATATCACCCCATTCTCTTGGGGTCCCTGCAGAGGTTCGCCGTTATCAGAGTCCAGCTCTTCCAGGTCAAATGCCGGACCGGATGCAGGCAGAGGCTCTCCCAACCCCAGCACGTGTCTGAGGGAGGGATTCAATTCCCTGGGATAGGCAAGGCCTGTGGCTTCCCCGCTTGCCAGAAGCCTTATGAGTCTGACCAGCCCGTTTCTGCTTATTTCAATGCCGAGACTAGGTCCTATTCGATCCAATGCCGTCAGGGCGTCCGCTGCTGTAAAAAAACACAGATAAGATGTTATGCTTTCAGACGGCCTTGTCCCCAGATGGTTTCGCATTACGGGGGATATCCTGCTCCATACAGAGACAAACTGCTCCCGCACAAAGTCCCTGTTGAGAGGGTTTGCCGGGCTAACTCCTTCTAGCTCAATGGAAAACCTGTGCCTGGTATCGAGAAGCGCGGCCAGGAGTATCTCCTTTTCCTCAGATGAAAGCGGTTCACCAAAAAGGGCAAGGATCGTTTGAACGAGAAAGGAATCCCAGGTCTCCCAGACGCCTATAAAGGAGTCTATTTCCTTTTTACTCAGGATTTCATCAGGGGATGGTTCACGGGCTTTGCCCGGCCGGCCTTCAACCTCAGCCAGGACCTCAACCCTTATGGCATCATCCGAAAGAATAACATCGCCCGGCCTCATGCTTTCCACCATCTTAAGGGCAGTATCTTTTCTTTCAGGAGGAAATAGAGGAAGCAGAAAGCCTTTAACCTCTTCGACGGGAGGGCTCAAATTTATAGTGATCCCTCCAAGGTATCCGAATACCCTTTCCTTGATGAGATCCCATACTATTCCTGCAATAGTCGCAGGCTTTCGGTTGAGATCATAGACTCTGGAATCAACTATCTCAAAGGACATCACCCAGTCGTCAGGCTTTATTACCGGTTTTTGCAACATCACCAGGTAACCCTCCCAGTCCACCGACATCCTGCATTTACCCAGAAGAAAAACCGCTCCTGTGGCCTTTATGCGAGTCTCGAACCGGATCAGGGATTCTTCTGATGAAAACCTAGGCTCCGAGATCGTAACCCTGTTGCACCCGTGTCCTTCATCATCAAGGCTAACCGACTCGCCCGGGCCTCTGAAAGCCTTATAGACTACCAGCGAGCGAAGAAGCGGATAATCTATCCGGACCGGAAAGGTCTGCGTTTCGCAATAAGCTGAAGGCGCCTGCGCAAACAGGCAAAATGCCAGCAAGGGAATCAACAATATCCTTCCAATATTCACCCCGCCATCACATCTTTTGATTGAAAACAGCATCATATCTTCCTGCCTGCACGGAACTCCTGAAATATAAACTAACCCTATTGCCACAATATATCTCAATGGCCTTGACACGGCAAGCCCGGAGAGTTGATATGGCATCAAGATTGTCTTAGATTATTATTCATAATTTTATCATATTTATATTAATTTATCTTTTAAATAATTAAAAGATCATGCATCCGTATATTTTTGTTTAGCCTGAGCACAATCTGTTTTTAAATCTCCTTCAAGCCCTGTTATCCTAATCTTGACAATTAATTAAAACAGGTATTATGCTTAGTAAATAAGTTAGTATAGCTTACAGAAACCATCCCGCTTCAAAAAACTTATGTCCCCAAAAACCCACATCAGCAGAAAGGAGAGCATTATGAGATCCATTAATGCAGCAAATACTAAAAAAGTTTTTTCTTTTATTATCATCCCTGCCTTCTTTTGCATGATCGCTTCTTTTTCGGCACTGGCACAATCAGATATATCCATGACTGGAAACGTTGATATAACAGGGAACCTCTCCGTAAGCGGCTCAGGAAACGGGGTTGTCTTCCCGGATGCAAGCAAACAGACCTCCGCAGGGCAGAGAAAGTATATAAGCACAGTAGTCGTTAGTCCGGCGGCGACTGAAACTGACAGCGGTACTGCATTGAGGGATGCCATTGACGGCATAATAGATGCCTCTGAGGACACCCCCTATCTTGTCAAGATCGAACCTGGGATATATGACATAGGCACGAGCGCCCTTCAGATGAAACCTCATGTTGACGTGGAAGGATCAGGAGAGACGGTAACAAAGATACTTGGAACAGTTACCGGCAACACCACAGGGGTTGTCGTATCAGCAACTGATATGGAATTGCGGTCTCTTACCATAGAAAACGACTCTCAAGGAGAATATGCTATTGCAATCTACAATGCTTCCGGTTCACCAAAATTAACCTATGTTACAGCTTTTATAAAGACGGCGATGGTAGTTATTTCAGGCGACAAAATGATACTAAATGCTCCGCCTCCCGGAACAACTTACAGGTACGGAATCTACAATAATACGGTTTCGGCCAACCTCAGGAATGTAACAGTCAATATAGGAGGAAAAGATTACGCCTATGGAATCTATAATCTCAATTGCGGAAACTCTCTAAACATGAACATAGTTTCTATTAATGTGTCTTTTTCTTCATACTGTTATGGAATATACAACAACAATTCATCCCCGAGGATATCCGGAGCATCTTCATCCGCAGGGCCTGGCAATTATTGTTACGGGATCTATAACGTTAATTCTTCAGCGCCGTCAATCTTTAATGTTATATCTGAGGCAGGCAACTGCAGCTACGCATATGGAGTTTACAATTCGTCTTCAGGCCCAACCCTGACAAATATTATAGCCCGGGCACACACCGGCAGTTCAGCCAGTTATGGAATGTACAATTCAGGAAGTGCTAACACAATAAAGGCAGACAGATCATCATTTTCCGGGGCAACTAACAGCATAAACAATGACCCGGATTTCACCCTCTATATTGGAGCAAGCAAGGTGGACGGGCCGGTTGATGCAGACGGAACATGGCATTGCACTCAGAGCTATGACGGAAACTATACTGCAGTTGCCGCCAACTGCCAATGATCCACTTAGATTCTATCGAGTTGCAGCATTATGTTGATATCCCGCGGCTAAGCCGTCAGCGGAAATAAGCCGCGGGAATCAACGCGATTTATATCGCATCAAGATCCGTCTCCCCGGTTCTGATGCGGACAGCCTTTTCCACAGGGAGCACGAATATCTTTCCATCCCCGATTTGGCCTGTGCAGGCCTGCTTCCGGATTGCCTCAACCACGGTATCTGCCAAATCAGTTGCAACAACCACCTCGACCTTGATCTTTGGAAGGAAGTCAACCACATATTCTGCTCCGCGGTAGATCTCCTTATGCCCCCTTTGCCTGCCAAAGCCTTTCACTTCGGTTATTGTGATTCCTCCCACCCCCAGTGCCAGTATAGCCTTTTTTACATCATCCAGTTTGAAGGGCTTTATGATGGCTTCGATCTTCTTCATAAAAGATCTGTCCTCCGCTTTTTATTTCACATATTAATCAGCCGGTCCGGGCGCATTGTTTCAAAAAGCCGGGCTAGAATCAACCCTGCTCAGCAAGAAGGACATGACCCTTTGAAATCTATTTCCATTCATCCAGTCCATCATCATGAAGTTCGGCACTTTTCTTTGGTCTGACCTTGCGATAAACCTCAAAAGGGTTTTTCTTTTTACCTCCCACACTCAGCAGGTCATCCTCTATGGAGATGCCAAAGAGCCTTTCATTCTCATTCAGGTAAGGGATTATAAGCCTCCAATCATTTTCATCCAGCTGGACTATCTCGCCGCCATTAAGCTGCTGTTCGTCAATTGTGTGATAAGGATCCCTAACATATATGGCGCCCCCTGATGCAAGGGAAAAAAGATTTGAACCAGGATAAGGCGCAGCCTGGGGAACGGCTCGTCCGGCATCGTCAAATGACATGCCGTTCAGGATGACAAATCCTCCTCCATTGAGGGGATCCCCAGCCATGAATGACTCGGCAAGATAGTCAAGGCATGTGCCGTTAATCACCACCCTGGGTTTTCCAACAGCATTGATAAGAGGACGGCCTGCGGCGTTTCCCATCACATATACTTCTCCTCCTTTTGCTCCATACATGAATGTCTGGCCTACATCACCATAGATAACTATTTTGCCTGATTTGACTATCTGGCCCACCTGGTCCTGGGCATTGCCGTGAACACATATGGTAAGGCCGTCTATTCCTGATCCGAGATAATCACCGGAACTTCCAAAAACATCAATCTTTACCCCTCCGGAATCAGGCCCCAAACCGCACCCGTGAAAACGCTGTCCTCTCAGTGCGAAAACTATGAAGCGCCTCCAG
>QZIK01000033.1 GCA_003599015.1 Desulfobacteraceae bacterium | reverse complement strand
GCAGAGATGAACAGAGGTGTACTGTCTTCCTCCGTGGCGCTGTCGGTGCAGGCGAACATACATAGCCTACATAATAAACTAACTAAACGGCTATGTCAACATAAATAGTCAATATTTAATACACTACAAAAAAAAAGACCTCTAACTATCACTTTTCCAATATCATCAATGAGTTAATTGCTAATCAGATAGGGTGAGGTGTCAAACTTGGGGGGCCTTTGACCACAGTACTCAGTCACAATAATTTCATTTGGGGAGCACATGGCACATATTTCAGATACCCAGTGACCCTATCCGATGGAAATTTGAACGCTCTAGACCCGTTCTTCTTAAGCGAAAATGACCTTCACCTTAAGGAAGGTAGCCCTTGCATTGACAAGGGAAAAGATGATGTTCCTTCAATTGCTTCGACAGACAAAGATGGTGCGCCAAGAAAGATTGGGGCGGCGGTGGACATGGGAGCCTATGAGTATGGAACCAACCTTGTGCAGGCTAATTTTACGGGTTTTCCGAGATCAGGACTACCACCCCTTAATGTCAAATTCATTAATAAATCCCTAGGTCCTGTTTCTTCCCTAACATGGGATTTTGGAGACGGACAAACAAGCACAGAATCTCATCCAATCCATGTGTACGAAAACGTAGGCGCTTACTATGTAAAGCTTACGATCGAAGGAGCAAATGGTAGTGATGAGTTAACACAAAACGCCTTCATAATAGTCGGATACAATGAGCCCGTAGCTGACTTTACTGCCAATCCGCTTTCAGGAAACGAACCTCTCACAGTGAACTTTACGGATGCTTCAGCAGGCTTCGTGACATCATATCTCTGGAACTTTGGAGATGGTACCACCAGCTCAGAAGCCAACCCAACTCATATCTATACGAGCAGGGGTTCCTACAAGGTAACTCTGACGGTCATGGGGCCTGGAGGCTCTCATATTAAGGAAAAAGATAATTATATCAATGTCTTTAACGTGTTAAATATTCCAAACGAATTCCGTACCATTGAACAGGCCCTTGAAAGCGCCCAAGACGGGGACACTGTAAGGATTGCGGACGGTATATATAAAGGAGAGGGATATAGCAATCTAACTGTCGAGGGCAAATGTATAAAAATCATCTCCCAGAATGGTCCAAACAATTGCATCATAGATGGTGGAGGCAACAACCGGGCTTTTACCTTTATAAACTCACCAGGGAGCACCTTGGAAGGCCTTACCATCAGGAATTGCATGAACTTCTTTTGCGGTGGGGCCATTTACATTTCTGGCTCTTCCCCGACAATTAAAAATTGTGTTTTCTCTGATAATACTGCCGGAGGCGGGGGTGGGGCGATTTGTTCATATGGCGGTTCACCTATCGTGCTCGATTGCTCCTTTTACAGGAATAAGGGAGGAAGCGGGGGAGCCATACACAGCGACAGCTCAACCCTAAATATCACCAACGGTGTGTTTGCCGGAAATTCTGCTGAGTATCTCGGAGGCGCCCTGTATTTTTACAAGGTTACCGCCAAGATCCTGAATTCAAGCTTTTCAGAAAACCTGGCCCAGATAGGAAACGGTATTTACGGGTTCAATTCCTCCATTACCGCAACTAACACCATCCTCTGGGATCAACCCGCTGACGAAATCTTCTTGAATTCAGGGAGCACAGCCAACATAACTTACTCAAACGTCAGGGGTGCTTATCCAGGTACTGGAAATATTGACGCTGATCCTCTTTTTACCGGGCAAGAAAACTTGAGGCTGGCTGCCGGATCACCATGCATCAATCAAGGGAATAATACTGCACATGGCTTACCCGAAACTGACAGGGATGGAACCCAGAGGATCGTGGCCGAAACCGTGGACATCGGGGCATACGAATATGGTGGAACTCCAATTGCTGAGTTTATCGCTGACCTCAAAATTGGGGCACCTCCCCTCCTTGTAAATTTCATTGACAGATCTGGGGGCACGGTGACTTCGTGGCTCTGGGATTTTGGAGACGGCTCAACGAGCACGGAGCAAAACCCCAGCCATGAATTCACATCAGCCGGTTCTTACCGGGTGGTTTTGACGGTTACAGGACCCGGCGGGAGTGATTCTGAAACCAAGACGGGGTATATTAGTGTTTATACGACCTATGGGAGCATTCTCTATGTTGAACAAAACGGAATTTGCCTTTCCAACGCTCCCTGTTTTGATTCGATCCAAGCTGCAATAGGACAAGCTCCAGATGGCGCTGAACTTATTGTCACAGAAGGCAGCTTTAACGAAGACATTACTGTGGACGCACCCAGCCAAATAGCAATCATGGGGGGATATAACGCAATTTTTTCTGAGAAAACAGAGATGACCCAAATAAGGTCTTTAACCATTAAGAACGGACGGGTCATTCTTGACGGGATTGAGATCTTACCTTAGCAAATCAAAACTTTGTAAGTTCTTTCAAAATGAGTTAAACAGGGTTACTCCTTTCACCCGAGGCGCTCATGAACGGCATTTGCAGGCATTACACGTGAAGACATAAGCTGATTCCGTTGTTCCAAATTCGTCCAAATTCCAAATTCCAATATCATTGACATTTATAACGGATATCGTTATAATATAGGTCATGATACTGTCTTTTAAAAATGCTGGTACAGAGGACATTTTTGATGGATCAGCAACTCAAGCAGCTAGAAAATGCTGTCCACAATCCATTTGGCCTTTAGCTCAACGAAAACTGGACCAAATTAATCGCGTTAGAGATGTCATTGAACTACAAGTCCCTCCGGGCAATCGACTTGAGCGACTAAGAGGCGACAGAGAAAATCAATTTAGTATCAGAATTAATCAGCAATACCGTATTTGTTTTGAATGGGAGGAAGGAAATGCCTATGAGGTCGAAATCACAGACTATCACTAAAGGTAACGTTGGCAGACGGCTTCCCAAAAAGCGTCCTCCAACTCATCCAGGGGAAATGCTTTTAGAGGAGTTTATTAAGCCCCTCGAAATAACACAGACAGAGCTTGCCTTAAGATTAGGTGTATCGTATCCGCGTCTTAATGAGATAATTAAGGGTCGTAGGTCATTAACACCAGATACTGCTCTTAGACTATCTCATGTTTTGGGAATGTCCGCTGACTTTTGGTTGGGTTTGCAGCAAGACTGGAGTCTTTGGCATGCAATGAATAGTCCCCAGGCTGCTGAGATTAAACGACTGCGGCCAATCCAGGCAAAAGTAGAAAATATCGCATAACCATCATCGCTGAACGAGTAGCCTGAGTGTCCGAGAAAGAAGCCACAGCCCGCATCAAGATCAACAAGCTGCTCGATGCGGATGGCTGGCGGTTTTTCCCAAACTGCGACCAGCCGGCGAACATTTGGCTGGAGCCCAGCGTGGCGATCAAGTCGGCGGATCTCGACGCCTTGGGTGCCGATACCGTGAAGACCCAGAAGGGCTTCGTCGGACTGTATCACCACATTGCTTGAGAGAGACATACGTGATCTGTCCCAGGTACAGACCTTGCCGCATTGCCAAGGCTTTTGCAAATACTTGCAAAACGTCTTGCATCGCTTTTCAACCAATCTGAAATGTCAAGGACCTCAGGGCTTCCTAACAGCTCCCTCGGCAGGTACTTAAACCTCCTGCAGGCCATTTTCCTGATTCAGACACTGCCTGCCTGGTCCGGGAACCTCGGCAAACGCCTGGTCAAGACTCCCAAGGTCTTCCTGGTGGATACTGGAATTGCCTGCCACCTCCTCGGAATAGCAGATGAGACCGCGCTTAAAAACCACACTATGGCAGGAAGTCTGCTTGAGAACTTTGTTGTATGTGAGATCGTTAAACAACTTTCCTGGTCAAGACAAAGAGCAAGACACTATCATTTCCGATCCCACACCGGGCAGGAGGTGGACTTGGTTCTGGAGGATCCGGAGGGGAAGATAGTGGGCATGGAGATCAAGCTCGCAGACACAATCTC
This sequence comes from Desulfobacteraceae bacterium, assembly GCA_003599015.1. GTDB lineage: Bacteria > Desulfobacterota > DSM-4660 > Desulfatiglandales > Desulfatiglandaceae > CG2-30-51-40. The sequence continues at coordinate 11,290 of QZIK01000033.1, read as the reverse complement.
CTCAAAACATTTCAAGGGGCTAAGGAGCCTTAAGGCCAGCATAGCGGACCGGTTTTTAAGAGGGCTTGTTCTCTACACAGGCAAAAATGCCGTCCCCTTCGAGGAAGACATGTTCGCGTTGCCGGTCTCGGCTCTGTGGTCTGCCTGACCCTTTTGTCTAACGAATTCCACTTTGGTGGAGGAGCAACAAAGTATCAACCCTATACTTTCCCATCAGATTTGCTATACAATCAAACCCAGTTGTATGAGGATGCACAAATAACGCGGATAACCGCAAACCAAGCTCTCAACGAGCTATCCCGTCATTCCGGCATGCCCTTAGCCGGAATCCAGCCCGGCATATTCCTGGATTCCGGCCAGAATCGTGCCGGAATGACGGAAGGGCAAGAGTTCAGTTGAAGGATGGCCATATTTTCTTCTTTTTCATGACAGAAAACCTGGCAATAAGGTAATAAAGATGTTCCACCCTCCTCCGTCATAACTGAGGGGTACAGGGAGAGGGGGATTTTCACAAAAAAATTTGAAAAGGAGAATCCACATGAATTTTCTAGTGCAGCCAAAGAAATACACCAGCCTTATGGCCGACGAGGGCTCCAGGGCCATCATGAATAAGACCATAGCCTTCTTTGAAAATATGGGAAAAACTCGCCTGCTGGATGACTACAACAAGAAGGTTTGGTACCGCGAATTTGTTGATTTCATAGGCAGAGAGCGGATCTTCTCAAAGCTTTTGACCCCGAAAGCCTATGCCGAAGGCGACCCCGACGCTCGCTGGGACACGGCTCGCAACAACGAATACAGCGAACTTCTCGCCTTCTACGGGCTGGGCTACTGGTACTGTTTCCAGGTGACAATCCTGGGCCTCGGCCCCATCTGGATGAGCCCCAACGAAAAGGCAAAGGAGAAGGCGGCACGGCTTCTCAGGGAAGGCGCTATTTTCGCCTTCGGCCTTTCGGAGCGGGCCCATGGAGCTGATATCTATGCAACCGAGACCGCCCTCACACCAAAGGGCGAAGGCAGGTGGGAAGCCAACGGCGAGAAGTACTATATCGGAAATGGGAACGAGGCCGAGATGGTTTCAACACTAGGCAAGGTCAAGGACGGAAGCGACGATTTTGTTTTCTTTGTCACCAATTACCGCCACAAGGCCTATGAACTCAAGAAAAACGTAATCTCCCACCAGGAGTATGTTTCAAACTTCGCGCTGCACGACTATCCAATCACTGAAGAAGATATCCTTTCACGCGGCCCCCATGCCTGGGATTCGGCTCTCAATACGGTTAACGTCGGGAAATTCAATATCGGGCCTGCCTCCATCGGCATGGCCGAGCACTGTTTCTATGAGGCCATAACCCATGCAGCCAACCGCATCCTCTACGGACTGCGGGTTACGGATATGCCACATGTGCGCAGGAATTTCATGGATGCCTGGCTGAGGCTCGTTGCCATGAAATGCTATCACCGCCGGGCAACCGATTACTTCAGGCAGGCCGGCCCGACAGATCGCCGCTACCTTCTCTATAATCCCACAAGCAAGATGAAGGTGACTCTACAGTCAGAAGAGGTCATCAACCTGCTGTGGGATGTAATCGCGGCCAAAGGTTTTGAAAAAGACACCTATTTTCACATGGCGGCAGCGGATGTGCGGGGTCCGTCCAAGCTTGAAGGCACGGTTCACGTGAATGTCCAGCTCATCCGAAAGTTCATGAAAAACTATTTTTTCAATCCGGCGGAATATCCCGCCGTGGCCCCCGATTTCTCCATGAAGGATGACATGTTTCTTTTCAACCAGGGACCGACCCGGGGTCTGGGGGAGATACGGTTTCACGATTACAGGCCGGTGTTCGATGCATTCTGTGATCTGCCCAATGTAGGCCTCTTCATACGACAGATGGATATCTTCCTTGAGATGCTGGAAAAGGCGGGGCCTGAAAAGGCCCAGGACCTTGACCCAGTCTTCTCGCTCCCTCTGGGCGAGATGTTTTCAATAGTTGTTTACGGCCAACTCATCCTGGAGCAGGCTCAACTGAGCAAACTTGAGCATGACATTCTCAATCAGGTATTTGATTTCATGGTGCGGGACTTTGCCCGTTTCGCACTGCAGATCTACAGTCTGCCGAACACGAGAGACGCGCAGCGGGACTTCTGCCGCGCAATAATGCTTATAAGGCCTGACGGAAATGAAAATCAGTACAAGCAGATCTGGAAGAAGTACGTTATCCCCCTCAACGGGGAATACGCCATGAACGAGTAAATCCAGGCAAGAAATACTTAAGGTGGAGGGAACTTTTGACTCGCATGGATTTCCTCCACCTTTGCTGATGCCCCCCTGAAACGCGAACCGATTTTCCCAGAGGAATTTTATATGAAAAATGAAGTTGCAAATATTCAACCGCAGCCCAAGGATACATTTTATGTTGACACGTTCCGGCCCCAAGATGCAGAAGGTATTGTTCGTCTTTTCAGGGCTGTTTATGGGGAAGGATATCCCATCAGGCTTTTTTACGACCAGGAAGCTATCATTGCTGCAAACCGGGAAGGCCGGTACATCTCAGTTGTAGCGCGCACTAATGCCGGCGAGGTGGTCGGCGTGACTCATCTTTATCCATCCGCGCCCAACATGGCCCTTTACGAGGTAGGCGTAGGGCTTGTCCTGAAGGAATACCGCAACTCAGGGGCTAGCAAGGCCATGCTTTCATATCTCTTCGACGAATTCGTCCCCAGAAATAGCAACATTGAGGAACTTTTTGGAGAGTCTGTCTGCAACCACATTATCATGCAAAAATCAATGGAATTGTTTCGCCACATAGAAACTGCCATAGAGGTCGCCCTCATGCCAGCCGAAGCATACACGACAGAAAAAAGCGCCCGGGGAAGGGTGGCTGCGCTTGACGGATTCAGATGCTATGTCCCCAAACCGCACAAAATCTTTATGCCTCCTGTTTATAACGGGATACTGAGGGAAATATACGCCCGTCTGGATGATGAGCGAGAGATACTTCTTTCCTCAGGATCGTTGCCTTCTTCACGACAGACAAGCGCTGAGCTTACAATTTTCGATTTTGCAAGGTTGGCGCGCATCGCTGTCACCCGCGCTGGATATGATTTAGCTGCCCGTATCCTGGAAATGGAAGAGCAGGCGCGTGCCAAAAACGTTATTGTCTTCCAGGTATGGCTCAACCTGACTGAACCCTGGGTGGGAAGGGCCGCGGAAACGCTCAGGGAAAATGGATACTTCCTGGGAGGGGCGCTTCCCAGATGGTTCGACGGAGACGCCCTTTTGATGCAGAAGACGGAGTGCGATCCTGATTTCGACAGCATTATCCTTTATAGCGATTTCTCCAAGAAGCTTCTGAGGTTCATACGCGATGACCGGCGGGTCTGATTTTTCCTGCCATTGACAGGGGGTAAATAAACTATAAAGTTAAGGCATTTCTGCCTGCGGGAATTCCTCAAGATTTTCATAGTAAAGAGAAGTCGATCCCGGCAGCAAAGGAGAGCAAAGATGGAAACAAAGGACCTTGTTCCTGATTATCAGCTGGATCATATTGGACTTCACCACCTCAGACAAATTCACTGGAATAATTCCACTCCTGAACTCTACGAACATGCCATCAGAAGATATGAAGGACAGATCGCTCATCTGGGTCCCCTGGTGGTAAGCATGGGCCAGCATACGGGTCGCGCCGCAAAGGATAAATACGTTGTTGACGAACCTGAGACCACTGAACACATATGGTGGGGCAAGGTTAACGTGAAATACCCTGAGGATAGATTTCACGCCCTCCATCACCGAATGGCTGCTTATCTGAGGGGAAAGACTGTATTTGTACAGGACTGTTACGTCGGCGCCGATGAAAATTACCGCCAGAATGTCCGGGTGATAACGGAATTCGCATGGCACAGTCTTTTTGCAAGAAACATGTTCATTCAGATGCCCAGGGACCGTAAAGTGATAAGGAGTTTTGTGCCTGACTTTACAGTCCTTCATTGTCCTAATTTCAATGCCGACCCTGAGGAAGACGGAACCAGGAGCGGCACCTTTGTGGCGCTTCATCTAAGTAAAAAACTGGTACTTATAGGAGGAACGGCTTATGCAGGAGAGATCAAAAAGTCCATTTTTACTGCTATGAACTTCCTCCTGCCTATGCAGGACGTTCTCTCCATGCACTGCTCCGCCAACGTGAACAAAAGTGATTCCGGAGATGTTGCAGTGTTTTTCGGCCTTTCGGGGACAGGAAAGACAACCCTTTCAGCAGATCCAAACCGGTTGCTTATTGGAGACGACGAGCACGGATGGTCGGAGAAGGGAATCTTTAATTTTGAAGGTGGTTGTTACGCCAAGGTCATCCATCTTTCACGCAGCGCGGAACCTGAAATCTATGAGTGCGTCCGCCGTTTCGGGACGATACTTGAAAACGTATCCATGAACACCACAACCCGGCGGCTTGATCTGGATGATGCCTCCTTTACGGAAAACACCAGGGCTTCCTACCCCCTGACTCACCTTCCCAACATAGTCCCCTCAAGGATGTCGGGCCATCCGCGAAACATTATCATGCTTACGGCAGACGCCTTCGGTGTACTTCCTCCCATTGCGAAGCTCACGGAAGATCAGGCAATGTACCATTTTATAAGCGGATATACCGCCAAGGTCGCAGGCACTGAAAAAGGAATCAAAGAGCCTGTCGCTACTTTCAGCGCCTGCTTCGGCGCACCTTTCATGGTCAGGCATCCTTCCGTTTATGCCCAGCTTCTGGCCAGAAAGATTCGAGAAAATCGAGTCAACTGCTGGCTGGTCAACACCGGTTGGACCGGCGGCCCTTTTGGGGTGGGCTCTCGAATGAAAATAGAACATACCAGGCTCCTCCTTAATGCAGCCCTGGATGGATCCCTCGACAGGGCGCCCTTCAAGCCCGACCCCACGTTCGGATTTCTTGTTCCGACTGAAATAAAAGGAATAGAATCAAGCCTTCTCGATCCCAGAAGCACATGGGCTGATCAGGCCGCTTATGATGCAAAGGCAAGGAAACTTGCCTTGCTTTTCAAGGAAAACTTTGCCCAGTTCTTTGATCAGTGCTCAGACAGCGTAAGAAGTGCAGGACCGGCAGTCGTATGACTTGACGCCAACTCCTGTCCTCTGTTAATTGTCATCCATCAATGTCAGGAGAGTCGAGCGATGAGATATAAATGCATTACCTTAATATTTCCCGGACAGGGCTCCCAGCATATCGGCATGGGCAAAGAACTGTATGACGCATTTCCGGCGGCAAGAGAGATATTTCATGAGGCCGAAATGGTGCTGGGCTATGACCTTGCCGGTCTCTGTTTCAACCAACCTGACGTTTCAGGCGATCCGGCCGATCCGCCAAAGGACATCAACAAGACTATTTATACTCAACCATCTGTGTTTACGACCGGATACGCCTGCTTCCGGGTTCTGGCTGATGCATGCAGAGAAAGCAATATTGATCTTGATTTCAGGTTTACGGCAGGACACAGCCTTGGGGAGTACACGGCCCTTGTTGCAGCGGGAGCGATAGATTTTGCATCATGTCTCGCCCTGGTGAAGGAGCGGGCAACCCATATGACCGACGTGGGCAGAGACTTTCCGGAGGCCGGTCTTATGGCGGTGGTGGACAGAAAGGGAGATCTTGACTATGAAAAGATCTCAAGCCTCTGTAAGGAATACGGCCTTTACGTGACCCTTAAAAACACCAGGAGGCAGATCGTGGTGGGAGGGATCAGTACTCGGCTCGCGGAGATGGCCAAGGTCCTTAAAAATGAGGGTAAGATGACCACGGCCCTCAAGGTGGAGGGCCCATTTCACACCCCCATGATGAAACCTGCCGCCGACAGGCTGAAAAAATCTCTGGATACAATAACCTTTAAAAGAGCTTCCAAGACGGTTATCGCCAATGTGACTGCGGATGCCATCAATGCCCCTGAAGATATAAGAAATGAGCTTCACAGTCAGATCTTCCAGGTGGTAAACTGGCGGGGTTCAATAGAGAAAGCGGTTCAATACGGCGCAGACCTTTTCATAGAGGTGGGCCCAAAAAAGGTTCTATCCAACATGCTCAAGGATATCAGCCCCGGCATACCGCAGCTTAACGTGGAGGACAAAGCATCCCTGGAGGAAACAATAAAGGCCCTGGCAGGGTGAAATTCACTTTCGGCTAGGGTGCCCCGACCATTTCTTTTTCAAGGCTTCGAATCCTGTCCCTGAAACCGGCTGCCTCCTCAAAGTCAAGTCTCCTGGCAGCCTGCTTCATCTTCTCCGTAAGCTCCCCGATCAGAGCGGCCTTCTGCTCCTCTGTGAGATAAAGGCCCTCTTTCTCTTCAACTTTTGGAACCGTCAAGTAGTCCGCCTCATAAGGAGACGCCAGTATATCCTCTATGGATCTTACAATGGAGGCCGGAGTGATATTATGGACTTGATTGTAGTCCAGTTGAAGCTTTCGCCTCCTGGTGCTTTCCTCAATTGCCCTTCTCATGGAACCGGTTATCTGATCCGCGTATAGAAGGACCCTGCCGTTTACGTTCCTTGCAGCCCTTCCACAGGTCTGAATAAGGGACCTCTCTGATCGAAGAAATCCTTCCTTGTCTGCATCAAGGATTGCAACCAGCGAGACCTCCGGCAGATCAAGGCCCTCCCTGAGAAGATTAATGCCTATCAAGACATCGAAGACCCCAAGGCGGAGGTCCCTTAGTATGTTGACCCTCTCTATGGTGTGGATGTCCGAATGAAGATAATGCACCTTGAGACCCAGATCCGCGTAGTATTCGCACAGATCCTCTGCCATCCTCTTGGTAAGAGTGGTTACAAGTACCCTCTCCCCTCTTTCGGTGGTCTTTCTTATCCAGCCCAGGAGGTCTTCAACCTGATTTTTAGCCTCCCTCACCTCTATTTCAGGATCGGCAAGCCCTGTGGGCCTTATTATCTGCTCAACAACCGCCTGAGCCACAGTGAGTTCATAGGGTCCAGGGGTGGCTGAGACGTAGATTGCCTGACGTACCCTTTGCTTAAACTCCTCAAAGGTCAGGGGCCTGTTGTCTAGGGCTGAGGGAAGGCGGAATCCATATTCCACAAGGGTCTCTTTTCTTGATCTGTCCCCCCTGTACATGCCGTTTAACTGGGGAATGGTGATATGGCTTTCATCCACTATAAGAAGAAAATCCCTGGGGAAATAGTCAAGAAGAGTAGGCGGAGGCTCTCCCTGCTCCCTGCCGGTCAGATGCCTGGAGTAATTTTCTATCCCGTGGCAGTAACCCATCTCAAGCATCATCTCCAGGTCAAACATGGTCCTTTCCTCAATGCGCTGGGCCTCCACCAGTTTCCCTGAGCTTCGGAAATACCCGACCTGGCCATGGAGTTCTTCGGTTATCTGTCTTACTGCCCTCTCTCTTATCTCAACTGTTGTGACATAATGTGTGGCCGGATAAATGGTTATACGGTTAAGGGCCCTGATGGTTTTTCCGGTCAGTGGATCTATCTCGCTTATTGATTCCACCGCATCCCCAAAAAAACCTATGCGTACGGCCCTGTCTTCCTCATGGACTGGGTATATATCCAGGATATCTCCCCTGGCCCTGAACCTTCCCCTGAAAAAATCCAGATCGCCCCTTTCATACTGGATCTCAACCAGCTTGTTGATGGCGTCCTCCCTGCTCATTACGCCGTCCTTCTCAACATAGAGAAGCATTCCGTGGTAAGCCTCCGGAGAGCCAAGGCCATAAATGCAGGATACGCTTGCCACTATTATAACGTCGTCCCGGTCAAGTAGGGATCTGGTTGCTGCATGCCTCATTTTGTCTATCTGGTCATTAATGCTGGCGTCCTTTTGAATATATGTGTCCGTCTGGGGAACGTATGCCTCCGGCTGGTAGTAGTCGTAGTAGCTGACAAAATATTCAACCGCATTTTCAGGGAAGAGTTTTTTGAACTCTCCGTAAAGCTGGGCGGCCAGGGTCTTATTAGGGGCGATTATCAGTGTGGGGCTCTGGGTCCTTTCTATGACATGGGCCATGGTGAAGGTCTTGCCGGAACCGGTAACCCCCAGGAGCACCTGGTGTGAAAGCCCCTTCCTTATGCCGCTGCTTAGCGCCTCTATTGCCGAAGGCTGGTCACCACAGGGCGAAAAATCGCTTTTGATTCTAAACATCTATACGCCACGTCGTCCCTTTGGGTCCATCCTCAAGGACAACGCCCATGCTCTTGAGAGTGTCTCTTATTTCATCTGCCTTTTTCCAGTTCTTCCCTGCCCTGGCAGCGGAGCGATCGGCTATGAGTCTTTCGATTTCTTCCCTTTCAATGCCTTCCTCCCCCTGTTTGATACCGCTGAAAAACTCGGCGGGAGAATCATTCAGAAGGCCAAGCACCGACGCTGACCTCATGAGCTCTTTCCTTCGACGAACAAGTTCCGACAGGTCACCGGAAGAATCAGCAGAATCCGGCGAGATGAGCCTGTTTATCTCTTTGAGCGTCTCAAAAAGAAACGCAACGGCCCTTGCGGTATTGAGATCATCATCCATGGCGGCCCTGAATTCATCCGGCAACGCAATAGCGCCTCCCTTGCCGTCCGCTCCCTGATCTTTATTGTCAATCCATGGGCCGATTACAGACTCCATCCTCTCAAGTGCCCTGTAGATCCTGACAAGTCCCGCCTGATGACCTTCCACGGCGCCTCTGGTAAAGTCGAGAGGACTCCTGTAGTGCTGGGATAGGAGAAAAAGACGAAGGACCTGGGGGTGATAAAGGGTAAGGGCATCCCTTATGGTGAGGAAATTCCCAAGGGACTTGCTCATCTTTTCCGAATCCACGGTTACAAATCCATTATGGATCCAATATCTGGCAAAGTCTCCTCCGTTTGCGGCAATTGCCTGTGCCCTCTCATTTTCATGGTGAGGAAAGAGAAGGTCCTCCCCCCCTCCGTGTATGTCAAAGGTTGAGCCCAGAAAATGGCTGCTCATAACAGAGCACTCCATGTGCCAGCCGGGCCTTCCCTTTCCCCAGGGGCTGTCCCAGTAAGGTTCACCCTCTTTGGCAGCCTTCCACAGGGCGAAATCCATGGGGTGTCTTTTATTCTCGCCTACAGCTATCCTGCTTCCGGCCTTCATGTCCTCAAGTCTTCTCCCGGAAAGCGATCCATAGCCTGGAAAGCTCTCCACGGAAAAATAGACATCATCTTCCGCCCTGTAGGCGTGGCCACCTTTTATAAGCGTGAGAATCATATCTATCATTCCTTCGATGTGCTCTGTCGCCCGGGGTTCCTTGTCCGCTCTCAGTATATTGAGCTGATCCATATCCTTATAAAAGGCATCAATATAAAACTGTGCCAGATCATCGGGGCTTTTCCCCTCCTCTCTGGCCCTCGCGATGATCTTGTCGTCTACATCCGTAAAGTTGCGTACATAGGTCACATGATTCCCAATGGCACGCAGGTATCTTACGAGAACATCAAAGACAATCGCAGAACGGGCATGCCCTATGTGGCAAAGATCATATACCGTTACCCCGCACACATATAACCCCACATTTCCTCTCTCGAGGGGTACAAAGGCTTCTTTTCTTTTGGCTGCAGTATTGTAAAGCATCAGTGCCATTAAAAATCATCCTCCTTTATGCCTTGATTAAAATTGTAGTACCGCCCACAGGGCAGGTGCCGGCCAGAAACAAAAAACAAAAGCTTCTAGCCGCCCTGGTCCATGTCAAATTGCTGAAAATTCCCTGACTTGGGAGAAGACGGCTCAGGTGAGTATTCCCTGGGCTCAGAGCCGTTCCTGAAAACCTGAAAGATGCTTTTTTTGGTGTGGGGACCTGCCAGAAGTCCATTTTCAGCATCAATCCTGGCAAAAACCATACCCTCAGGAACCTTGAAATCCGACACAGGGCTGTCTTTTAGCGCCTCCGTCATAAAATAGAGCCATATCGGGCTTGCCGCCCGTGACCCTGTCTCGGTTACTCCCATGGCCCTTTGGTCGTCATAGCCAACCCACACACCCGTAAGGAGGTCTGGTGTATAACCTATAAACCATGCATCTCTAAGATCATTGGTTGTCCCGGTCTTTCCCGCTACCGGTCTTTTGAGGGCCTTAACCCTCCATCCTGTACCCTCCTGAACCGCAGCCTTCAGCATATCCGTCACCAAATAGGCGGTTTCAGGGGGAATCGCCTGAGTGACCTCCGGCCGGTTCTCCTCTATTATCTTGCCGTCCCTGTCCTCCACCCGCTTTACAAAAATAGGTTTTGGAAGCACGCCGGCTTTTGCAAAAGCAGCATAGGCGTTTGTCAGCTCCAGCAGAGAAAGTCCTGACGAACCCAGCGCGAGTGACAGCTCTGGGGTTATCGCTGTAACAATACCGAGTTTCCTTGCGTAGGATACTACGTAGTCAACGCCGATCTCTTTAAGTATCTTAACGGTCACTACATTCTTGGACTGGGCCAGAGCATTTCTCAAAAGGGTTGGGCCTGCGAATTTATCTTTGTAGTTCTTGGGCTTCCACGGCTCATCATCAGCCTGGGGCTTTCCGATGTAAGGAGCATCCAGAATCACTGTGGCAGGGGTCATCCCCTTGTCAAGAGCCGCCGCATAGATTATCGGCTTAAACGCCGATCCGGGCTGCCTTCTTGCCTGTACCGCTCTGTTAAACTGGCTTTCCGAGAAGCCCCTGCCGCCTACCATGGTCTTAACCTCCCCGGTCTCAGGGGCCATGCACACAAGGGCACCCTGTATAAGAGGCTGCTGCTGCAAGGTAAGGTTCCACATATACGGGGACACAGCCTTTCCTTCAAGGCGAACAAGAACTACATCTCCTTTCTTGAGTATATCGGAAGGCTTTGGAGGTCTGGCTGCATAATGTGGAATGTCAGGGTCAGGGGATCTTGCCCATTTCAGCTCTGAAAATGGAATCCTTCCAGGTCCTCCCGCAGCCCACAGTTTTACTTCAGCGCTCTTGTCGTCAACATCCTCGACAACCGCCTCTACAACTTCACCGGGAACTGCCGAAGCGGCAGATTTCATGTGTAATGAAACAAACTCCCTTACCTGCTCCTCCTTTAGATGCCTGAGAGGTCCCCGGTAACCCTCCCGCCTGTCAAGTTCTTCAAGTCCCTTGCCCAACGCCTCTTTTGCAGCATTCTGCATCTTCAGGTTAAGTGTGGTGTAGACCTTAAGCCCCCCTGTGTAAACCAGATCCTGCCCATATTTCTCCACCAGATATTTGCGGACATGTTCGCTGAAGTATGCGGCCCTCTGGAATGTATTCTCATATCCCTGCCTGAATACTA
>QZIK01000072.1 GCA_003599015.1 Desulfobacteraceae bacterium | reverse complement strand
CGGGCTTCCTTGTTTAAGATGCCGTTATGATGAGATCCTGGAGTGTCCGGAGAAAATAAAAAACCAAGGACGGCAAACGGTCCGTCCCTGATTTTTTTGAAGCAGATCAGTCGAGCTTGCGGAATGCCTCTTTTCGTCCGGTGTACTTTTCCCTCATTTGAGGCTTCATAAGTTTTCCGGTAGGGTTTCTCATTACATTGTCAAATATAACTTTGCGGGGAACCTTATAGAGAGCCAGTCTTGACTTGGCAAAATCTATTAGCTCCTGTTCGGTCATGGCAGCCCCTTTCTTCAGCTGAACGATTGCCAGCACCACCTCCACCAGTCGCTCGTCAGGATAACCTATGCAGGCAACATCATCTATGTTGGGATGTTCCATCAGGGCGTCTTCGATTTCCACAGGAAAAATGTTTTCACCCCCGCTTGTGATCATGTCCTTTTTGCGGTCTACAACATAGAAGAAGCCGTCCTGGTCAATCTTTACCAAATCCCCTGTATAGAGCCAGCCATCCTTGAGTGTCTCACTGGTCATGTCAGGGTTGTTGAAGTAAGCTTTCATCATGCGGTTTGTCTTAAATATAAGCTCTCCCACGGAACCCGGCTCAACTTCATTCCCTTTGAAGTCAACCACCTTGCCTTCAACCCCGAAAGTGGGTTTCCCGATGGAGCCGGGCCGGGAAAGAACCTCGTCAGGATAAAGATTGAAGAGGCCTCCTCCTCCTCCTTCAGTGATTCCGTAAATATTGGATACTCCGGCAGGGAAGCTCTCCACAAGTCCCTTCATTATTTCAAACGGCACGGGCTGTGCCCCTATTTCAAGGTATTTCCACGTTGAAAGATCGTAGTCAGAAAGTTTTATGTCGCCTTTTTTGAGGGCGTTTAAGAGTGCAACTGCAACAGGAACGACTATCAGGACGTCTGTTCCCTTCTCCTCGGCAATTGCCTCAATGATCCATTTGGGATCCTTAAATTCCCTGATCAGAGTGCCGGTAGCCCCTGTGGCATAGAACGGGGCCCACAGGAACATTGTCCCGCTGTGGTAAAGGGGCAGGAAAAAAACGTAGTTATCATTTTTTTCCACAAAATAGCTCATGCCGTTTCCAATGGCGGTATTGTTCAGTGAATAGTGAGTGTGCAGAACCGCCTTGGGTTTTCCCGTAGTCCCGGAGGTAAACATCATGGCCAGATCATGCTGGTCATCCACCTCTACTATGGCCTCTGAGATATCTCCGTAGGTTGCAACAGTCTTGTTATAGTCTATCATGGAGGCTGGAGTCCCGCTTCCCACACATATATAATATTTGATTGTTGCCATCTCCGGCTGGACAGGCTGCACTACAGGGAGAAATTCCGAACCCAGAATGAACGCCTTGGGGCTACAAACCCTGGCAGCGTAAACAATGTCGCTTCCCACAAACCTGAAATTAAGGGGAACCACTATGGCTCCCAGCTTGATTATGGCATAATAGGTGATGATCCACTCCAGAGAGTTGTTCTGTAAGTGCATTACAAAATCATCCTTTTTTATGCCCAGCTCTTTGTGCAGATAATTGGCTGCACGGTTAATCTCATCGTTGAATTGCCTCCATGTGAGGGTTCTCCTGGTCCCTGTGGAAGGGGTTCTTTCTATGAGACAGACCTTATCTGCCAGGTGGCGTGCATGGATTCTTGCGTAACTCGCGTAATTCATCTCTACCCTCCTAAAAACTCTCCTTCTTCTTCAAATTCAACTAACCGTCCCTTTCCGGGAGGGGGAATTGTTTTCTAACTGTGGAAACCAAATACCCTGGGCAGCCATAGAACAATATTAGGGGCATAGGTTAAAAACATCAGCACCGCAATTTGGATTACAAGGAAAGGAATCACAGCCTTTGAGACCCAGACAAGATCCTTGTTGGCTATGGAGCCCGATATGTAAAGGCTTACCCCCATAGGCGGAGTGCAGTAGCCAATGGCAAGGTTTACCGTAAGGATCAAACCGAAGTGCATGGGATCTATATTGAAGGCATTTAGCATGGGGATAAAAACAGGACCCAGAATGAGAGTTGCCGATATGATGTCCATGAACATTCCAACAATCAAAAGCAGGATATTGATGGCCAAAAGGAATACCACCGGGGAACTAATGCTGGCCAGAACCGCCTCTGTGATTTTTCCAGGAATTGCCTCAAGGGTCAGGTAACGTCCAAAGCTTGTGGCTCCTGCAACGATTATGAGGAGGGTTGCGGAAGTGACTGCGGAGCTTACCGTGATTTTTTTAACATCCTTCAACTTAATGGATTTGTGTATGAAGAGCTCCACCACAAATGCAAAAACGCTGGCGACTACGGCGGCTTCATTGGCCGTGAAAGCGCCTGAAAAAATACCCCCGAAGATGATGATCGGGAGCATTAAGGACCAAAAACCCTCTTTGAGGGTCTTGATAACCTGTTTTGTGTCGGGAACGGGCAACCTTACGAGATAGGTGTTCTTGCGATATATGAAATATGTGTAAACGCAGGTTCCAATTATAATAAGTATACCCGGCAGAAATCCCGTCAGAAAAAGCCCCTCCAGCGAGACGTTGCTTATCATGCAATAAAGAATCATTCCTATGCTGGGGGGGATAATAACCCCCAGATTACCCGCAGTTGTCATGAGACCCACCGCGTAATCGTCGTCATACTTGTTTTGAATAAGCGCAGGTATCATGAATCCGCCCAGTGCTACCACGGTGGCTACGGTTGAGCCTGAGATCGCTCCGAACAAGCCGCATGCGATTACCCCGGTCATTCCCAGCCCTCCTGGAAGCCAGCTCACCAGGATGTTTGCCACCTTGATCAATTTGTCCACAATGCTTCCGGCGGTCATGATATTTCCGCAAAGGATAAAATATAGGACCACCACCAGGGAAAAGTTGTCCATGCTGCGGAAAAGGCTCTGTGTCAGTAGAAGGACCGGTAAATCCGTATAGAGTATGAATCCTATAACAGCGGTGAAAAAAAGACACATGAAGACAGGCACCATGCTTGCCATGCATCCGATAAGCACGAGAAGGATAACAAGATGACTCAGTTCCATAAAAGATTCCTCACTACGCGGTTTAAAACCTGCAAAATAATCAGGCCTAGGGACCGGATCCGGATCATTTCCTGGATCGCAGCGCCTGGATGTCCAGATAGACCACCTGAAGGGTTCTTATGAGCATCATCGAACCCATAATCGGGAGAAGGGCATACAGCCATTCAAGGGGTATCTCCATTATGATCGTCTTCTGGTGTGTCTGGGCCTGGAGGGCCACTAACCTTGATCCGTAATAGACCATCATTGAAGAGAAAATCAGTGTGGTTGCGTGACTAAAAAAGGTCAGGGGAGTCTTTAAGGCAGGCGCAAGTTGAACCAGGGCGTCTATCTTTATCATGGAACGCGCCTTTATGGCTGCGCTGCATCCTATGAAGGTAGTAAGGATAACCACCTCTCTGACAAGTTCTTCGGACCAGGCCAGAGAATAGTGAAAGCCGTACCGTAAGACCACATTGAAAAAAAGGGCTATCAATGCGGCCATGGTCGCAAGGAAAAGCGACCATTCCTCAATGAAACTCAAGATTTTGTCCAGGAAATTAAAGATCTTTTGCATGAGGCCTTCCTTACATTAAAACTTCAGGTGAAAGGAGGGTTCTAAAACCCTCCTTTCGGTTTCTAAAATCAACTGCAGGCCTTTAATTGGATCCTAAGAACTTTTGTACCTCTTTAAGATAGTTTTCCGGGCGATACTTGTCTCCCTGGTACAGCTTGTTGATTTCCTGCGCATAGGCGTTATGGACTGCCTCACCCTTTTTCTTGAGGAGGGCCATTTCCTCGGCGGGAAGCTTGAAAAATTCTATCCCTGCCGCCTTGGCTTTTGCAATTTCATCCTCCTCCTGTTTTATGGTCTCCTTCCTTATCTTTGCGGCAACTTCATGGACCACCTCTACAAAAGTCTTCTGGAGATCCGGCGGAAGACTGTTGAACCAGGCCTTATTGAAAAGCCAGATAAAGAGTCCCTGTGCGTAATTGATCTGGGTAAAATACTTTGCGACCTCAAATTTCTTGGTGATGTTACATACGCTGGGGGTGTGGTCAAGCCCGGTTATAACACCCTGTTTGAGGGCGACCGGGACATCAGGCCATGGCATAACAACCGGGTTGAAGCCCCATTCATTGTATATCATCTTGTTGACCGCAGCCTCTGCTATCCTGAATTTGACCTTCTTGGCGTCTTCTATGTTCTTTACCGGCAATGTGGTGGCCCAGCCGTAATTGCCGTATCCGGTGATGTCAATGGCCATGATCCCCTGGTGGTCCATGGCCATCAAGAAATGGTCAAAGAGCTTTCCGCTGGCTATGAACTTATCCAGCTTCTCAAAGGAATCAACTAGGAACGGCAGATTAATGAGCCCGAATCTTGGACCGAGGTTGGTGGATGCCACTGAACTGCAGCTCATACCCTGGATGGCGCCCATCTGGAGCTGGTTTAAAACCTCGACCTCGCCGCCCAACATGGAGAACGGCTTGTAGTCAATGTATATTTGCCCATTTGTTCTTTTCCAAAGTTCGTCCCGGATGGCAAACCCGGCAAATACGCCCTTGAGGACAGGATGAGAAACATTCGATACTATGCATTTATACTTTGCAGTGGAAGGATCAAAAGCCGGCTTCCAAGCATCCAGTGAAGGTTGTGCCCAAGCAAACCCATTCGCCAGTACAACAGCCATAAAGCACACTGCAACCCAAAGCAATCCCTTCTTCATACCCATCTACTCCTTTCTAACACGTTAATGTTGCGGAAAAATATGCCTCCAACCTCCGGCTCGACCCACGGCCTGACCTGGAGCCTTTCGGCTATGTCAGGCAAAAGAGTCGGCCACTTTATCAAGCCTAAATTTCAAGCCTAAATTCCCTTTGACGCGATCCGCTCATCATGACTGAGTCTGCTCTGAATTCCCTTGCCTATCTGATAAGTTCTGCTGAATTCGGACCAAAACTCCCTGTCCTTTTCTCTCCATCCACGGCCGAATTTCTGATCAAAGAAATCTCCCAGTTTGTCGAAGAGGAGTTTCCATGTGGGGTTGCCTTTTTGCATGGCCTCAAGCAACTCTCCCAGAATTGATTCCAGGTCGGCCAGTTTTTCCTTGGGTAAGTATGATACCGCCCCTTTTCTGATGGAAGTCATGAGTGTCTGCGCATTAAGAGCGTGAGCTGTAAGCATTACGGTGGGGATTCCCTTTTCTACGGTCTTTTCCAGCAGCGTCAAACCGTCAACCCCCATGATGTCCAGTATGGCAAGATCATAGTTGCAGGTGTTGATCAGTTCCACGGCTGTTTTGAAGTCAAGGGCCTTGTCTACTTGTGAATCTTCAAGTGCCTCCTGGATGGTGTCTAACACATCCTGTTCGTCGTCTACGGCCAGGATTCGTTTTCCCGCCAGAAAGGGATTAGTGCCTGCCATGCGTTGCCCTCCTTCTCAACCCTCAGGCTGCTTTATAGGATGACCTACCCTCTTGGGGTATTGCTGCACTGTGCTTTGGCTTTATGGCCCATCCAGGGTGCCTGGATTTCTTAGCCTGTAGGCACTATAAAAAAATGGGCTTCCGGGTGTCAAGCTTAATCGGGACGATTTAACTCAGAAAAAAACTTGACAGGGGCTGATTGTGAGTGTAAATCTCAATGAATGAATAGTCACTCATCATTTGGGTTTTTCCATGGCCAGAAACAGAAGCCAAGATAAATATTACCGCATAATACTTGCCGCAACAAGGGTCTTTGCCAAAAAAGGCTTTTTTCATTCCCGAATATCGGATATAGCCAAGGAGGCAAAGGTTGCTGATGGAACCATATATATTTACTTTGAAAACAAGGATGCCATTCTCATTGCCCTTTTTGAAGAGCAGATGAGGGCTGTCCTGGATAATATGGTTGCTCAGCTGGCAAAGGAGCCGGATTCGGTAAAAAGACTTGAGATCTTTGCCTGTACTCATCTTGAGCTCATTGAGCAGAACCCTGATATGGCAGAGATAATACAGGTTGAGCTAAGGCAAAGCGGCAAATTTATGAAAGAATACAGGAACGAAAGATTCGCCCAATACCTTGACCTGATAGCCGACATAGTAAGAGAAGGTCAGGCATCCGGAATTTTTAAGGAAGATGTAATTCCGAATGTGTTTAAGAGGGCTTTTTTCGGAGCCCTCGATGAGATGTCGAGGTTCTGGGTATTGTCAAGCCGGAGGCATTATGATATTAGGACCGCTGCAAGGCAGGTAAGCGGTTATTTCATTGGAGGTATAAGGCGTTAGATGGAGCTTTTCCATGGAGCGCACAGTTGATATTCCGGAATGACCGGAACCGCCGCTAAGGCGGCCGAATTTATAACCAAAACAAGGAGGACAGGGGAGTGAAGATCATCGTATGCATCAAACAGGTCCCGGATACTGAGACTCAGATCAAGATCGCCCCGGGAGGCGCGGCAATCGTTACCGACGACATCAAGTGGGTCATGAATCCCTACGATGAGTTCGGTGTGGAAGAGGCCTTGAGAATAAAGGAGAAACTCGGGGGAGATGTGACTGTTGTGGGTTTAGGCCCCAAACGTGTTACCGAGTCTATAAGGACGGCCCTTGCAATGGGAGCGGATAAAGGAGTTCTGATAAATGATCCCGCCCTGGACGGAAGCGATTCCCTTGCCGTTTCCAAGGCGCTCGCCGCAGTTATCAAGGGACTTGAATTTGACATCATCTTTACCGGCCAAAGAGGCATTGATGAGGATCAGGGACTTGTGGGCGCATGCCTGGCGGATCTTCTGGGGATTCCGCAGGTCTCCCTTGCTGTAAAGGTGGAGGTTGCGGCAGATGGAAAATCGGTGAAAATCAACAGGCCTGTGGAGGGCCAGACCCTTGTGGTGGAGGCCGGGCTTCCGGTTCTCATCACGGCCCAGAAAGGCCTCAATGAGCCGAGATATGCAAGCCTGCCCGGGATAATGAAGGCAAAAAAGAAGCCCCTTGAGGAGAAGACACTCAAGGACCTCGGGCTTGATCCTGCAGAGTTCGGAGTAGCTGGGCGCAGGCTGAAAATTATGCAGATTACCCCCCCGCCGGCAAGGGCTGCAGGCAGAATCGTGCAGGGTGAAACGCCGCAGGAGAAAGCGGTGGAGCTGGCCAGACTCCTGCATGAAGAGGCTAAGTTGATATAGGGTCATTCAATGGATTCTAAGTCCGTTAGCTAGATTAAGGAGATGGATTATGGCACAGGGAGTTTGGGCAGTTGCAGAGCAAAGAGATGGCGTATTCAGGAAGATTTCCTATGAAATTGTAAGTGAGGGAAGGCGATTGGCTGATAAGCTGGGGCAGAAGTTGACGGCGGTAGTCCTTGGGGCATCCGTCAAGGATAAGGCTGCTGAGCTGGGTCAATATGGTGCCGACAGGGTTTTGGTTGCAGACGATCCAAGGCTCGGCCAGTATACAACGGATGCCTATGTTGAAGTTCTAGGACAGCTGGTCAAGGCGGATCAACCTGCGGTTCTAATAATGGGAGCCTCTGTTCAGGGTAAAGATCTGTCCGCGAGGCTTTCAGGAAGGCTTGGGGTTGGTATGGCCCAGGACTGTACCTCTTTTTCCGTTGAAGAAGGGGGACTTGTAGCCATAAGGCCAATTTATGCAGGCAAGGCATATGCCAAGGTGACCTTTGAGAACAGCTATCCCCAGATGGCCACTGCCAGACCCAATGTGATGAGCATCTCAGCCCCCGACACAGGAAGGTCCTGTGAGGTTGTTTCTGCATCGTTCACTTTGGACGATGCCGCGATCAAGACAAAGATAGTTGACTCCATAAAGGATGCATCGGGAAAGATAGACCTCACGGAAGCAGATAAGATAGTGTCTGGCGGAAGAGGAATGAAGGGGCCGGAAAACTTCAAGGTACTTGAGGAACTGGCGGCAGTTATAGGAGCAAGTGTGGGTGCTTCCCGCTCCGCTGTGGATGCCGGCTGGAGACCCCATTCCGATCAGGTCGGACAGACAGGCAAGGTGGTTTCTCCAACCCTTTATGTTGCCTGTGGTATATCAGGCGCCATTCAGCACCTGGCAGGCATGAGCACCTCCAAGGTGATAGTGGCCATAAACAAGGACGCGGAGGCTCCTATTTTCCAAAAGGCCGATTACGGGGTTGTCGGGGATCTTTTTGAAGTGGTTCCGGCTCTTACCGAGGCAGTTAAGAAGTATATATAAAAGTTTGAAAATGTCGAATGAGACCTCTCTGGAATTCCAGGAGGCCTCTTTCGGCGGAACTATTTTGATTGACAAAATCGCGCAACTCTCTAGAGTAAGACTTAGTTAGAGCTGAGGATGGCGGTGTAGCTCAGATGGTTAGAGCATACGGCTCATATCCGTAGAGTCACTGGTTCGAGTCCAGTCACCGCCACCAGGTTGAAAGCCCTCCCTTGACAATTCTAAAGGTGGACTTAGAATTGCAATGCATTTTATATCCGCGAATGAGAATTACCCGAATGCCCTTACTGGCCTTTACAGAGAAAGATGTTGCAACAGTAAGTGATGCCCTCGAAATAGCCGAGGACGTTACAGCCAATTTTTTTAAATTTTCCACCGCCCAGTGGAAGAGGCATCGTTATGAGGTAAGAACCCATGGTTTCCTTGATGGGAATGAGACATTCGAGGATGTCTTCGCCTTTATCGGCAAGGGATTCATTGCCCGGCGGGACACAGGGATTAAGGCTTGTCTCAATGAATATTATCTCATTTGCCTCCAGGATCACAGAATCCTTAGTGCAGCTCAGAGAGACCAAAAAGTGACACTGCTCCCTCTGCTACTTTATATATTCACACACGAACTGATTCACATAGTTAGGTTTTGCAGCTTTCTTCATCGTTTTGAGGCATATCCCTGGGAAAGGGAAAGGGAGGAAAGGTTGGTTCATGAGTTGACTTATAGGGCGCTTGGCGGCGTCTCGCTCCCAAGCCTTAATTATATTCTTGATTCTTATACAGGGCACAGGATGTGCGAGGAAAGAATCAATATTTCAATTGGATGACTTAAAGGGAGGTTTAATCATCATGCCTATCTACGAGTACGAATGCGAGTCTTGCGGCAGCCATAAGGAGGCTTTGCAGAGATTTTCTGATTCTCCTCTGACACAGTGTGACAAATGCCAGGGGAGTCTTAAAAGGCTTATTTCCCAAAGCAGCTTTCATCTTAAGGGTACAGGTTGGTACGTTACAGACTATGCTTCCAGGTCGGGGAATGGTAAGGTAGCAGGGTCCGCAAAGGAAAAGACACCGGAAGGATCCAAAGAGACCCCTGCGGCCTCAAAAGACGGGGGAACTGGCAGTGAAAAGGCCGAATAGTAAAGGTGCGAATCAGGCAGACGGCATGGCGCCATTCCAAAAAGGAGGTCAGCCATGAGGGCCTTTGATAGTGGAAGGGTTCAGGACAAACTGGTGAACCGACTCGACAGGCAGGAGAGGCAACAGACCTTCAGACGTGACAGGTTCTTCAGGTACAAACTGGAGGAGATCCACAACAGGCTTACCCAGACTCTGCTCATGGCGAAGGTTATTGAAACGGATAATCCTGCAGCAGTTTCAGATAGTATACTGGCCGGTCTGAAGAAAGCAGCCAGGTCAACGGAGTTTGATTTTAAGTTCTTTATTGCCCCTAGAAGGGATCTTGTACCAAGGCCGAACCCTTACTCCCTTTATATGACCCAGTATGTCCTGGAGGTTCTAGTTAATGATGGGAATGTAATAGATGTCTATGGGTCGGACATAGACATCTATAAATTAATAAACGGCGTCATAATGGACATCAATATGAAGTTTGATAAGTCCGAGGAAGAGGTAAGGATGCAGCTTGCAAACAATAAGGCTCTTCTTCCCGGCTCCAGGGATTACGAGATAGCCTTTGAACAGCTTATAAGGAAAAAGGTAGGGGAGCCTTATAAGTTTGGCCTCGAGGAATCCAACCGTTTTTCCAAATCAAGCAGATAAGCTTTAAGCTCAAGCCCTTCGCTAAAACCGCCGAGCCCCTCGGCGGCAACTACCCTGTGTCAGGGAAAGACTATGGGCACAGGGTTTCTTCCTACTGCCTGGCCCACAGCCCTTGCTCCCTTGGCCTTGCCGAGAGCCGCGGCTATCTCCCCGTAGGTTTTCGTCGCCCCAAAAGGGATTTTGGAAATGGACTCCATTACCTTCATCTGGAAATCTGTCAGGGTTATATCAAGCATTGGCTTAACCCTCGGGGTTTCTCCGCGTAAAAGAGTTTCGATGGCCTGAGCTGAAACCCTATTTCTGGAGTAGTCCCTGATGGTATTTGCGGCTGGAAGTCGCTTTGCGAAGTAGGCAATACTGTCTTCTTCGCTTATGAATCCAATGCCTGTCATTGCAAGTCCATTGTTGGTCGAGCCCATAAAGACCCTTATGCCTTCGAAGTCTATCTCCCAGCAGAAAAGGTCATTAATCTTTTGCCCTGCCATGTATCTCTCCTTTCAAGGCATTCCTGAACAAGCCTGAGAGTTGCCGATTTATCAAGTGCCCATCCCGGTGCGATAAGCTCTCCTGGCGGAGGATCGCCAGTCAGTCGATGTATAATTATATCCTTTCTCAGAAGCTCAATGAAGTCAACAACAAGTTCCACGTACTCATGCCTTTCCAGGCATTTAAACTTCCCATGGGCGTACCAGGAAGCGAAAGGAGTGCCTTTGAGGACATAAAGGAGGTGAATTTTGACTCCTTCAACCTGCAAGGACGACAGAAATCGAGCTGTTTCAAGCATCATCTCCCTTGTCTCCCCTGGAAGACCGAGGATCACGTGGGCGCAAATGGAGAGTCCAAAGTCCCTTGCCTTTTCAACCGCTTTCGAAAAACAGGCCACATCGTGCCCTCTGTTTATTTTCTTTAGGGTGACGTCATGAGCCGACTGAAGGCCAAGCTCCAGCCAGACCATTTTGTTTTTTCCATAATTGCCCAGAAGTTCAAGGATCTGATAATTTAAGCAATCAGGCCTTGTGGCGACAGAAAGCCCAACGACGGCCTTGTTGGACAGCGCCTCTTCATAGATGGCCTTGAGGACAGGTAAGGGTGCGTAGGTATTGCTGAAGGACTGGAGATAGGATATGAATTTCCTGGCCTTGAAACGCGTCTCTATCCTCTGAATGGCTCTTGAGATCTGCTCCCCTATGGAAAGGCACTCTGTCATCAATGCCCCTGTGCCTGACCCAAGACGGTTACAGAAGAAGCATCCCTGTCTGGAGATTGTGCCGTCTCTGTTTGGACAGCTCATGCCTGCATCGATGGCGATCTTGTGAACCCTTTCACCGAAGCGTTTTAAAAGATGGCCCGAAAGGCTTTTATATCTCATTTCAACAGTTGCCACATTTCTCTCCCCGAACTGCTTAGTCACCTTATTATCAAATCTTTGCATGCCCGGCAAGTATCCGGGTCCATCCTTTCAAGGCCTTTTGTACTTGAAAGATGAATGATCCCTTGGCTATGATTATAAAAATTTTTGCTTTACAGGGGTAGATGTTGGCGGGTTCGGCACGAACAGAAAAAAGCAGAATTTCCGTTTGGAGGTTTGTGACCATCTACGTGGTTCTTATGGGGGCATTTCTGCTGGTCATAAGCCTCAAGCCGGTAAAAGATGTTCTGGATATAAACGGATTATACACGGAGATGGTAGTTTTCCTAAGCGGCATGGTCCTTAAACCCTTCGGTATTGTCGAAGAAATAGGAGGTTCACTTATACATCTCAAGGGGCTGTCCCTGGATGTTAAGTTCGGATGTAACGGCCTTGAGGCATTCCTGATTTACACTGTTGCGATACTTGCCTTTCCGGCCAGACTCATCAAAAAGTTTGCGGGCATAATTGTCGGATTCTTCATCCTTCAGATAATTAATATAGTGAGAATTGCAGGTCTGGGCCTGAGCGGAATATACTTTAAGGAATATTTCCATTATATTCATATCTATGTGGCGCAGGGCATTATGATAGTCCTTGCTCTGGTAATATTTTTTCTCTGGTTGAACTATGTCAATGAGGAATAGGATTCTTCCGGCATGCCTTGTTTTCGCAAGTGCTTACTTCTTATTTCTCCTGATGTGGATACAGATCAAACCTTACTATGGAAGCTTTTTGACCTATCTTGGGGCACACCTGGCAGGAGCAACAGCCGGGCTTGAACTCGATAAGATAAATCACGACAGGGACGTGGCAAGGATCACCTATGCAAGGACAGTGATGAGCAAGGGTAATGTGGGCGAGGTGCTGCTGGATTTAAGGGTTTCTGTTTCCAATTATTCTTTTAATGTCCCACTTTCCTTTGCCATGGCTGCAGGTCTTTTTGTGTTTTTCAAGTGGCGCTGGAGGTATATCATTGAGATTTCAGTATTTCTCATATTAGTTCATATACTCTATATATATTCATATTGCACGCTCAACGGGTTTAAGGAACTGTCGAAGGCAGGGCTGGAAGATCCTTCCGCGGCCGTTCAGTTTTTACTGCAATTTATCTGGGCATTTACGGACAACATGGTGATAAGATTTGAACCCTTTCTTGTGGCTGCCTATCTTTGGCTTAGAAACAGGGCAAGTCATGATGAAACAGGAAATGCTTTTAATGACCGGAAAGGAAAGAGGTGACCATGGGTTTTTTCTATAACCTTGAAGCTGTTTTTAAACCGAGTTCTGTGGCGGTGGTGGGGGCATCCCCTTCCTTCGGGAAATGGGGACAGTTGATAATGAGCAATATCGTTGCCGGCCGTTTCCCGGGCCCGGTTTATCCGGTCAATCCAGGCCAGGAGAAGATATTCGGACTGAAAGCATACAGGAGCGTCACGGAAATCCCGGGAAAGGTGGATCTGGTCTTTGTTGCAACCCCAGCCCGGACCGTCCTCTCCCTAATGGAAGAATGCGGTGACAAGGGTGTAAAAGGGGTTGTTCTTATAACATCCGGTTTCAGCGAAACCGACAATCACGGGAAGAAAATGGAGTTAGAGGTTGCCGAGACCTGCAGAAGGCGCGGTATTGCGCTCATAGGCCCCAATACCATGGGGATAATTGCGCCTTATGCAGATCTTTTTGCCACAGGTACCCATTCAAGGCCGGGCAGAGGTAATGTGGCCTTTTTATCCCAGTCTGGAAACCTTGGAAACCAGCTCATACACTGGGCCTCACAGCACGGTATTGGCGTGAGCCTTTTTGTGGGTACAGGTAACGAAGCCCTTATCAGCTGTACGGACCTTCTGGAATATCTGGAGAAGGACAGTAATAGCGATATAATCATCCTTTACCTGGAAGGTGTAGAGGAAGGAAGAAGATTTTTAGACGTTGCAGCAAGGGTTAACCTCAAAAAACCTGTTATAATTCTCAAAGGCGGCAGAACGGATGCGGGCCGGCTGGCCGCCCAGAGTCATACAGGCTCCATGAGTGGAAGGGATGAGATATTCAGGGCCGTCTGCAGGCAGGCAGGGCTTCTCAATGTTAGGGTCCCCACTGAGCTGCTGGATCTTTCGGCAGGTTTTTCGTGCCTGCCGTTTCCCCGGGGCAACAGGGTAGGCATAGTCACTCTGGGCGGTGGCTGGGGCGTTGTTACCTCCGATGAATGCAACGAAAGAGGGTTGATTGTGCCGCCGCTTCCACAGGAGATAGTTGATGCGGTTGGAAGGCATCTTCCTCCTTACTGGAGCAAAGGAAACCCGGTTGATCTTGTGGGCACTAGGGATCCCAAGGCGCCCATTGCAGCGGTTGAAGAGCTTTTGAGGTGGGACGGAGTTGACGCCGTCATAAGTCTGGGGATCATAGGCAGACTTGAAATTGTGCGTCTGCTCGTTGATTCGACCAGGGCTGCGGACCCTGAGATAAGCGAAGATTTCTTGAAGAAAGTTGAAGAATTCTCCGAGAGATATGAAAGGGATTATGTCTCCAGCATGGTGGATCTGATGGAACGCTATGAGAAGCCGATTCTTGGGGTGACCCTGGCCCAGACCAGGGAAGGAACGGTTAGAACTGTGCAGGGGAATCGATACAGCGGGGTATTTTATCAGACCCCTGAAAATGCTGTCAATGTTCTGGCCCGTATGGTGGAGTATCAAAGGCGGGTCGGATCACTGCGTACCCTTTAAAATTCCTGAAAAAGGAACTGATTCAGCTTCTGGACTGAAGCCTGTGAAGTTTTTGGTAGATACCGCCAAGGCGTATCAGTTCCTCATGGGTTCCCTGTTCTGCTATCCTGCCCCTGTGGATGACCATTATCCTGTCTGAATCTATGATTGTGGACAGGCGGTGAGCTACCACAAGAGTGGTCCTTTTGGCTGTCATCCTCGCTATGGCATCCTGAATGAGCCTTTCTGTCTCGGGATCCACACTGGATGTCGCCTCATCTAGGATAAGAATCCCCGGTCTTTTTGCCAGTGCCCTGGCAAAGGAAAGAAGCTGCCTTTGGCCTGCTGAAAGGGTTGCCCCGGCCTCTCCCATTACTTCATCCATCTTCGCCGGGAGCCTATCTATGAAATTTTTGGCATTGGCAATCCGGGCAGACTCCTCTGTTGCTGAAGGGTCGGCGAGCCCCAGGGATATATTTTCCCGAACAGTCCCGGAAAATATGAAAACATCCTGCATAACAAATCCTATGCGCCTGTGGAGTTCATTCTGGTCCCACTGCCTTATGTCCACGCCGTCCAGCAGGATAGCACCTTCGTCAGGATCATAAAAACGTTCCAGTAAATTGATTATGGTTGTCTTTCCTGAGCCTGTGGGGCCCACAACAGCAACCTTTTCACCAGGCCGTATTTCAAAAGACACCCCTGAAAGTACGTTCTGCTCTTTACGATAGGAGAACTTTACATCCCGGAAGGTAATGTGTCCTTTGAATTCCGCAGGAAAGTAGGGATTGGGGGGCGGTGAAATCTCCTCATCTTTATCCATGAATTCAAAGATACGTTCGGTGGATGCCATTGCGGCCTGCATGATATTGTACTTTTCAGCTATATCCCTTATGGGTTTAAAAAACATCTGCATGTAGCTTATAAATGCAACCAATGATCCCAGGGAAAGTGATTCCCCGAGGACCTTTCCTCCTCCATGCCATATTATGAGTGCGATTGCGGCAGAGGATAAAAGTTCCATGATGGGCATGAATACCCCAAAGATCCGCACCTGCCTCATACCGGCCAGATAGTTTTCCCGGTTGATTGATTTGAATATATTCATCTGATAATGCTCGGTCACAAACATCTGGACCACATGCATGCCGGTGAGGCGCTCCTGAAGAAAGCTGTTAATCCTGGCAACCGCTGTCCTGAGCTCGCGGAAGACCTCCCGCGGATACTTGCCAGAGAGCATGCCCAGCACCTCGCCCGTGGAACGCATTTCCGGGCCCA
>QZIK01000112.1 GCA_003599015.1 Desulfobacteraceae bacterium | reverse complement strand
CCTGATATCTCCTTATGCTTCTTCTCCCTTTGATGATGTCCATCAGTTCTGCCATGTCCGTCCTCCTAGCCTGTTGGGGTCTTATTCTGGCGGTTCAATTCCGGGACCGAATAATATATCCCGTCCGGACCACCGCTTCAGTGGAGGTATCTTACCCATGCCGGTTCGCAAGGTCAACACAGCACTTAATAGCGGTGAAGGCCTGGCCGGAATCAATACCGGCATTGCAGAATATCTAATGGATCGGGTCTCTGCTTACCACATTCTAGATATAGGCATTGGCCTATTTCTCGGCGCGGGCCATTTTTTATTTTTTGTCCCGTTCCTTTATGGCCTTATAAACCCTTTCAGGTGTGAGGGGCAGCTCCCAGATCCTCACTCCCGTTGCGTCATAGACCGCGTTGAGTATGGCTGGTATGGTGGGCATGATGGCTCCCTCCCCCACCTCCTTTGCGCCGTATGGTCCGTTGGGTTCGTTGCTTTCCACTATGATGCAGTCCACGTTCGGCATATCAAGGGCTGTCGGGATCTTGTATTCCGCAAAATTGGGATTGAGTATTCTTCCTCTTTTATCGAACTTCACCTCTTCAAAAAGTGCCTCTCCCAGTCCCATGGAAAGGGAGCCCTGCATCTGGCCTTCAACTGAGGTGACATTGATGGCAAGTCCGCAGTCATGGGCGTCCGTCATCCTGTCCACCGTTATCTGTCCGGTTTCCATGTCGACTGTGACCTCCACCACCTGGGCGGACGGGCCGTAGGCAGGAGATGTGCCCACGGCGGCTCCCTTAAATGAGCCTCCCAGGTCTCCCGGTTTGTAGCTTCCTGTTCCCACGATAGTTCCTCTGGAAAGAAAGGCGATCCTGGCAGCCTCTCTAAAGGTAAGGGGGTCCTTGTCCCCGGGGTTGTCCATGAAGCCCCTGTGCTCTTTTATGTATGTGCTTCTCATGGCGCCGAAGTCAGGGGATTCTCCCCTGAAGGTGACAAACCCTCCCTTTACATCCATGTCAGCTAGGGGAACTTTGAGTTTTTCGGCCATCACCTCCAGTACCTGTCTTTTTACGTCTTCAGCAGCCTGCTTGGTGGCGTGTCCTGTCATAAGGGTCTGTCTGCTTGAATAGGCCCCCAGATCCACTCCCATGTCCGTGTCTCCTGATGTAACTCTCACGCAGGCGAGCGGGATTCCTACAGCCTCCGCTGCAATCATGGCCAGGGCCGTGTCAGAGCCCTGACCTATATCTGCCGATCCTGTAAGAAGATGTGCGGCGCCTCCGTCTTCGCTTAGTTTTATTACCACAGTGGAATGGGCGGTATCGGATCGGTAAATGGGATATCCGGCCCCTGATACAAAAAAACCGGTCGCAATCCCTATACCCTTTCCCTTCCGCATCTTTCCCTTTTTCTTTTTCCATTCTGATGCGCCTGCCACCGCCTCTATGCACTCTTTCATGCCGAAGCTGCTCATATTGAATTCATTGCATGTTATGTCTCCTGCCTGCATGGAGTTTCTTAGCCTGAATTCAACCGGGTCAATGCCGAGTTCATGGGCCATGATATCGAGCTGTTGTTCCCAGGCGGCCCTTGCGGCTACGCCTCCGTGCCCCCTTTGAGCCCCGCATCCCGGCTTGTTGGTATATACCCTGTATCCGTCGTATTTCATGTTGGCAAGCCTGTAGGGTGCGGCCAGGAGAGATCCGGCGTAATAAACGGTTGCTATACCGAAGCTTGCATAGGCCCCTCCCTCAAGATAGCATTCGTTGACAAGGGCCATAATGGTGCCGTCTTTTTTTACACCCGTTGTCAACTTGTGACGGAACTGGTGTCGCGCCCTGGAAAAGAGGAATACCTGCTCCCTTGTGTAGTTCATTTTTACAGGCCTTCCTGTCTTCATTGAAAGAAGACAGGAGGCCAGCTCCATTGTGTTGGTGCCGGCCTTTGGCCCGAAACCGCCTCCTACCCAGGGCTTGATCACCCTTACTTTGCCGATGGGGATGCCGAGCACCATGGAGATGTTTCTCATTACATAGTGAGGGACCTGGGTGGATGAATAAAGGGTGAGGAAACCGTTTGAATCAAAGTTTGCTATACATCCCTGAGGCTCAAGAAACGCTCCATCCTGCCTCTTGTTCAAAAACACATCGGTTCTTACAAGATCCGATTTTTTGAGCCCGTCTTCAACATCCCCGAATTCCTGATGTACCTCGGCGCACATATTTCCTGGATATCTGTCGTGGACCAGCGGCGCCCCCTGGGAAAGGGCATCCTCTATGGTGAAGACCGCGGGGAGTTCCTCGTAGTCAACCTTTATCAGCGATATTGCCTCCAGTGCTGTTTCAAGGTCAATGGCAGCAACGGCGGCTATCTCGTCTCCCACGTATCTTGCCTTGTCGTGGCAGAAAATCGTTTCGTCGTATCTGGCCGGGCTTACTCCGTAAGGAATAAGTCCTGCATCTTTGGATGTGACGACGGACTTTACGCCTGGCAGCGCCTTTGCCTTGGAGATGTCAATGTAAAGGATCTTTGCGTGGGCAAGGGGGCTTTGAAGGATTGCGCCGTGGAGCATCCCCGGCATTACCATGTCGTCTACGTATTTTGCCCGTCCCGTGGCCTTGTCCGGCGCATCAATTCTGGGGGCTCTCTTGTTTATAACGCCGAAATTATTCATTTTTTACTCCTTTATGTGCCACTGATGCAATGGCCTCGACAATCTTTTGATATCCGGTGCATCTGCAAAGGTTTCCTGATATGGCGGTCCTTATCTCCACTTGATCCGGCGAAGGATTGCCTTCCAGAAGGCTTTTGGCGGAAAGGATCATCCCGGGGGAGCAAAAACCGCACTGGATAGCGCCGTGTTCCACAAAGGCCTTTTGAATGGGATGGAGACCGCTGTCAGCCTCGACTCCCTCAATGGTTGTAATGGATCTACCGTCCACTCTAACGGCGAGAACCAGGCAGGAATTTACCGGACGTCCGTCCATAAGGACCGTGCAGGAGCCGCACTCGCCCATCTCGCAGCCTTTTTTTGTGCCCGTAAGGCCCAGCTCATAGCGCAGGAGATCAGCGAGCGTCTGACCGGGGTTTACCGCCAGCTCCATGACCTTGCCGTTTATATTTGTCTTAATAAGCCGTTTCATTTATTTCTCCTGATTTTCTATCGCTCTTTTCAATGCCTTATCAAGGGCTCTTCTTGTCAAAACCTTGACCATGTCCCTGCGATATTCAGCCGAACCCCTGAAATCATCAATCGGCCTTGCATCCCTTGCAGCTTCCTCCGAGGCCTTTGTGAAAAGAGCAGGGGAGGGACATTCTCCAAGGAGGACCTCCTCCGCCGAACGGGATCTCAGCGGGGTTGGAGCCACAGAGCCTAAGGCGATCCTGGCGTCTTTTATCCGCCCTTCAGGGGAATCAAGTCTGATAAAGGCAGCCGCGCTTGCAAGGGATATCTCCAGGGCCTTCCTGACGCCCAGCTTTATATAGGAAGCACCGGAGAGAGATGATGGCATCTCTATCATTATTTCTGATAAAAGCTCACCATGCTCCAGAACCGTAGATCCCGGGCCGGTGAAGAAGGCATCAAGGGGTATGGTCCTTGATTTTCCTTTTTTTTGCAGCTTGATTTTTGCTCCATAGGCAATGAGGGGAGGCGGCATGTCGGCGGCGGGCCTTGCAGTGACTATGTTTCCACCGATGGTTGCAAGATTTCTAATGAGAGGGCTTCCCAGGCTCAATGCACCTTCGGATAAGGCAGTGAGCCTTTCCGATATGACGGGTTCCCGTGCTATATCAGCGATGTTTACGCAACTTCCGATTCTGATGCGTCTTCCTTCTTTTTTCAAGGACGCAAGTTCCGGAATCCGCCCCAGGGAGACAACATGTTGAGGTCTGACAAGGCTTTTTTTCATGTTTACAAGAAGATCCGTGCCTCCGGCCAGCAGTCTTGCCCCCTGGCCCAGCTCTGCCATGAGCCGGCATGCCTCGGTTAGCTTGCCTGGGTCATGGTATTCAAACTTGGGTAACAACATGGCGATGACTCCTGCTTTCGTGAATATGTTCGCCCCACCGGGCGAAGAGATTATGTTCAATGCCAAGATAGTCAAATATCTTTCCCACTGTCTGGGAAATGATGTCGTCAATGGTTCTGGGCCGGTGATAAAAGGATGGTACAGGCGGAAGGATGTGGGCGCCCATCTCAGCAGCCATGGTCATGAGTCTGAGATGACCTCTGTGAAGAGGTGTTTCTCTTACAACCAGAACGAGCTTTCTTCCCTCCTTAAGGGTTACGTCTGCGGCCCTTACCATGAGGTTGGTTGTGTAGGAATTGGCAATGCCCGATAAGGTCTTGACAGTGCACGGTATGACCACCATTGCCTCCGTCAGGAATGAGCCGCTTGCCAGGGCCGCTCCCACATCCTGGTTGTCATAGGTGTGATGTGCCAGGGCAAGGACATCTGCAACACTGTAGCCGGTCTCTATTTCTATGTTCTTTTTTCCTGCCTCAGATATTATAAGATGTATCTCTTTTCCCGTATTTCTAAGATGCTCGAGCATCCTTACGCCGTAAATGACTCCGCTTGCACCTGAAATTCCTATAACTAGCCTTTTTTTCATAATCCTCTCAAATGGACGAATGCTGGTTTGAGGAGACCTCCGGAAATATTGAAAGGGACGCCGCAACAACGGCCCGGGCGAAATCCGGGTCCTCCATGTTGGCATCCACCTCCGTGACGGTTATGCCGCTTCGAAGCCCGGCCCTCAGTTCCTCAACAAAGATTCCGTCCTCCGCCGGATCAAATGTGGGGTTTCCGGGCGCATCCACGGAAGACCAGCCCCTGGCAGGAACTACGATTCTGACCGGGCCTTTGGCTCTGTTGAGTTTGTCAACAAAGACCCGGGCCACCTGTCTTAATTCCTGGGGGGAGATTCTGAGCCATGTCCTGAGTTTGTCCAGGTCATATTTTCTGCGGCCGGCATGATCCGGAGTGTAACTTGAACGGGAAGGGGTTATGTGGTTTACGCTGCACGTGGAAACTATCTGGGGGATTCCAGCTTTGCCGGCGGCCTCCATTCTTTTGGGGCCTGAATCCCGCATAAAGCCAAAGAGATTTTCTCCAACACCTCCTGGGGCAAGATCCACCACGCCCTGAAAAAACCCCTCCTCGATCATCTCTTCCATGGCCCTGTCGCAGATCCCTGCTGCATGAAAACCGATAACCTGGTACCCGGATTCCTCAAGTGCCTGCTGCACCCTGTGTCCGCAAGCATCGCAGGGCCCGAGCATGGTCAGGGCAATGGCCTTTCCTCTTTCGGTTTTGGGGATGGTAACATCCCCTACTAGCATGCCGGCCATGGCGCAGGCGGCCCTGTCCATGACGTTTTTGAGGAGGTTGGAAAGCCCCGAGAGCTCGATCACCGTATGGAAAAGCATGATGTCGCCCGTCCCTATGAATCGTGTGGAAAGCCCGGGGAGTGCTGCAGCCGAAGAGACCATGATCTTTGGAATCCCGAAGGGAAGCGCCCTCATTATCTCTGTTGCCATGAGAGAGCCTGTAGCGCCTCCTATTCCCATTATGCCGTCAAGACCTCCTTCGCGCCACAGCCGGGATGCCAGAAGAGATCCTCCTTTGATAAACGCATTTGTCACCCCGGCTCTCTGGCTTGAGGAGCGTAATTCATCTATGGATTTTCCGGCTGCATCAGCCACCCGTTCAGGGGTGATATCCGCCCTGGCTGAGGCGGGTCCCCGCATGGAAAGATCCATCAAAATGGGATCAAGGCCCAGGGAGACTGCCTTTTCCTTTAGATAGAGGGTCTCCCCGGCCTTTGTGTCAAGGGTGGACACAATAAGGACTCTGCCCGAAGGGGTTCCCATCAGATTAGGCCTCCGGCGATCTTCTCCTCTATCTGTTTTTTTAGGACCTTTTTGTCAATCTTCCCGGAGTCCCCCACGATTGGGAAGGAATCCATTATTACAAGCTTTTCCGGTAGCTTGAACATCGCAAGCTTCTTGGATTTAAGGAACTCCCCCATCTCCTGGAAATTGAGCGTCTGGCCGGTCTTTGGAATCACGCAGGCGCAGGCCCTCTCACCCATCTCCCTGTCCGGATAGCCCACTATTGCAACGGAGGCGACCTTGGGATGTTCATTGAGAAGCCCTTCCACCTCAGCCGGGTATATATTCTGCCCGCCCCTTATGATCATGTCCTTGGCGCGGCCAAGGATCCAGAGGCATCCCTGGTCAAACTTGACGATGTCTCCGGTTGTGGTCCATCCGTCATTGTCAAAGACTGTGCTTGTGAGTTTTTCGTCCCTGTAGTATCCGGCAGGCGCGTGAGGTCCCCTGAAATAAAGAATGCCAGGTTCACCTTCGGGTACCGGGTTTCCCTTTTCGTCAACAAGTCTGACTTCGTTTCCAGGGAGCATCCTTCCGACGGTTCTTCTTCTCAGTTCCTTTGGATCTTCCACCCTGCAGCCAGACACAGATCCCATATCCTGGGTTCCGAGATCGCTTGTGATGGAGGCCCCGAATGCGTTTTCAGCCTCTTCGGCCACCTGAGGAGATAGGTAGCCGCCCGCTGAGCGTATGAACCGGAGGCTCGAAAGGTCATATTTTTTTGTGTCTGTTTCCAGCATTCTCACCAGGTGTGTTGGAACCACACCTATGGCAGTTGCCTTTTCCCTTTCAATGAGGGCAAGGGCCGCCTCAGGGGAAAATTCTTCAAGCATAACCGTCTTTGCGCCCGCAAGGGGAGCCGCAAAGTAAGTCAGGGTCCCGGCTGCGCCTCCCGCATGGGGCGCTATGGCCATGGTAATGTCGTCCTTTGTCAGATTCCAGATATCCACCCTTGCCCTGGAGGTGCAGACCCTTGGCGCAATAGGCCATTCCACAAGCTTGGGAAGACCGGTTGTGCCTGTTGTGCTGGTAAGAAGGCCCACTTGCCAGATGGGATCAAGCCTTCTTGCTGCAAGGGCCTCTTCGCTTATTTGTTTTGATGCCCTCTCTTTTGCCATACGGGTCAGGGAGTAGGTTCCCCGGGGAGCTCCGGCCGGAGGTTCATCGTCAAAGAGGAAGAAATGGGTGAGTGAAGGAAATCTTTTTCTCAGACCGCTGTACATCTCAAGATAGTCAAACCCTCTGTAAACAGAAGGAATGACCACTGCCGAGGCCTCTGTAAGCTCGACCATATATTCCAGTTCCTTTTCCCTTAAGTAGGGATAGACCGTGAGGGATATAAGGCCTGCCCTTTCGCTTGCTATCCTTGCCAGAAATCCGTAGACGCTGTTGGGAGACTGGATGATGATCCTTGCAAATTTGGGTATTCCCATCTCCGCCCATGATACGGCAATGGCGTCCACAAGTCTTTTAGCCTCTGCCCAGGTAACCCTGTACCTTGAGTCCACAAGTGCTTCCCTGTCTCCAATGGTTCGTGCGTTTCTGTCGTAGAAATCGTAGAAAGTCTCCTTTGTCCAATATCCTTTTGCCAGGAATTCGCCAACCATCTTTTCGGTATAACGAATAGGTTTCACCTCTCACCTCCGCCTTGTCTGTGGGTGAATTGCTCAACTGAAAGAGTTTTTTCAGTTATGAGATCTTGAAAAATCATTTCGATTTATTGTCCGGGACATTCTCGTCATTGGTTGTCTTTATCTTTTCTGGTCTGGATACTTGTTCTGAAGGTGTTCCAGAAGGCTTTGTCGGCGTTCTGCCATGCCGCTCCCCATCTCCTTTCAAAATAAGATGTCGGGAGCTTTTCCTCCCAATATTTCCATGTGCTTTCACCCTGCTTTCTGGCCTTGATGACATCTGCGAGGAATTCCTCTATTCTGCCGAGCTCTTCCTTGGGAATATATGAGTCGGCCCCCTCCTTAATGGACTTGGCAAGGTTGTCCGGAGTGAAGGCGTGTGCCGTCAGCATCACGGTGGGTATGTTTTTTTCCCTTGCTATCTCAAGCAGGCCATAGCCGTTCACTCCCATTATGTCCAGGACGGCAAGATCAAGCTCCTGAGATTCAAGGATCTTCTTTGCCTCTGCAAAGGTGGAGGCCTTGAAAATACGGCATTTTGAAAGTAGCTCACCAACGATCTCAAGGATATCCGGTTCATCGTCTACTACCAGAATCCTCAATCCATCCAGAATACTGCCTTCAGACATCTCCATATCTCCTGACTTTCTTATTTTATGTGCTAAGGGCCTCAAACCTTTAAAAGGAGCAAGAGGCCCAGCGCTGCGACCGGTTGAACCGGTTATCCCCTGCAGGATCTAAAGACCCAGCTCAGACCATCTGGCCTTTACCCTTTTTACTATCTCCGGGTCAAGGAGAATGGGAATGGGTTTGTGTTTCCATTCATAGGGAATGGTTGCGTCCAGGAGAAGCCTGCCGGTTATCTCACGCGCCTCAATGGGCAGTGAGGGATCGAGGGGCGTCGAGCGGCCTCGTTTTATCACCTGGCTTCTGTTGGGCTGGAACCTGAAGCTAAGTGCGTATAGAACCCTCGGGAGATCCCATGGGTCTATGTCTTCATCCACAACTATCACGGTCTTAAGTCCATAGGCCCCCATTTCCGTTGAAATGGAGGCGGTCAAAACCTGGTCGGCGTGTCCTGGATACATGGTTTTTACCGATATTATGGCAAGGAACCTTCCGGAACCCTCGGGCGGACAGTAAACTGCCTTGATGCCTGGGATCTTCATTTCCACAAGCTGCTGCCAAAGTGTTGCGCCGTATGTGAGGGCCATGGTCATGTGGGTGTCGGTGACGGCCCTTCCCACTGTGGTACCCCAGAAAATGGGATTGGTTCTGTAAGTGACGCATGCTACCTCAATATAGTTCCTCTCATCGGTTCCAACCCCCGAGTAATACCCCGTGTATTCCCCGAAGGGGCCTTCCGGGAGTGTCCTGTTGGGATCAACCTCGCCTTCAACCACTATTTCAGCAGTGGCAGGAACAGGGAGGTCGTTGGTTTCTGCCTTTACCACCTCTATTGGTTTGCCTCTTATTGAACCGGCCAGGTCGTATTCGCATTCAAAGGCGCTGACCCTTGCAGCACCCATGAGAAAAAGCAGGGGATCGCATCCCACCACCACGGCCACAGGCATTTTCTTGCCCATAGCCTGGTATTTCTTAAGCATTATGTCTGCATGCTTTCCCTTTATGAACTGGGTACCCAGGCGCTTTTTGTCCAGAAGCTGCAAACGGTATGTCCCCAGATTGACCCACCCGGTTTCAGGATCCTTTGTGAGAACAAAGTGAGCGGTACCGAAAAAACGTCCTCCGTCTTTGGGATAGAACTTGGGAACTGGGAATTTGAACAGATCAATCTCATCCCCTTTCACGATGTTTTCCTTGCATGGTCCAGTATCCACCCACTTCGGCGGTATCTTTGTCTTGTTTTTTTCCACCCACAGCCTCATCAGATCAACAAGGGAAGAGTTTCTTGGGAGGCCCAGGATAAGGGCCAGCCTTTCTGTGGTGGTGCATACGCTTGTAATAACGGGAGTTTTGTAGCCTTTTACGTTTTCAAAAAGCAGGGCAGGTCCTGATTTTTCCTCATTGAGCTTTGCGATGTGGGAGAGCTCCAGATTCCAGTCCACCTCCGCCTTAATCCTTTTGAGCTGTCCTTCCTGTTCCGCCTTTGCAATAAACTCGCGCATGTCTCTCATAATAGCTCCTTACATTTCTATGGGATGCGGATTCGTTTCATGGCCCTTTCCATGAGAAGTTCATAACCGCTCTTCTTGCCCAGCAAGGGTTCCTTCTTTTTCTGGCTCCAGACGGTTTCCGGCCTTGCCTGCACTATGAAGATATTGTGAGGAAAAGGCAGTCCCTTGTCTATGGCCCATTCTATGTCCATCGGACGGCCGTAATGGCGCTCTATCTCGTTTCCCATCTGAACCAGCATCTTTACCTCCCGGTCCTCCAGACAGCATTTGCCCCGAATTTCCGGATCAACCTCGCAGTTGACCACCTCGCCTTTTTCCTCATCAAAGAGGCAGGCGATATGTTTTTCAGAAATCCTCCTTTCTCCTATCTCCAAAATGACCTTGTCCACCACGAACTTATCTGGGTTTACCGATCCGGAAACAACCGTTTCACCGAGGCCCCAGCTGGCTTCAATCACTGCCTTTGAGGGGTCTCCATCCGTTGGGTTAATGGTGAACATAACCCCGGCCGCCTTGGCGTTGACCATTTTCTGAACGCCTACACTTATGAGGACCTTTTCGTGGGGAAAGCGGTTCTTGATTCTGTAACTGACGGCCCTTGGGTTGAACAGGCTTGACCAGCATTTCTTGACCTTGCCTGCCACCTCTTCTTCGCCCTGAATCCATAAATATGTATCCTGCTGACCTGCAAAGCTGGCTGTGGGGAGATCTTCGGCTGTGGCGCTGGAGCGCACCGCCACAGGCATGATCCTGGCTGCAAACCAGTCGCAGAGGCGGCGGTAATGATCTGAAATGGCCTTCCTTATTTCACCTGGAAACTCCTGGCGTCCCATCATTGACTGAATCTCCTCGCTTGCTTCCAGGAGTTGGGAGGTGTTTTCAGGGTTAAGGCCGGAGAGCAATCCATAAATCTTGTCTTTGAGTCCTGCTTCGGATATGAACCTAAGATAGGAATCTGTTGTCACTGCAAACCCGGGAGGCACGCGTATCCCGGCCTTTATCATCTCGCCCAGACTGGCGTTTTTTCCTCCTACGGAGGAAAGTGAATTCCTGTCCACATTCTGGAAGTCAAGGATATAGTCCATTTATGCCTCCCGGCTTAGGTTCACATTCTTTTAACTATGGTAACGACTCCCGTGTCTCCATCCACCCTTATGATGTCGCCTGTCTTTATTACAGATGTGGCAATGCCGGTACCGGTTACCGACGGCACGCCATATTCCCTGCAGACTATTGCGGCGTGACTTGTAAGACCTCCAATGTCCGTGACCGCCGCCTTGATCTTTGTAAATACCGGCGCCCAGGAAGGGTTGGTGGAGGGGCACACCAGAACCTCTCCCGCCTTGAGATCCACAATGTCCTTAAGCAGTTTAAGCACCCTTGCGGGGCCTTCCGCAGACCCTGCCGAGGATGCAAATCCCTTTATCTCTCCTGCCTCTCCGGCAGCGCTTGCATCGGCGCCTTTCAGCCACTCCTTGACCTTGTCCGTGGTAATGCCCCACAGCATTATGGTGAAGGGCTCCGCCACCTCCTCGGGCGGGACGCCAAGGGCGGGGGGCTGCGTCCAGTTACGGGCGGCGTTTAGTATTTTTTTTCTTTTTTCCGCCTTGGCCTTGTAATAGTCGGATCTCAGGGGAATATTGACACCCAGCGCCCAGCCTGTGGCGAGCTCTGTGAGCATTTCAGGGATTTCATAGCGGTTAAACATAAAGATGTCGTCCACGGCATTGATCATGCCCCGTTTGACCATGAGCCTTCCAAAGTCGCGGATCTTTCCAAACCAGATGGTGTGGAACCAGTGTTCGACCCAGAAAAGGTGGTCTTCGGCATAGCGATAGATGGTTCTGACGGTCTTGTATGCGTTTTCGAAGGAGGCGCGGTCGTCGTCGGACTTGATGAGCTCCCGGTAGCTGCTGATTATCTTCTCACGCTGCTTATCAATTTCATCCAGGGATCTTTCTATCTTTTCACCCCTGCCCAGCCGGCCTATGTAGTCCTTGATGTAGTTGAAGGGGATCTCAGGCTGGGTAAGCCAGCTTCCCTCATGATGTAACCAGCCGCTTCCGCAGGAAACATAAAACCAGGGCTCTCTTGCCTTTTTGTATTCTTCAATCCACTGGCGGCCGTCCGGGGTTGTGTCCAGAGCAGAAAGTTTTTCGGAAACGCTCTGAGTGCCGCTTAGAACGTCTTTTACCCCTCTAAGGGAAACGGCAAGCCTGGCAAGCCTGCACAGTTCTTCTTCAGGACGGAACATGGAGACGTAAGCCCCGGCAACCATCTTGCCTATGGCGCTTTCACTTATTCCAGGGAAGAGCTTTCTTGCCACATCCGCAAACATAAGATAGGCAAGGTAAGTGAGGTTGAGCATCTCAAAGTGATACTGCCATCCCTTGAACATCATGTTCACGAGCTTGTCAAAGGCTTCTACGACATCGTATGATACGTAGTAACCCTTGGGGGCTGGAAAGACCTGATCGTCAGGTGCAAATTTGGGCATCTCCCCTGGAATCTTAAGTTGAGCCATCTCATTTCCCAATGCCTTGAATTTTACCAGCCACTTGTCCCACAGTTCATCATAGTGTTCGAATACATAGAAGACCCTTTTCTGGAATTGCTCGGCCTTTTCTCCTATGACCTCAGGAGGAGGAGGCTCCACGGCGCAGATATACATGTAACAGCCCACCATTCTTTGGGCTATGCCCTGGGCCGGGGGAATGCAGAAAACCCTTGTGGTATATTGCGAAAGTGCTATCTGCCATGCCTCCTGGAATATCAGGTCCAGGGGAGGCATCGGCTCAGGGGCGTGGATCTTGTCCTGATACCAGAATTGCCTCTTTTCCCAGTCCATCCTGTCTCTGGAGAAAAGATAGTGTGAGGGATACATCTCTTCCCATCCTTCAAGCTCCTTGGGGACCTTGAATTCGTGGGGATCCGGGAACCTTCCTGCCTTTTCGTCTGCCATGGGCTGCCTCCTTGTTTTAGGTTGGTTGAACGAAAAACACCGGTTCACACAAGCGGATTTCCAGTTAACAGCGGGGAAATCCACAAAGATTGTATCCCTTAACTCAGCCCGGCATATGAACAAGATCTCAGGGGGGAAAGCCGGGTTTTTTCTTAAAAGGCCTTTCAGTCCTGAACCAGAGGAGTGAACTATTAAACTCTGCAGAGAAATAGAAACGATCTTGCTCCCATCATCGCCCATTGGAAAAAATAGTGTCAATTTCATTTTTTTTATGTTATCCATAAGTTTAATTTATGGCTCGCTCATCGGATAAGATTTCCTTATCAGGATAGGGAGATCAGGATGCTCAATCTCAATCAGCTCAGGATCTTTTACCATGTGGCAAGGCGATTGAGTTTTACAGCCGCGGCAGGGGATTTATTCATAAGCCAGCCGGCGGTTTCGGCCCAGATAAAATGCTTTGAGGATTTCTGCGGTCTTAGACTTCTGAAAAAAAGGGGCAGGACTCTGCATCTTACGGATGAGGGGATGGCCCTCTATGACTATGCCAGAAAGATATTCGAGTGCGAGAGAGAGATTGAAAATGCCCTTGAAGATATGAGGGCGCTTAAAAGGGGCGTACTCCGCCTCGGCACAACAAAGACCTATGCCAGATATTTCATGCCCGACCTTATTACAAGGTTCCATGAGGCCTTTCCCAATATAAAGGTCCAGCTTAACGAGGGAAGCTCCCTGGAGATGACGGAAAGCCTCCTGGATTTCCAGAATGAAGTAGCCATAGTAGCAAAGGCCGTTGAGCATCCCGATGTGGTCTTCAAGCCCTTCAGTCAGGAAGAGGTGGTGCTGGTTAGTTCCCCGGGACATCCGGCCGGGGAAAAAGTCCATTTGACGCTGGAGGAACTGACCCATGAACCAATAATAATGAAGGAGAAGGGCTCTGGCACCAGGAAACTGGTGGCAGAGGCCTTTTCAAAAAAAGGACTTGTGCCGAATATCCTCATGGAGACAAGCAACACGGAGTTTATCAAGCAACTGGTGCAGCGCGGTGAGGGCATTGCATTTCTCGTCAGGGCAGCGATCGCACTTGAGCTTCAGGAAGGAAAACTTCGAATCCTTCGGATAGCTGAGAAGCCTTTATTTCTGGACGTAAGCATAGCGCATCTGAAGGGGCAGAGCCTTTCGCCGCCTGCAAAGGTATTTCTGGAAATGCTCTCCAACATCGCCGCTGCAGGGGGAGCCCCGAACAAAGGACTTCGCTCCCTCATGGCCGATGTTCTCGCCTCCCACTGGAGCCGACCATCGCGTCCATGATCAGGGCGGCTGCCTCTGCAAAGGAGGGTTCATTGATGTGGCTGTTCACCTCGGTGATTTTCACATCCGGGTTAAGCATTGCCTGCAGGGCTTTTACGAAGGCGGCCGTAAGGGCCGGCTCATGAAGCGTGCCTCCCTCCATATCTGCCTCAGACCATCCCTTCAGGGGTATAAGTACCTGCACACGGGACGGCTCGATGTTGAGGCGTTCCGCCATGATGGATGCAATGGCCTCTGTTTCATCGGCACTCAGACGTATGGCTGAGCGGAAGTCATAGAAAAAAATGCGCCTGTTCCGATATTGCTCCGGTATGTTGTCTCGAGTGAATTCAAGCACGGCGCAGTCTAGTCCGCCGGGTACAACAAGGCGGGGGATCTCCATGCCGGGTGCAGGTTTAAGTCGCGCCGGGCCTATGCCCCTGCAATATCCTCCTTTAAGCTCATCAGCGAACTCATGGGTCGCCAGATCCAGAATGCCGTCAAAAAATCCTTCCCGGGCAAGCTCCTCCATGCTCATGCCGCCGGTTCCATTTGCATGAAAGGCTATGACCTCGTAGCCAAGGGCCTCAAGGGCTGTCCGGACGTTTTCGGCCCCCTCTGTGATGAAGCCGAACATGGTGAGGGCGATCTTTTTTCTGTCGGCAGCCGGTTTCCATCGGGACTGTGCCATGGCGCACACAGCCCCTGCGGCCCGGTCAAGAACCGCGCCTGAGATGGAATTTATCCCGAGCAGGTCCACAACGCTGTGCATCATGGTGATATCTTTTGTTCCCACAATGGAGGACATGTCCCGGGATGCCACAGTGGATACTATGACCTTGGGAATCCCCATGGGAAGCGCCTTCATTACGGAACTGCAGATGTGTGTGCCTGTTCCACCGCCTGCGGATATGATGCCCGAGAGCCTTCCCTGGCGGAAAAGTTCGAGGATTAGATCCCTGGCCATTTTTATCATGCTGTTAATGGCTCCGTCTCTTCCAATGGGTGCGGCTTCCCAGACTGCTTTCAGATCGTTATGGAGGTCAAAATTCGGGACAAAAAAAGGTGGGTTCTTCGTGCCCACATTGACGGTTATGGCTTGAAACCCCCGCCCTTCTATGCGCTCCTTGAGGAAAAGATGCTCTTCTCCCTTGGAATCAAATGTGCCTAGAACAACGAGGGTCAAATCATCTGGTTTCAATATGTCACGTTGCTACAGCTTTGGCGCTGCCGTCGCCTTTGGCTTTGTAAGTATTACAGCCAGTTCCACGGATTCCTTGACCGGGGTGCCGTCTTTTTCCATTGTGACGGTCAGGGTTCCATCCTGACCTGTTCTTTCAACACCTGTGATCCCTGCCTCTAGGATTTTGAGACCTGATAATGCCTGTATCTGGGGGAGAAATTTCTCTCTGAAAGCTTGGCATAGGGGAGAGACAAGGAGGATTTCCAGGTCGGGAGTTCTATTCAGAGCAAGGATGGATTCATTTGCCCCAAGGATCAGAGAAGAAAGAAGATGGTCGTCCCCTCCGCCGGGGTTTCCCTGCAGGATAGCAATTCTTTTGGGCACCTCACCGTCAAGGGGAGACACAACCAGGCCGTCTGTCGGGCCTGTGGGTGAAAGCATCCGCTCCAACTGGAGATCGGTTATGACATTGGCGA
>QZIK01000016.1 GCA_003599015.1 Desulfobacteraceae bacterium | reverse complement strand
TCCATGGGAGAGGAAAACGGCTCTCCCGCAGTATCCCAGTTCGGTCTGGTGGATCAGGTCACGGCCATTATGTCAAGTCATCAGATACTGGCCGCCCTTTTTATGAGGGAGAGGACCGGGCTGGGGCAGGAGATCCGTACATCCATTCTGGGCTCGGCAATGTTTTTGAATTATTTCAACATACTCATGGCCCAGCTAGGAGGATTTGAGGTGCCCCGTCACACGAGGCTGAGCGATAATCCCCTCAGGAATTATTACCGGTGCAGAGATGGGCGCTGGCTCATGATGACGCTTACTCCTCCCGACAAGTACTGGCCTGTGCTTTGCAGAGCAATAGAAAGACCTGACTTGGTTGACGAGGAACGGTTCAATACCGATCAAAAAAGGATCAATAATTCCTCTGAGCTGGTACGGATAATGGACGAAATATTTGCAACAAGGACCTGCGCAGAGTGGTTCCGGATATTCGGAGAGCATGATCTTTTTTGCGCCCCGGTCAATAGGCCTCTTGATCTGACCGGGGATGAGCAGGTTCTTGCCAATAATTATCTGGTTGACTTGTTGCACCCAACCATGGGGTTGGTCAAGGTTCCTGATTATCCATGCACCTTCAGTGAGTGCCGTATAGGGGTGGG
Organism: Desulfobacteraceae bacterium; assembly: GCA_003599015.1. Lineage (GTDB taxonomy): Bacteria > Desulfobacterota > DSM-4660 > Desulfatiglandales > Desulfatiglandaceae > CG2-30-51-40. The sequence continues at coordinate 14,972 of QZIK01000016.1, read as the reverse complement.
TTCGGCTGCTCCGGAGCTGGGAGAACATACCCGCGAAGTACTGGGGGGGCTGTGCGATCTTGAATCTGACGAGATGGATCGCCTGATGGAGGAGGGAGTTATTTAAGGTGAGGTCCTTTTGGCTGTGCTTTGTTCCTCTTTTTGTGGCCGTGGACGCCATAGGGGTGCTCCCTTTATTTCTTAACCTGACAGAGGAACTCAATCCTCTCAAGGTTAAGAGGGTGGTCTATCAGTCAATGGTCACAGCCGCTGCCGTGGCCCTGAGCTTCCTGGCTGTCGGAACCGGGGTCTTAAGACTGCTGGGTATTACGGTTGCAGATTTCATGGTGGCCGGAGGGGTTCTTCTTTTTGTTATTTCAATGAGCGATCTCATAACCACCGAAAAGGCAAGAAAGCAGGTGGATCCGGACAGCCTAGGGGCGGTACCGCTGGGAGTTCCATTGATTGCAGGTCCAGCGGTTTTTACAACATCCATTCTTCTTGTAAATGAATATGGAGCACTGCCGACTGCCTTAGCGCTTATACTCAACATAGCCATTGCAGGTGTGGTGTTTCTTTCTGCCGGAGCGATAAACAGGCTCCTGGGCAAGGCGGGAGCCAAGACCGTTTCAAAGATAGCTGCTCTACTGCTTGCGGCTATAGCCGTTATGATAGTGAGAAAAGGAGTAATCGCCCTGGTGCAGACGGGTGGAAGCGGTTAGTCATAATATCTTTAGAGGTTTCTTTTGAAATGAATGAGATAAGTCCTGAGAGGGCGGCATTTCTTGCCGGGGACTATTGCCGCGGTTTTATAAGATACTGCCGCATAGAACCCGAGGAAATAAAAAGAGGATATTTTCAATCAAGGGTCATCATTGGCGAAGACCACAGGCAGCAGGATGGATTTATACACGCGGGAGTCATGGCAACAATGGCTGATCACACTGCAGGATATGCAGCCTTCACCCTTGCGCCTGAAGACAGGCAGATCCTGACGATAGAGTTTAAGATAAATTTTCTCCGACCGGCCTTTGGGGAATCGCTCAGTTGCAGATCCCGTATCATAAGGGAGGGAAGCCAGATCCTCATAGCGGAATCAGAGGTTTTTGACAAAAGAGGTCAGGATGAGGTAATGGCTGCAAAGGCCATGGTGACCCTTATGTCCGTCCCTAAGGAAAAGCTTCTTTCAAAGGACTGAGGCTATTTCTTCGGCGGTTCGTTCGCAGGCTTCTTTGGGATCCCTTGCGTCTCTTATGGGCCGGCCTATCACCAGATAATCGGCTCCGTATCCTACCGCATCGGCAGGGGTCACTATTCTTTGCTGATCGTCTTTGTCTATAATGGACCATTTTGGTCTTATACCGGGGGTTACCGCCAGAAAATCCCTGCCGAATTCCTTTTTTACAGCTCCTACTTCATGGCCGGAGCATACCACCCCGTGGCATCCGGCATCTCTGGCAACTCGGGTCTTAAGCAAAACAAGTCTTTTCAAGTCCCTTGAAAGATCCTCCCTGTAGCCCAAAGAAACCAGGTGGCCGCTGTTGAGGCTTGTCAGGACGGTTACTGCAAGTATCTTTGTCTCTCCATGAGCGGCGTCAGCCGCCGCCTTGAGCATTTCCTGTCCCTGCTCGCAGTGTACCGTTACAAATGCTGCTCCGTGTGCGCTTGCCGAAAGAAACGCCCGCCTCATCGTCTCAGGTATGTCATGGAGTTTCAGATCCAAAAAGATGCCTGCCGCTGTTTCTTGCCTTAGGGCGGATATTATACCGGGTCCTTCGGCTATGAAGAGCTCAAGTCCCACCTTGAAGAGCCCTACGCTGTCTTTGAGAATTCCTACGTAGCGCATTGCCTCTTTGCGGTTTGGCAGATCGAGTGGAAAAATAATGTAGTCCCTGGGTAGTTTCATATGTCCTCCAGATGCGTCTTTCTTAAAAAGAAATGGACAGAAATGCAATCAGAAATTATAATAAAACAGATTTTAGTCCATAGCCACCGTAGCTCAGTCGGTAGAGCACCTCACTCGTAATGAGGATGTCTGCGGTTCGATTCCGCACGGTGGCTCCAAAGCAGCATCTTTTTTGGTGCCATATATTCCGGCAACCTAATAAAATTAATGGCTTAGATTTCCAAGCAGGTCCTGTGCCATTCAGGGAGATCTGTTGATATGCCGTTTTTCTGGCGGAATCCATGGATGTTATCTGAAACAAACTGTTCGGATATGCATTTTTAAGAGGGTCTTTGAGCGTTATGTCGGAGCCAGAGGGAGAGAAAGAGGCACAGGCCTGTAGCGCCGAGGCAGACCGCAAAGGCGTTCTGGAAGCCAGCAGCTGAATACCCGCCTTGAAGTTCTGCCGAGCGGTCAAGGAGTGCCCCGGTGACACCCTGCATGACAGCCATTCCAAGAAGGGGGAAAATATTAAGGAGGCCGGTGGTTGTTCCCAAAACAGCAGCAGGCGTATTTTCCCGAACCGCACCCCAAAGGGTCGAGGCTATGCCGCCTGTCACTCCTCCCATCACAAAGAAAACCGTTCCCATTGCAGGGATGCCGCAGAAGGTTGGGATGAAAGTTATGAAAATCCATGTACATAGAAGCATGGAAATGTGAAGGATCAAGAGGTTCGCCTTATTCCGAAATAATCTATCCGCAAGGAAGCCCGAAACAGGCGCACCTACCAGAAAGCCAATGGGAACAATCATGTTGAGCCCACTGGCAGTCATGCGATCCATGTGGAGGACCGTGACAAGAAAGGGGGTGGCCCACAAGCCCTGAAAGGTGATTGTGGAGCCAAAGACCCCAAAAAATACAACCGCAACAAGCAAGAACCGAAGCGAACAGGCAATCTGTAACATCGAAGGAATTTCAGCAGAGGCGGGGTTTGAGTCCTTCAAGGGGGCAGGTCTGATTGTCTCCATCTCTGATCCCTGTTCTCTGTCCTGAACCAGCCAGAGACAGAGCATGGCCAGCAAGAGGGTGACTGCCCCTATAGTAAAAAAGGCGGTCCGCCATCCCCAGTTTGCGGACATGAAGGCAAGGGGTGTGGTCGCGAACATGGCGCCAAGGTTGCCACAGGAAAGCAGAAGTCCGGTCATTGTGGAAAACTCCCTGGGCCTGAACCACTGGGCAAGTGCCTTCATGGCAGGAACGTAGACGCCTCCCACGCCAAGACCAATCAGCGCACGGCCCACGCTGGCCCAGCCTATGCTTGGAGAAGCGCCGAAAAGACCGCACCCTAGAGCGGCCACCAGGGACCAGATTCCCACTACTCGCCTTGGGCCCAGCCAGTCGGAAAGCTTTCCCACGAGAGGTTGCTCAAAGGCATATGCGTAAAAATACATTGATGACATAAAGCCCAGGGCTGTGGCAGAAGCATTGAAGGAAAGAACCAGATCAGCCGCTATGACTGAAGTTGAGACTCGATGAAAATATACGAGAAAGTAAATGGAGGCAAATACGCCGAAAACAACCCACCTGTGCTTATCCAGCACAGGCTCGGCAGTTCCCATGGCGGCAAGGTCCACGGATGCTGTTTTTCTCTTGGTCGCAGACATCGGATGAGGCTACAACAGAGAAGTAAGGATCACAAGAGGCAATCTCGCCTCGTGCCTCCAGACAGTTAACATCTAAGCTCCTTGGTTGATCTATGATGAAACTATTGGATACCAAAGTTAAGTTGTACTCACGAGATAAAGGTGTCTGAGGTGAAGAAGGTTCCGAAGTGTGTATAGAAGCGAAAGCTTCGAGAGTAAACGGTAACGTGGGTGCAGGAAGGAGGAGGTCCTCATTTGATTCATTCAAGTACATACATGGTCATTTCAGCGTTGATTCCCTTCAAGACCTCTGAGAATTGCCTAGTTATAACTATCTCATGTTTAGTCAGGAGGTAGACGGTTTCTGAAATCACGATCTCTCCAGGACCTGCAAGGGCTTGAATACGCTGGGTTATGTTTACGGGAGAACCCACGATCCCGTATTTTGCCCTTGTCTCTGATCCTATGTTTCCAACCACAACCTCACCGGCGTGGACTCCTATCCCCATCTGAAGTTCGGGTAGATCCTCCGCCATCATGTCCTTGTTGAACATTTTCATGCCTTCGCGCATCTCGGTTGCGCACTGAAGAGCCTTTTGAACAGCCGGTTTCAAAGGGCCTTCAAACGGATCAAAGAATACCAGAATGGAATCTCCAAAGAAATCAACTATGATGCCCCTGTGCCTGTGTACCACGGAAATGATGTTGGAAAAGTAGCGATTTAGAAAATTAATTATTTTTTCAGGACTTAGCCTTTCACTCAAAGGGGTGAAACCCCTGATGTCGGACATGAGGATCGCAACCTGTCTTTTTTCCCCTCCAAGCCTTGAGGCTTCAGGCCGTTTGAGGAGTTCGGAGGCGATTCCCTGGTCCATGTATCTGCCAAAGGTGTTGGCTATGAAATCACGCTCCCTTAAACCCTCCACCATTGCATTAAAGCTTTTGGTCAGTTCGCCTATTTCGTCGGCACTCTTTACTTCAAGTGGCGGTCCGTAATCGCCCCTTGAGACCTTTTCCGCAGCGCGCGAGATGGCTATCACGGAGCGTATTATTCTCAGGGTGTCAAAACGAACGAGTACTATGACCATGAAAATGCAGGCCGCTGCTGCCGCGAGATAGTAGGCACGGTAACGTATGATGGGGCCGAGGATCTTTTCGCCGGGAGCGATAAGCACTATTGACCATGGCGCAAGTTCAATCCTGTAAAAGCCTGCTACTTCATCAGGAGGATGTCCCGGTCCCAGTACTGTACCAAAGGGATTTAGCTTCATCTCCTTCAGAATCTGCAGCTCAAGATCGTTTCCGCTTTCGCCAAGCCGGGAGCGTCCGGTCATAAATGGAGCCGTGTGGGCAAGGTAGTTGCCGTCGGAATCCACAAGGCAGGCTGTGTCGCTTTGCCACCATCCCAGTGAAATGATGTCCTGCATGAGATAGTCGAAACGTATGGAGACGGTCAGATGGCCTAAAACTTTGCCGGATTCATCCTTAAGCTCGGATAGGAGACTTACCGTCTCCTTCCCCTTCTGAGCATCGTATCGGGGCGCAGTTACCTCTGAGATTCTGCCTTTGTTGAATCTTCTGCTCTCATCGCCTCCCATCCCGGCATGCCCCTGACCTCTTGACCACATGCGGCCGGGACCTCGGGTCTCGTTTTCGGTTTCAGGGCTAACGGACCAATCAACTTGAACCTCTTCCACGCCTTCTAGTTTGCCTAGCTGTTTTATGATCCATTCCTGTATGAGTGGGCTGCCGCGTTCCCCTGATGTAGTATGGAACATCTCTATCCATTCCATGGGGCGGTTGAGCCGCATATTGATGTGGTGAGCCGCCCTTTGAAGCCTGGCTATGGCCCCCTCACGCCACTCCGCCAGCATCACCTCTTTTGCCGACAGAAAGCCAAGGAAACCTGCCGTGGCAAGAAAGACCGTGACAGGCAACAGAGTCAGGACGGTAACACGCCGCCCCAAGCTCTTTATAAAAAATGAAAAAGGGGACGCCCTTAACATTTACAGTTTTCTCTTTATTAGCTGGTAGTTATTCATGGTGCCGGCAGATCTGTTCATTGTCACTGTGTCCCGACGCAATCTGTGCAGCCACCCCCACGCCGTCTGATAACTCCCAAACCACAGCGCAAGTTTCAGCCCCAGGGAGCCCGCGCCGTTATTTTGACTAGTCACATGCCAGATCATACGAAAATAGGTTGCAGGGGGCAGCCGGCTGTCCTGAAAGATCGTCCCGGCAGTCACCGAAATTTGGCGCCGACATCCGGAGCACAGCAAACGCCCCAGCTCCATTGTTAAATACTTGCGACCACTGCACCGCGGGTAGACAAGGCCTCCGGACCGGCACAAAGCGAACAAATACTACCAACAGGCTTTCTCTGTCGAAAACCATTGTTAAAGTTCAGCCAGGGGCATTGGGTAATCCTCCATGCCTACCCATACTATCCCCCGTATATGGTTGAGTCAAATGGATAGCCACAAAAAAAGAAAATCTTCCCCTTTTCGCATTTCTATCAGGCGGTATCCCCCTCCGAGATTGAATTTTCTCAAATTGGATGTCCTTGTCGCGCCGTATTTTGTCATGGTCTTGGCGCTCTCCGGAAGTATCCTGCTTCTGGATGCGTACCCGCGGATGATCTTTTCCGTTCTCTCTGCAACGAGGGCTGATTTGCCTCCGCCTCGCTTGAGGTCTTCAAGCCATTTTCCAGACTGGGGCTCCCTGTAGATGTAAACCGCCACCGATATTGCCTCAATTCTTGCCCAAGGCTCCGCAGGCAAGAATCGCGGCACCCAGCGCGCCCATGCTCTGCGGTTCGGGAGGCACCACCACGCTACTGTCCAAAGCCTCTTCCAGCAGCTTGACCACGCAGGTGTTCAGGGCAACTCCTCCAGCGAGGGTCTCTTCCCCTAATCTCGCTGCCAGTAAGTCTCGAGACCGACTACAGCGCCATCCTGAAAGAGATTTCATCAGGAAGGCCGGCCGCAAAAGAGGACCTGGATCTGGTCCTCCTTGCACATCAGATCTCTTTTCAATCAACCTGCGATGAACTTCTCTGCCTTCCTCACCTTAGGGGGTGGATGCCTCGTGCTATCTCCGCTTTTTCCAAATTTTCCAACGGAGATAGAAAGCGCGATCCATTCCGCGTTGGAAATGACAAAGGAGGCGGCATCGGAAGCCCTGAGGGGTTTTATATCAAGCATGGAAAGAAGACTGAAGCGGGATATAGCAAACACCAGAGAGTATTACGAGGCGATGGCAAGGGAGATGACCGAGGGGCTAAATCGTCCTGGGCTGGGCGAAGCCCAGAAGCTAGAGCGCAAGGCAAAGACAGAGGATCTTCCCTCCGAGGCCCAACGAAAAATTGATGATCTGAGACAGAAATACCGGATTAGGCTTAAAGTCATGCCCTCTGGAGCGGTGAGAATCCTGACGGATGTGGTGCAGTTGATGGTAACGGTTCAATATAAAAGACTTATAAGGGACATAAGCATATTCTGGAATCAGGTGACCCTGGTGCTTGACCCTCTTGTGTGTGAAACATGCGGGAAGACCTTGCAAAGGGCCTACTGCAGGTAAAGCGGTGAGGGCTTCAGGTTTGTGTGCGGTGCATTCCGGTCTTGACTTCTGCAAAGGCAGTTCCGCGGAATCCATCGAAGCAGGCTGCCTATCCAAAATCCGTGCCCCCTTTACTGGATTCCGGCCTGCGCCGGAATGACGTGGTTGGCCGGATGACGGGGTTGGCCATGAAACCCCGACAGGATTCTTCACTTTTCTCATTTTCAGCCCTTAAAACCAATAAATACACAAAATATGGATGAATAACTATAAAATTAATTAACTGCCACCAAGATAAGCAGATTTAACCTCTTTATTGCAAAGGAGCTGGTCGGCAATGTCTTGCAGTTTTATTGTTCCGTTTTCAAGAACGTAGCCTCTGCCGGCAATATGCAGTGCCATGGCCGCCTTCTGTTCCACCAACAAAAGAGTGGTGCTGTTGTCTCTGTTTATATGACGGATGGTGTCAAATATGGTAGCCACCAGCACAGGAGCAAGCCCGAGGGAAGGTTCATCCAGTAAAAGCATCCGAGGCCTCGCCATAAGTCCTCTTGACAGGGCAAGCATCTGCTGTTCTCCGCCTGAAAGTGTTCCTCCCAACTGACGGCGTCTTTCTGCAAGCCTAGGAAATATGGAAAAGACATATTCCATATCGCTTCTTACAGCTCCTTTGTCGTTTCTCAAGTAAGCTCCCATATCCAGGTTTTCCTGAACGGTAAGGAGCGGAAAGATCCTCCGTCCCTCAGGGACCTGAACAATGCCTAAGGAAAAAATCCTGTCCGGCGAAAGGTTCTGGATAGGGTTTCCCATGAAGAGGATCTCTCCCGAGCGTGGCGGAACCACTCCGCATATCGTCATAAGCAGAGTGGATTTTCCTGCACCGTTTGCGCCTATAAGGGCCACGATCTCACCCTCTGTCACCCATATGGAAACCCCCTTAAGTGCCTGGATGGCTCCGTAAAAGGTGCGTATATCTCTTACCTCAAGCATCAAAGCATTCCCCGAGATATGCCTTTATTACCTCAGGATTCCCGGTTACCTGCTGCGGCGTTCCTTCGGCTATAAGGTGACCGTAATCAAGCACATAGATCCTGTCGGAGATATTCATCACCAGTTTCATGTCGTGTTCTATTAGCAGAATGGAGATTCCATCCTCTTCTCTGATTCTGGATATCAGTTCATCCAGTTCAGCGGTCTCGCTCGGATTCATGCCTGCCGCCGGTTCATCAAGCAGAAGAAGAAAAGGCTCTGTGGCAAGGGCCCTTGCAATCTCAAGCCTTCTTTGTGCCCCGTATGGAAGATCGGAGGCCTTTTCGTTGGTTTGCTTTTCCAGCCCCACTTTTCTGAGCATACCATAGGAGAACTCCAGGGTCTCCTGTTCCTCCCGGATGGTTTTGCGTGTGCAAAGGATTGCGCCTGCTATACCTGCCCTTGTTCTGCAGTGCCTTCCTACCATTACGTTTTCCAACACTGTCATCTCTTTAAAAAGCCTTATGTTCTGAAAGGTACGAGCTATACCCATCTCTGTAACCGTATTCGGCTTTAGTCCATTCAGGCTTTTAGAAGCCTTTCCGGGAGGATAAATGATCATGTCTCCCCTGTGGGGTTGGTAAACACATGTAATGCAATTGAAAAAGGTTGTTTTTCCTGCTCCGTTCGGGCCTATGATGGCGACTATCTCAGCCTCCGCAACATAAAGGTCAACCTTTTCAAGCGCCCGCAGACCGCCGAAGTCCATGGTGAGTCCTCGTACCTTTAAGACATGCTTTCCTGCTATCACGGCTTTTCTCCCGTCGGCTCTTTTACATGGAACTCGTGGCGCTTTCTTGTCCCACCTATGATTCCCTGGGGCCTGAAAACCATGATGATAACCATACTGGCCCCAAAGACCAGCATCCTGTATTCAGAGAAAGCCCTCAGGTACTCCGGCAGCAATATCAGAACTAAAGCCCCGAGGATTATCCCAAAGATGGAGCCCATACCCCCCAGAACCACGATGGAGAGTATTATTGCCGACTCCATGAAGGTGAAGCTCGCCGGATTGATGAATGTTGTCTTGGCTGCCAGGATGCAGCCCACAAATCCGGCCCAGGTGGCTCCCAGGGCAAAGGCGGTCAACTTTGTTTTTGTCTTGTCTATTCCCATGGCCTGACATGCAACCTCATCCTCCCTGAGGGCTATCCATGCCCTTCCGATCCGGGAGTTCCTCAACCTTGAAACCACAATGATGGTGAAAGCGACGAGCACTACAACTATGTAATAGAGGTACACGGTGTGATCCCTGAGATCGAAGTCAATGCCCAGGGTCCCTGGCCTGTCTATCCTTGCTATTCCGCTGGGTCCTAAAGAGAACTCGTTCCAGTTCTCAAGTACGAGACGTATTATCTCCCCAAAGCCAAGTGTGACAATTGCCAGATAATCTCCCCTGAGCCTGAGCACAGGAAAGCCCAGAAGCAAGCCCATGATTGCGGCAAGGGCGCCTGCCATGGGTAGAGCAGCCCAGAAGCCCAGCCCAAAGTGGTGGTTCATGAGGGCATAAAAATAGGCTCCAGATGCATAAAATGCAACATAACCCAGATCCAGGAGTCCGGCCAGGCCTACTACTATATTGAGCCCCAGTCCCAGCATGACGTACATGAGTGCGGTTATAATGATTGAGGTCTGATAAGTAGAGAAAACAAAGGGGAATGCCGCTATGATGAAAAAAAGCCCCGTAAAGGTTAAGATTCTGAATTTCTTGTTTTTATGAAAAAAAATGGCCAGTCTCTCTTGCAGAGAATGACTTCCGCCGCGGTTCCATCCGGTGTCCTTTGTATCTACCTTTAAGGGATCGGCCTCCTCTTTTGGGATTGGTCCCCTTTTTTGCTCAATAACGTATCTCCACAGCAATGAAAGTACAAAGGCTCCTGCGCCAACATATATCATCCTCCCCCATCTCCATTCTATATTCTTTTCAAGGGGGGATATCTTTATGACCATTATGGGGAATGTGAGGAACATGAACCACAGCGCAACTCCAAAGGATCGTAGGATCTTTCCGCCTTTTTGCGTTATGGGGGCCCTTCGGCCATAAGGCATCGGCAGGCTCCTAGATTTTCTCAGCTGTTGATTTTCCAAGGATCCCCGCAGGTCTGAAGATCAGGATGAAAACCAGAAGTCCGAATGCGAAGACGTCCTCGTAGTCGCTGGAGACATATCCGGTAGCAAAGCTTTCTGTCCAGCCAAGGACCATTCCCCCCAGCACCGCTCCAGGAAGACTTCCGATTCCTCCAAGGACCGCGGCTGTAAAGGCCTTAATACCTGCAATAAATCCTATGTAGAAGTTTATCTGACCGATGTGGGAGGAGATAAGTACCCCTCCTATTGCCGCAAGTGTGCTTCCGATAATGAAGGTGACCGATATAACACGGTCTACATTAACGCCAAGCAGCATTGCCATGGTTTTGTCCTGGGCAACCGCTCTCATGGCCTTCCCCATGCGGGTAAACTTGATAAACAGGGTCAGAAGTGCGGTTGAAACCGCTGTGACCGAAAGTATCAACAGCTCGCTTGATCTCATAACGGTGACTTGTTCAAGGAAGGAGAACTCTTCTATCAGAGGGGGAAAAGGCAAGAAATCGGATGTCTGGGCGAGAAGTACATAGTTTTGGAGGAAGATGGACATGCCTATGGCGCTTATAAGGGGGGAAAGCCTGGATGCCTTTCGCAGAGGCTTGTATGCAATCTTTTCCAAAGTAAACCCGTATGCAGCTGAATAAACTATTGCAATAAAGCCGGCTAAAACCAGCAGAGACCATCCCCCAAATCCTTCTATGGAAAGAGCACTCGCCGCAATCAGAGCCGTGAAGGCGCCGATCATGTAAATTTCTCCGTGAGCAAAGTTAATGAGCTGAATGATGCCGTAGACCATAGTATATCCGATGGCTATGAGGGCGTAAATGCTTCCCCTGGTCAGTCCCCCAAAGAAAAGCTCAAGGAAATATTCCATTTGCGATCAGATTCCGCCTGCAATTTTTTGGTAAAGAGCCATCATTTTACCTGGATAAAGTTTCTATTTTACCACCTCCACGTATCTTCCTTTCTGAACCTGATACATGGCAAAGCCTATGCCCCTGGCATCTCCGTTTCCATCGAAACCTATCTTTCCAAGGGGAGTATCAAACCAGTTGCTCCGTAAGATTTTGCTGACGGATGAGGAGTCTGTGGATCCGGCCTTTTCAATCGCACCCAGGAGGCAGACGGCGGCTGCATAGGCGTTGAGAAAAAAGGCCCCTGGTTCTGCTCCGTATTCTTTTCTGTGTTTTTCGATAGCGGTTATCGCCATTGGATTTCTTGTGGTATCAATGGGACCGGTTGCGTAAACTCCTTCCGCGTATTGGCCGGCCACTTTGATGAAGGTATCGTCTCTAACCCCGTCGTCGGATATGAAAATTACCTTCATCTTTTTCTTTTTCATTGTTGAAACTATCTTGGCCGCTTCCGGATGGTATCCACCGTATAGCACCGCATCTGCGCCGGAGAATTTTATCTTCTGCACAATTGCCGAATAATCGACTGCCCCCGGGGTTATTCCCTCAAATAAAACCGGCGGAATACCTTTTTTCTCAAAAAAGCCCTTTGCGAACTCAGCCAGACCCTTGCCGTAATCACCCTTGTCGTGAATAACAGCAATCTTTTTAACCTTGAGTTTACTCAAGGCAAACTCCACCTGGAGAAGAGCCTGGGCGTCATCAGGAGAGATGGTCCTGAAAAAGTTTGGATATAAACCGCTCTTAGTAAGGTCCACGTTTGTGGCTGAAGGAGACATTGCAAGCTTGCTGGAGTCTTTGTAGATATTAAGGGCTGCCTTTGTGGCCCCGCTGCATATATGGCCAAGAACCAGGTTGACATCCTGGGCAACGAGCTTGCTTGCAACGTTTGCCGCAACCTCGGGTTTACATGCGTCGTCTTCTGCCATGATCTCTACTTTTTTCCCAAGCACACCTCCCTTTGCATTTATGTCTGCCGCAACAAGCCTGGCCGCATTAAGGGAGGGAATGCCGTATGAGGCAAGATCGCCGCTGTGGGCGCCTGCAACACCCAGCTTGATTGTGTCGGAGGAAAAGGCCGGAACTGTCCATAAAATAACAGTGCAAATCAGGGAAGCTACTTTTATAATCTTCATTGCCGCCTCCTATCCTTTTGTTGGGTATTTTTGGGTAAACCGGTAGCCGGAATCCGAGTGATATTATTCCAGGAATTGAGTCCTGGTCAATACCTGCTGAGTACGGATATCCTGCAAGAGGAAAACCTTGACGAAATTTACATGCTTGGCGATACTTATCCCGATGAATTTAAGCCGGCTCATGGGGGAGCAAGCCTGTATAGTTTTAGGTCGGGATGATTGAATAATTTGATTGGACAGGAAGAGATGATTTGAAGATGCCTGAGGAAAGTACGCATGCAGAGCTTTCTGCTGTCTATGCCCACGCTCCTTTTGCCATGATGCTGGTGGATCGCGGACTCATTGCCGTTAAGGTAAACCCTTATGCGGCAATGCTTGCAGGCCGATCCCTGGAAGATATGACAGGCAAGCTGGGGGGCGAGGCCATTGGATGTCTGCATCACCTGGAGAGCCCCAAGGGTTGCGGGTATGCTCCGGTTTGCCACAACTGCGCCATAAGAATAGCGGTTCTGAAAACCTTCAGTGATCACAAGAGCAGGGAGAATCTGGAAGCCTGGCTTACTATTGCCAGGGGAGGCGAAAAATATGAAAGGTGCCTGCTTGTTTCCATGTCCTACTTAGAGGACGACGGGCCTGAGAGGGTTCTTATTTGCGCATTGGATATAACCGAACGTAAGCTTGCCGAAGAAAAACTGATACAAAGTGAAAAACAATTTAAATTCATTACCGATAATGTCACAGATATTGTCTGGACTCTGGATTTGAATTTACGGACCACCTTTGTGAGCCCTTCAATTGAAAGAATTCTAGGATTCACCCCTGAGGAACGCATGAAGCAGTCTCTAGAGGAGATGATCGCTCCTGACTCTTTGAGGATTATTCAAAGGACCTTTGCCGAGGAGCTTCAAGGTGCAACAGAGCTGCCGCCCGATAAGGACCGCTACGTCTTGATGGAGGTTGAGTATTACAGAAGAGACGGATCTACGGTCTGGCTTGAAAACAACATGAAATGGATGCGTGATCATAACGGCGCTATAACAGGCATCTACGGTGTCTCGCGGGATGTCACTGAGCGCAGGCGTGTCGAGGATGCCCTGAGGGAAAGCGAGGAGAGGTGGCAATTTGCCCTTGAGGGATCAGGTGACGGGGTATGGGACTGGAACGCCCAGACCAATGAGGTTTTTTATTCGCGCCAGTGGAAGGCAATGCTGGGATTCCAGGAGCAAGAAATCGGTAATACCGTTTTAGAATGGGACAAAAGGATCCATCCTGATGATAGAAAGTACGTCTACTCCGAGCTGAATAAACACTTCCAGGGGCTTACGCCTGTTTACGTAACCGAGCATCGGGTACGATGTAAGGATGGATCATATAAATGGATTCTGGACCGGGGAAAGGTTATCGTATGGAGCCCGGAAGGAAAACCCATTAGGGTCATCGGTACGCACACAGATATCACGGATCGGAAACAAGCCGAAGATGAGCGAATAAAGCTTGAGACCCAGCTCATACAGGCCCAGAAGATGGAATCTGTGGGAAGGCTTGCAGGGGGCGTCGCCCACGATTACAACAATATGCTCGGCGTGATAATCGGCCATGCCGAACTCGCCCTTGTCAAAGTAGGCAAGACAGATCCTGTCAGGGGAGACCTGGAGCAGATCCTCAAGGCGGCTGAGAGATCGGCTGATATAACCAGGCAACTCCTTGCGTTTGCCCGCAAACAGACAATTTCCCCCAGGGTGCTTGACCTTAATGATATAGTGGGCGGCATGCTAAAGATTCTAAGGCGCCTCATTGGGGAGAACCTTGAACTTGCATGGGTTCCCGGTATGGACCTGTGGCCGGTCAAGATGGACCCCGCTCAGCTTGATCAGATTTTAGCCAATCTGTGCGTCAATGCAAAGGATGCCATTGACGGAAAAGGGCGCATCGTCATTGAGACGGGAAATGTGTCCCTGGATGAAGCGTACTGTGAGGATCATACCGACTCCGTGCCCGGGCAGTATGTGATGCTTTCCGTGAGCGATAATGGATGCGGCATGGATAAAGAGACCCTTGACCATCTCTTTGAGCCGTTTTTTACCACCAAGGATGTGGGTAAGGGGACCGGCCTTGGACTTTCAACGGTATATGGGATCGTAAAGCAGAACGACGGATTTATAAATGTCTACAGCGAACCTGGAAAGGGTGCAACCTTTAAGATCTATCTTCCCAGACAGGAAGGCAAGGTTGAGGAAAGGAGACAGAGTCAAGGTCCCATCTTGAAAAAGGGCAGGGGCGAGACGGTCCTTCTCGTAGAGGATGACATTGGATTACTTGAAATAAGCAAGAGCATGCTTGAAAGGCTTGGTTATCGAGTAATGTCCACTCAATCTCCCCAGGAGGCATTGTTTCTTTCAGAACGATATGCGGACAAAATCCATCTGCTCATGACGGATGTGGTGATGCCGGGCATGGACGGAAGGGAACTGGCAGAGAAGCTTCAGGCTCTTCGTCCGGGCCTCAGGACTCTCTTCATGTCGGGTTACACGGCAGAGGTGATTGTTCACCACGGTCTGCTGGACCATGGTGTTAAATTCATCAGCAAACCTTTTCCTGTTATGGATCTGGCGGCTAAGTTAAGAGAAGTCCTGGACGGCCAGGATTAGAACTGCCTTGTTTTAGCAAAAGGAAGCGCTTCTTCCTTCAACCATTGAAGAAGTGCGTTCACATTTCTGGCCTTGAATCCATAGAGCAGCTTCAT
>QZIK01000142.1 GCA_003599015.1 Desulfobacteraceae bacterium | reverse complement strand
TCCCCTGGCCATGGTCACCATGATTGTCCCTGTTTTTATAATGGCCGTTGGCACTGCATACTGCATTCATATTCTCTCAGAGTATATGCGAGCCGCTCCAGGAAGCAGGAATCAGGCAGAAGCAATACTTGAAACCTATGGCAGGGTAGGCACTCCTTCTTTCCTGGCGGTCCTGACGACACTCATAGGTCTCGGGTCCCTTTATGCAAACAAGATGCAAGCCGTTCGCGAATTCGCCCTATTTTCATGTTTCGGCATGATCAGCATACTTCTGCTTCTTTTTTCATTGATGCCGGCCCTTTTAAGCATTGTTCCACTTGGCAGGATTACAAGCAGGCCAGAAAACGACTCATTGGGGGGACTTCTCGAAAGGCTAGTCGATCTTCACCTAAAGAACAGAAAGGTTACACTTCTCCTGATGGCTCTCCTGGCCATCGCCGGGCTGCTGGGTATATTCCACCTCAAGGTAGAGACAAATCCTGTGGAGTATTTCAAAGAGCACACCTCAGTTTATTTCCGCTTCCATGATATTTATCAGGGTATGGCCGGCAGTTTTCCTATAAATGTGGTGCTTGACGGAATGGCGCCCGACTATTTTGAAGATCCCAGCCACCTGAAAAAAATCTCCGAAGCACAGGAATTCCTGGACACCTTAAAGGGCGTGGACAAGACGATCTCCTTCGCGGACTATCTGAAACTAGTCAATTACTCTACGAATCGTTTTCAACCGGAATTCTATGTGCTGCCGAAAGAGCCTTTTGAGATACGCATGCTTATGAACTCTTACAAGACCCTGCTCGGTCAGGATATGTTCAGCCGGTTCATGAGCCAGGACCTTTCCAGGAGCAATCTTCTCCTGCGCACCCACCTTTCCAGTTCAAGGGATTTCCTGGAGCTCAGGGACAGGATCAGGACATACTTCCGGGATGCTTCGGCCTTCAAGGGTCTCCAGATAGGAATAACAGGCCTGGGGCTTGTCATTGCCGAGAGCAGTCACATGCTTACCATCGGGCAGATAAAAAGCCTTTCTCTCACCCTTATTCTTATTTTTGGAGTTATCTTCCTCCTTTTTATGTCCGTGAAGGTAGGTTTCGTTGCCCTTTTTCCCAATTTCCTGCCCATAATTCTGCTCTTCGGCATAACAGGCTGGGCAGGGTTCAGACTCTCCGTGACTACCACTTTGATTGCCAGTATCGCCATAGGCCTTGCCGTTGACGACAGCATACACTATCTCTTCCGCTACAGGCTGGAATTCAAGAGAGATCCTGACCGGAACATGGCTCTCAGGAAAACGCTCCTGAGCGTCGGAAGGCCCATGATCATGACTACCGTGACACTTTGCGCAGGTTTCTCCGTCCTGATCCTTTCATCCTTCAAGCCTACGTCGGAATTCGGCATACTGATGATCATAGCGCTTTTTACAGCCCTTCTGGGCGACATCATGATTCTGCCCTCCTTAATGCTGAAGGTAAACCTGGTGACAATCTGGGATCTCCTCAAACTTGTAACTATCCAGGACAAGGTTTCAGACGCAGTGGCTCATCAGTTGAACCAGCCTCTCAACGCCATCAAAATGGGAAGTGATTTCATTCAGATGATGATAGAAAGAAGGGAGAATATACCGGAACAGACCTTATCTGAGGTTGCTGCCCAGATAAGCGAACAGGTAGACAGAGCTTCCCTGATCATCCATCGCCTTCGGGAATTCGGCCAGCGTTCCGACGCAGCCACGGCAACAACCAATGTCAATGAGGCCGTAAGGGACGTGCTGGGACTTATGGAACACCAGTTCGCACTGCAAAATACCGCGGTTGTCCTCAACCTCGCAGAGCCTTTGCCACCTGTGAGGGCCAACAGAAACAGATTGAAACAGGTCATCTTTAACCTCCTGACCAATGCGTGGGAGGCCATGGAAGAAAAGAAAGGAACCCCAGCAGCGTCTCAACCAAATATCCTCAAAATCCACTCCTTTCGTGACAACAACCGAATATGGGTAAGCATCTCAGATACAGGCTCGGGTATGTCAGGGCAGGAAAAGGAAAGGGTCTTTGAACCGTTTTTCACAACAAAAGAAAAAGGGGAAGGAAGGGGATTGGGCCTTGCCATAGCCCTGGGGATCATGAGAGACTACGGAGGCCGTATTCAACTGGAAAGTCAAAAATGGAAAGGGACCACGGTGACACTTGATTTTCCGCTTACATCTTGATCGGACGCCTGCGCGGAAAGATTGAGGATAAGCTCTTTCAGCGCAACTGACATCCATGAAGGGACGGGTGATGGATAAAAATATCGGCAAGATTCTTATTATAGATGATGAAAGACCTACCCTCAACATGTTCAGGCTCTTTTTGAAGGCCTATGGCTACGAGGTCCTGACGGCCGAAAATGGTCCATCAGGCCTTGAAGTATTTCAAAAAGAGAGGCCCGGCATTGTGTTTACCGACGTAAAGATGCCGGGCATGGACGGACTGGAGGTGGTCAAGAGACTAAAAGAGATGGACCCCAACGTTCAGGTGATCGTAATGACAGGGCATGGAGATGCCGGTTTGGCTATAGAGGCATCACTTCACGAGGCTGCGGCCTTTATCAACAAACCAATCAACCGAAACGTCCTCGAAACGGCACTGCAACAGGCTGAAAAAAGACTCCTCCAAGCGTCTTAACGGCCCCGGAATGATTGCTTCCCTATTATCAGGGGCCGTCCAAGCCACTCCTAGACCAATGCAATGGGCCTTACGGGAGATGCGCTGCCTCCTCTGATCTTAAGAGGGCTTGCCATGAACAAAAATTCATAGACCTTTTCTCCGGCAATAGGATCAAGGTTCATCGCTTCTATAATATGAATCCCGTTTTTAACCAAAAGGATTACATGAACGGGAAGGTTTGGAGTCGGGGTCTTTTCCAGGGCAACAGTGTCCGCCCCCACATATTTTACTCCCTGCTCCACAAGCCACTCGGCTCCGTCTTCTACGAGACCGGGGCATCCATCATGATGAGAGTTGTATTTTACCGGATCCCCAAAGTATTTTATCCATCCGGTCCTTATGAGCACCGCATCTCCAGGCTCAACGGAGGTGCCCTGTTTTTTTAAAGCCATTTTCAATGCGCTGCGCCCGATTTTATAGTCTGCATCAAGGCAATCCCTGCCTTCCATACCTGCTATATCCAAAAGAACGCCGCGCGTAACCACCGGAGCAACCTGATCAATTCCCCCTTTTTTAAGGCCTTCGTAAGCCTGCCATGGCCCTATATTCCCGACTCCGTGCACCTCTCCATCAAGGGAGATATGCCCCAGGGCATCCAGATGGGTCCCGGTATGACCGCCTGTTGTAAACAGGCAGTTGCAGGCGGAAACACCTCCTTGATAAACAACCTCGCCGTGCTTCTTGGTCAATGAAAAGGCAAAGGGAGGATGATTAGGGTGGTGCGGCATGCCCACATAGTATTCCATCCCCAGATCATAGACCTTTCCCTTGGTTATCAATCTTCCTATATCCTTGAGATCCATATTGCCATATTCCTTTCTTTAGTGAGATTATAATTTTTTTAACCGATGCCCAGAAAACTCCTGGCCTCCTGGGGGTTGGCAACGCCTCTTCCCAGGCGCTCAGCCAGATCTGCCGTCTTCTCAACCATCTGGGCGTTGCTTTTGGCAAGAACTCCTCTTGAAAGGTAAATGTTGTCCTCAAATCCCACACGGACATTTCCCCCCATCAAAATGCCCATTGCAACCATTGTCAGCTGGTCTTTGCCTGTTCCCATCACGCTCCACCGAACCTTTTCAGGCAGCAGCCTTCTCATGAATAGCAGGCTTTCCGGAGACGCTTCGATCCCCCATTTCACCCCCATGCAAAGCTGAAAATATGGAGGATCATCCAAAAGACCTTTTTGAATAAGGTCAATGGCCTGTCTGATATGGCCCGGTTCAAAGACCTCTATCTCAGGTTTGACGCTGTTTTCCTGCATGCATTTTGCGGCAGCCACAGACCACTCGGGGGGATTATTGAAAACCCTGTCATGGAAATTCATGGACCCGAGATCCAGAGAACATATATCCGGCCTCAGGTACACTGGTTGAAGGCGTTTAACAATAGCATCCGGACCTGTGAGGCGCAAACCGCTGGTCGTCAAGTTGACAACCATGTCACATTTTTCCCGGATACGATCAAGCACCTCCTTAAATAGATCCACTTTGAAATCAGGCTTGCCGGTCTCCGGGTCCCTCACATGAATATGCGCTATTGAAGCGCCTGCTTTATAGCTTTCAACCGCCGCATCTGCAATTTCTGCCGGAGTATATGGAACAGCCGGGTTCATTTCCTTTGTTGGAAAAGATCCGGTGACAGCAACTGTAATTATAATTTTATCATTCATAAAACCTCCAAATTCGCTATTATCTAAGCTGAATTTATTATATTTAAAATCAATATGCTTACAGAGGAGTAACAATTACCCGGATTTGTCACTAACCTTCCACATTGATTCTTCTATCTCATTGAGTACATCCCTCATTCGCAAAAGCAGACGGTCCCTCTTATGGTAGAGTTGCTGAAGATTTTCCCCCCGATAATCGTAGAAGCCCTGGCACGTCTTAACGCCTAACTTCCCTTTGCCTACAAGATCATTGAGGGCCCTGGAAGGCTTGTCCTCATTGACAAGTTCAATGGATGGATTCGAGAGGACCTTGGCGGCAAAATCAAGCCCTCCAAAATCATAACGTCTGACTACCCCCAGGACCGGAATCCGAATACCAAGGCTTGCAAGTACCGCCCTGTCTATTTCTTCTGGTTTGGCGTAACCCTCGTCAATAAGATGGAATATCTCCCTTCCCATGGCCCGCTGCAGGCGATTGACAATGAAGCCTGCAATGAATTTCTCCAGGATAACCGGTTTCTGACCGGCTTTCTGCAATATCCCCCGCACCTTCAGCGCCGCATCATGGCTGGTGCCCGGCCCCTTGACTATCTCGACAAGGGGTATCAAATAGGGCGGAGCAAAAAAGTGGCTGATGAGCAGTCTTTCCTGAAGCGACTCGGGCGCCAGTTCAAATATGTTGAGATATGATGTGTTGCTTGCAACGATTGTCCCGGGAGAACAGCGATCCGCAGCCTCCCTGTAGAAATCCCTTTTGATGTCCCTGTCCTCCGAGATGCTCTCCAGGACGAGATCCTTGCCTTCCAGTTCATCCAGGCCCGTAGTTGCACGAATGCGGGCAATGACCCTCGGCAGATCCTTAGCTTCCATGCGTTCCATCTCGATAAACATCTTGAGATGTCCCTCTATAAGACCCAGAGCTCTGCTCAAAACCCCCTGGTCCACATCGGTCAGAACGATTTCATGGCCCGCCCTGGCCATAACCAGGGCAAGCCCGTGGCCCATGGTCCCGGCCCCTGCCACAAGTATCTTCAAAGCTCCATCTGATCCTGTGTTCAACCTTTTGTCCTCCTCCATAAGCCAGCCTTATTCAAGCAGCATCACCATCTTTTGACTTTTTATTCGCAACACATGCGATGCCGTTCCCTGTCAACCCTTCTTTCAGGCAGAGGTTGCAGGAAATGCACCTGGCCCTTCGTGTGTCTCCTTCCTGCCACCTCTTTATAAGATGGGGTTCGCAGATTAGTGCCCTGCTGAAAGAAACAAGATCTGCCTTGCCCCCTGCAAGCATATCCTCTGCAATTTCGTATGACTTGATCCCTCCCACAAGAATGACCGGTATGTTTAGGTTTTTTTTGAATTCGTAGGCAGCCTCCTGAAAATAGGCCTCCTCCGAAGGCACGGAAATGCCCTTTCTCCCCGGGCGATTGTCATCAGAGCCTGCAAGACCTCCGCTCACCTCAACCGCAGCCAGCCCTCGGGAGGACAAATCTTTTACAGTCTCAAGGGCTTCCTCTACGGTAATGCCTCCGGCCATTCCATCCGTGCTGTTAATTTTTATAAATACCGGAAAAGAACCACCTGCGGCCCTTTGAACTCGTTCATACACCTCTATGACAAAGCGGCGCCTTTTTTCAGCCGTACCGCCGTAGCCGTCATCACGCATGTTAAACAGAGGGCTGAGGAACTGGCTCAGGATATATCCGTGGCCTGCGTGAAGTTGAAGGGCGTCAAAGCCGGCGTCTTTTACCCGGCGGGCAGCGTCTCCAAATGCATCAATAATGTTGTGAATATCGCTGATGGTCATCTCCATGGGAGTATCCCCAAAGGAAAAACCCTCCACAGGGGAAGGAGCAACAGGCCTTTTATCCCCTATAAGATTAGGTCTGGTTCTTCCGCCGGCGTGGGCGATTTGAGCGGCAATAACGGACCCTTGTTTGTGGACCGCTTCAACCATTCGCCTCAGACCTTCAATGTGGGCATCGCTCCAAACCCCTGTCTGCCATGGAAGACCTCTGCCGTCCCTGCTGACATAAAGATATCCCGGTATCACCATCCCCACTCGGCCCCGGGCAAGTTCCACGAGCATATTTATAAGCTCGGTACGGACAAAGCCTTCCTGGTCCGCCAACCCCTCCCATGTTGCCGAGCGCACCGTTGCTGTTCTGAGAGTCAACCCAAAAAGAGGGTAAGTACCAAGCAGTTTTCCCATCTTTTATCTCCTTTTCAACCATCCGAAGGCAAAGGCGATAACCGCCATCATTTGAATCATTTTACCAGCACAACCGGACATGAGGCTGTAAGGGCAACCCTCTGTGTAACCGATCCAAGGATAGCCTTCCCTACAGGGCTCCTTTTCCTTGCGCCGACAATGATCTCATCTATTTCTTTTTCCTGTGCGAACTCAACCAGATCCCTGTCAGGACTGTTTCCCCTTACAAGAAGGAAGGTCTCGCAAACGATCCCCTGTTTCTCAAATAGAGCCTTTGCATATTCCAGGGCGTTTTGGGCCCGTTCCACTTCTTTTTCAGAAGTGGAAGATCCGCCTTCAAGGGAGGTTGTCAGGTAAACCCTGGCCTTGAACTGGGCTGCATGATTCAGGGCCAGTTCTATAACTTCATCCCTCACATCCCCGGGCGCTATTCCAACAAGTATTTTCATGAAGACCCTCCGTCAGGTTCTTTTCAATGGACGCAGCGGCTTGAAAATTTTGGTTGACAGACATCTTTCACATATATATTGTCGAGCAAATTGTCAACAATTTTTCCGCGAGTTAGCCCTATGCCAAAAGGCCCCAGGTTAGGTCTCAAATATGTAATCTCCCGGAAGCTCAGGGATGAAATTATCTCAGGTAAGCTCCTGCCCGGCGAACGCATAACAGAGACTTGGCTGACTGAGAAGTTTAAATGCAGCAGAGGCCCCATTCGAGAGGCCCTCAATCAACTGGAAAGCGAGGGCTTTCTAAGGCTCCAACCGAATCAGGGAGCACTTGTCACAAAAATATCATCCAAGGATGTGGAAGATTTTTATGCCCTTCTTGAGCTGCTGGAAAGCAAGGCTGTTGAATGGGCAACTCCCCGGCTTCAGCCTGAAGACATAAAAAACCTGAAAGGTATAAATGAGGAAATCAGGAAGGTATCGCAAAACGGCATGAAGTGTATTGAAGAATGGATACCCTTGAATCTCTCTTTTCATCGCCTTTTCAGGGAAAGGTGCGGAAACGACAAGCTTAACGAGCTGATTGAAGAGATTCGCATGCGCATTACCAGGTACCGTTATGCCTCTCTGGTAGTTTCCTCATTTGGTGAGTACATTCAAGATCATGACAAAATTATACAATTGGTGGAAAAGCAAGATGCATCCGGCGCCGCAAAGGCCATGGAAGAACATATACTCAGGGCAAAAGGCATTCTGATGGATTTTCTTTTCAGGTTGCCGGGATTTTAAACGCTTTTAACCTGAGTGCTTCCAGGTGACCGTTTCACAGATGATCGGGGCGGGAACAATCGAAAGGAGGTGAATAAAACTCTAAGGTCCAAGACCGGCTAAAGATTCCGCTGGGAAAGTAGCCAAGGCCTTATTGCTTAAGGTTTTGACGCTTATTCTGATTGTTATTAACAAGTTGAGCAAGAGGGAGGAGATTATGAAAAGTGGAAAACTGATAGGTTTAATTGTTGTTTGCGTCTTTATGATATCCATCTCGTTTAGCTTCACTGCCGATGCCAAGGAATTCAAGTTCGGACAGATACTTGCCATGACCGGCTCCGGGTCATGGTACGGCATGACCATGGAGAGGGGAACCGGCATTGCCATTGAAGAGATCAATGCCGCAGGAGGGGTCAAAGGATATAATTTCAGCTATGTGGTAGAAGATCACAAATCAGGGTTGACGACGCCAGCCCAGAATGCCTTTAGAAAATTAACCTCTATTGATAAAGTTTCTGCCATTCTATCTTCATTCAGCGCTCCGACCCTGTCCATAATGTCCATGGCTGAGCAAAAGAAAATCATAGTGTTTAACGGTGGCGCTTCCAGCCCCAAGCTCATGAACATACCATTCCTTCACAACACAAGAATGCTCGGAGACGAAATCCTGCCCTTTACACTCAAATATTTGTGGGACAAGGGTTACAGGACCATGGCGACCATTTATGCAAACCAGACAGCTCCCATCTCATTGAATGATGCAGGAAAGAAATACTGGGAAAGTCTTGGCGGAAAGGTCGTCAGCGAACAGATGCACGAGACCGGAGCCACTGACTTCACCTCTGAGGCTTCCGTTATAAAGGCCAAAAACCCCGACATAATTCTCTGCCCCAGTACCGGTCTGGATGTTGGATATGTCATCAAGGCTGTGCGTAAAATGGGTATCAAAGCGCCTATCTGTGGAACCGAGCATTCAGGCGATATGGAAAAGGTAACGGGTGATGCCTCGGAAGGATACCTGTTTGCGAGCGAGTTTTTTGACGTCAATTCAGATGATCCATGGACAAAAACCTTCGTAGCGGCCTTTAAGAAAAAATTTAATGAAGACCCCGACTTCTACGCCGCCAATTACTATGAACTGACCTATATTCTGAAGGAATTGGTCACCCGTGTAGTCGACAAGGGAGGTGACCCGTATGACGGCTCTCTGCTTGAAAAGGCCATCTGGGATAACCCCAAGTTCAAGAGCATCTACGGCGGCTATATGAAATTCAAGGAAAATGGAACCTGTGAAAAGCCTGTCGTCCTGTTTGAAATCAAGGGCGGCAAGCCGATGGTCATCAAAAAGCGAAGCGGGTGATCCGGGTTATAATCAGGATGCGGAGGTGTAAGCGGTGGGTCTATTTCTTCAGCTTCTGACAAGAGGAATCATTACCGGAAGTTTGTATGCCCTTCTGGGGGTAAGCTGGGGTATTATCTACAATACCACCAGGACATTCCATTTCGCGCACGGTTTCATCTATACGTTCGCTTCTTATTCAATCCTGGTTTTCACATGGATGTCCGTACCGCTTATCCCTTCGCTCCTTTTAGGGCTCTTTACCGCAACACTGGCAGGATGTGCGGTGGAATATTTCGCCTACCTGCCCATGAGAAAAAAGAGTGCATCGCAGTTGTCCATTTTTCTTACGGCCATGGGAATAATGATTGCCGGGCAAAGCCTCATCCATCTTGTATTCGGGCCCGACTCCAGGCCCCTGGAGGGCTTTCCTGAACACGTCATCTCCCTCGGCACAGTAACGTTTACCACTGTTGACCTTTTTACTGTATTGCTTTGCTGGATCGTCATTGTTTGTCTTTTTGCATTCCTGGGTCACACAAAGGCGGGAATGATGATCCGCGCAGTATCGAGTAACCCTGAAAAGGCCACTTTTATTGGAATTGATTCCAGAAGAATATTTGTGCTCGTTTTTGGAATCGGATCCCTCCTTGTCGGGATTGCTGCCTTTCTGTCCACAATTGACAAACCGGCCACCCCCAACATAGGCCTGGGAGCCCTTCTTATTTCGTTCATAACAGTATTTCTGGGGGGTGTAGGACGCCTGGGAGGAGCTGTTCTGGGAGGCATAATTCTCGGCATTGCCGAAAGCCTTGTGATAATGGTTTTGCCGACAGAATACAAAATGATGGTCATCTTCCTGATCCTCTTCCTGGTTGTCCTCATTAAACCGGAAGGACTACTGGGAAAAAAGATAGCCTAAACGGGGAGCAGAGCGTGGAATATCTTGCCCATACTTTAAATCTGGCTTTCATATTTGTGATCCTGACCGTTTCTCTGAATCTGATCCTGGGGTACGGAGGAATGGCCTCGATGGCCCATGCCGCCTTCTTTTGCATTGGAGGATACATATCGGCCATAGTGACCATGAACCTGGGCTGCAATTTTCTGATCGGCGTTCTCACAGCGATCATCGCTACCGCCGCAGTGGGTGGTGCACTTTCAGCGCCGTTCATCAAGGTTCAGGAGGAATACCTTATTCTTTTTACCATCGCATTTCAGATGGTCGTCTATCATCTGATGCTTTCCCTATACAATATTACGGGGGGCGATTCGGGTATTTTCGGAGTACCCGCGGCATCCCTTTTCGGTTATACCGCAGATACCCCTGCCCGGTTTCTTCCATTCATGGCCGCCTTTCTGTTTATCGT
The DNA here is from genome assembly GCA_003599015.1 of Desulfobacteraceae bacterium. Taxonomy (GTDB): domain Bacteria; phylum Desulfobacterota; class DSM-4660; order Desulfatiglandales; family Desulfatiglandaceae; genus CG2-30-51-40. The sequence goes on along the minus strand of QZIK01000142.1, from coordinate 5,054 downwards.
ATATTATGTTGCCTTCAAAATAACCAAGTCTCCTTTCGGAAGGGTCCTGAAAGGGATAAGGGAGGATGAAAAGGCTGTAAGTTCCCTGGGCAAGAATGTGATCAAATTCAAGGTGATCATATTCATGGTGGGGACAGGGATCGCCGCAGGCGCTGGAGGTGTTTTCGCTCACTACACAAGGTTTATCAGCCCCACCATAGGCAGTCTGGATCAGTCAATCCTGATCATCGCCATGGTTGTGTTGGGCGGGACAGCCAATCTGGGAGGCTCTGCCCTGGGGGCGTTTCTTTTGATCATCATCCCTGAAGTCCTGAACTTTCTTCCCGGGGCAAGCGACCTCATTGTACCCCTTAGAGGTTTCATATACGGAGCGCTCCTTATCTTTTTCATGCGTTTCAGACCTGAAGGCCTCATCCCTGAATACTTCCATCTCAGGAGCAGGAAAAGGACTTTGCCCGGCGCAAGGACCGGTAAGCAGCCGGCGGACGATTGCCTGCATTTTTCAATGACCTCCGAGGAGAAGATGTTTAACCGAACCGGCCCCATTCTGGAGGTAAAAAACCTTTCCAAGTCCTTTGGAGGTCTAAGGGCCGTGGACAACTTTTTCATGAGTCTTGATAAGGGAAAGATCACAGCGCTGGTGGGGCCGAACGGATGCGGAAAAACGACCGCATTCAACCTTGTTACAGGATTCCTCAAACCTGACAAAGGACAAATACACTTCGCAGGGAAGGAAATAACCAATTTGCCTGCATACAAAATGCCTCATATCGGAATTGCCAGGTCATGGCAGGATATTAGAATCTTTCAGGGCATGACGGTTATGGACAACCTCCTTCTTGCAAGACAGAGCCAGGCAGGGGAAAGCGTGATCAGGCTTTTCATAATGCCCTGGCGCGTGAGGAGGGAAGAAGAAGAGAATATTAAGAAAGCTTTCTTCTATCTTAGCTCCATGGGTTTGGCTGAAAAAGGCTCCGAGATCGCCCGGAATCTATCTTACGCCGAGCAAAAACTCCTTGCAATTGCGAGGCTCCTTGCGACAGAGGCAGAGATTCTTCTCCTGGATGAACCATCTTCGGGAGTTGATCCAAACTGGGTTAAGCAGTTCATGCAAATAATAAGAGGGCTGGCTGCGTCAGGCAAAACCATTTGTATTGTGGAGCATAATCTCGATCTGGTCAGGGGTGTTTCTGATACGGTTTATTTCATGGCCGAAGGTCAAAAAATCGCTCAGGGAACAGCCGAGCAACTGATGGCTGATCCGAAACTGGGGGAAATCTATTTCGGAGTTTAAAAATAAAAGAAACGCGTTATTGGTGTTATTGGGACAAAACATTCTATCTGGGCGAGGGGATAAGCATTGTTGCTAGAGGTCAGAAACCTGGATGTGGGCTATCAGGGAAAGCAGGTGGTTTTTGGAGCATCCCTTAGGGTGGATGCAGGAGAATTCGTGGCCCTTATAGGGCACAATGGAGCTGGGAAAACCACGCTGCTCAAGACAATCTGCGGCTATCTCAAGACAGGCTCCGGTGATGTTCGCTACAGGGGCGAGGACATCAGAAACCTCTCTCCGGCCGTCAACGTAAAAAAAGGGCTTGTTTTTGTCCACCAGGAAAAGTCGTTGTTCCCCAACCTGTCGGTTCTTGAAAACCTTCAGCTTGCCGCCTATGCCATTGGAAAAGCGTACAACTTGGAGCAAAGGCTCAAGGAGGTTTACAGGATCTTTCCCATACTGAAGGACAGAGAAAAACAGATGGCCAATACCCTCAGCGGAGGACAGCAGAAACAGCTTGCAGTAGGCATGGCTATTCTTGTGGAACCTCAACTGCTTCTTCTCGATGAACCCAGCCTGGGATTGTCCCCCAACCTTGTTAAAGACCTCGGTAATGTCCTCAAGGAAATAAGCAACATGGGCACCGCTATCCTGCTGGTGGAGCAGAATGTGAAAATGGCTATCTCTCTTGCACAAAGAATATACGTTATGCGCACCGGCCAGATTATTCTGGAGGACACTCACGAAAACATGATGAAAAGGGAGAGTCTGTGGGATCTTTTCTAGCCCCAGTTTCAAATCAATGGCCGCACCGCCGGTGAAAAAACAAAGATTACAGTCCAGGCAAGGAGTAAGATGGATAATGTTATGAAGATAATTGATCTTTCGCACCTAGTTTACGATGGGCTTACCACCCATCCCTCTCACCCGAGAATTGTCATCAATGACTTTGTGGTTCATGCCTTCACTGCACCCAGATACCAGCCGCCATGCAAGGGATTCGCTACCAAGCAGCTTCTCATCTCGGATCACGCAGGCACCCATGTGGATGCCCCCAGTCACTTCTACACGGAATCGGAAAGCGTAGATACGCAGGATCTGAGCAATTATTTCGGTGAGGCGATCCTTGTTGATGTAAGCGGCAAGGAGCTTCACCAGCCTGTAAACCTTGAACTCGTCAAAAAGACGCTTGAAAAGGACAACCTCAAAGTTGAGAAGGGCGACATCGTTATTATTCGAGCATGGGCCGGCCGATGGGATGATCCTGACTTCCACCATGCAAACGGCCTTGCTCTTGACGCAGCCAGATGGCTCAGGGAACAGGGGATGAAGGCGGTCGGAATAGACCTCGGCAATATAGAGGACAATGCCGATATGACCCGCAAGGTTCACATGTTTCTTCTTGGAGAAAAGGTGCCCATATACGAGAACCTGGCCAACCTGAATGCGCTTCCTGTCAAGCGGTTTATGTTCGCAGGCTTTCCGCTGTTTCTAAAAAATTGCACCGGGAGCCCTGTCAGAGCCGTGGCACTGATTAAGGAACAGGAAGGATCATGATGGAAGTTTTGTCAAAGACCCAGAACGCCCTTAAAGTAAAAATATCCATGATACCCGGTGAGGTCCGGATGGTAGCATCCGCTTGCCTCTTTCTTACATCAGATCTGGCCCGCTATTTCAAGGGTACGCCAATAGACTTAGTTAGATTATTATCCCAATACATGCCTTCACAGGCAGAAAGGAGACCATGGTGAGCAAAGAAGGTAGATTCAAGGGCCGGTCAGCCCTTATTACGGGAGCGGCCCAGGGAATTGGAAGGGCCATTGCCCTCAAGATGGGACGGGAAGGCGCATCTCTGGCGCTTCTGGATATAGATGGTGAAAAAGTTAAGGAGCTTGCAACCCAGCTTGAAAAAGAGGGAATTCCTGCGTCAGCATTCAAGGTGGATGTGGGAAATGAGAAGGATGTTGATTATGCAGTCAAGGAAACCGTCACTCGCTTCAAGAAGCTGGATATACTGGTCAACAACGCGGGTCTGGTGAGACCTTCCGCCTTTGAGGGAGTATCCATTGACGACTGGGACGCTGTCATAAAAGTCAATCTCAAGGGATCATTTTTCTGCACCCGGCACGCCCTTCCCCACATGAAAAAGAATCATTACGGAAAGATAGTCAATATAGGCTCCCGCGCCTCACTCGGCAAGGCTGACCGCACCGTTTACTCAACAACAAAGGCGGGCATCATCGGATTTACCCGCACCCTGGCGCTTGAACTGGCGCCTCACAACATCAACGTCAACAACGTGGCGCCGGGACCAATCGCCACTGAGCTTTTTACTGCTGCAAACCCGGCCGGCAGCCCAAAAACAGAAGCTATTTTGAGAAGCATACCCCTTCGCAGAATGGGGCAGCCGGAAGACGTAGCCAACGCCGTTGCATTTCTTGCATCAGATGAAGCAGGTTTTATAACGGGTCAAACCCTTTTCATTTGCGGCGGGCTTACAGTCGGCAGTGTATATTTCTGAAAACATTTTTGCCTCACTGAAACTGGATAGAAAAACTCTTAGATCTGGAACCGGAGGACTTGAGCCATGAAGTGGCCGAGCGTTGCTGAATACCTGAAGAAAAAAGCAACACAATTCAAGGACGCCCCCTTCCTTAAGGATTATGGAATTGGAAGGGCATATACATACATGCAATTCGATGAAGCAACCGACAGGGTGAGTTCGGGTTTCAGGAAACTGGGAGCTGCACCTGGAGAACGTATTGCCTTTCTCCACCCCAATCATACGGATCTGCTTCTAGGCTATTTTGGGGCCATAAAGGCAGGGGCTGTTGCAGTGCCGGTCAATCCTGCCTATACGCCCAGGGAAATCATGCAGATCCTCGGCGACAGCGGGGCAAAGTTCCTCGTTTCAACCGAGAGATTCAGGGAAAGCCTTGAGGCTGTGAAAAAAGACGCGGCATTGCTTTCGGAAGTCATAGTGAAAAAAGAAGGACAGAGCCTTGAAGATGCATTGTCGGCCGTCCTGGGTCCTCTGAATCCGGAACCCCCGATTGAAAGATGCGCCGATGATCTGGCGATGCTCTATTATACCTCAGGAACCACCGGCATTCCCAAAGGGGTAATGATCAGCCATCGCAATGTTACCTTTGCGGCCGGCAACATGGCCCAGAACTATGGGCTCAAGGAATCAGATATCACACTGGTGTGTCTGCCGCTTAATCACATTTTCGCCAATGCAAGCCCGGTCTGGGGCACCCTTGCAAGCGGAGGCTCGGCCGTGGTCATGGAACGCTTTCAAACAGAGTCGGTATTTGACGCCATCAAAAAAGAACGGATTACCTGGTTTCCGGGGGTCCCCACCATGTTCACCTTTCTGCTGTCAGGCTTTGACGGCCGGCCTAGGGATGTTTCCTCCCTGCGCATGGGATTGTCGGGCGGAGCCTCTTTGTCCGTTGAAGATCTCAAGGCCTTTGAAACCAAATTCAATGCATCCATGCTGGAGGTATACGGTCTTACAGAGTCCTCCGGGCTTGTAACCGCAAACCCTGTTTACGGGATTCGAAAACCCGGTTCCATAGGCATCAGTGCTTCCGGAGTTGCGGTGAGGCTGGTTGATGATGAGTGGAAGGATGTACCCCGGGGTGAAGTCGGCGAGCTGATATTTAAGGGGCCTAACGGCCTAACGGGATACTGGGGGCTTCCTGAGGAAACCGGCAAGAAAATCCGTGACGGCTGGATTTCCACGGGTGACTTGGCTTACCAGGACCAGGAGGGTTAT
>QZIK01000143.1 GCA_003599015.1 Desulfobacteraceae bacterium | reverse complement strand
ATAGTCTCATTTACCCTTACGCGTTTATGTCTACCGGAGAAGCCTCTTATCTCTGCTATAAAATCAAGGAAACCATTGACGGTCATGTCAGGGTAGGCAGGGGCGTTTTCTGGAAGGTAGCCTATCCTGCGCCTGGCTTCCATGGATTCACCTGTTATGTCATATCCGCCCACAAGGGCTGTTCCCGATGTTGGAGGCAGGTAACCTGTTATCATTCTCATGGTGGTGGATTTGCCTGCCGCGTTAGGCCCAAGGAATCCCAGCACCTCTCCCTGCCCCACACTAAAATATATGTGATCCACTGCCAACTTTGGCCCAAATCGTTTTGTAAGTTCCCTTACCTCGATCATATTATGCTCCATTAAGCTCTTATTGCCATTTTAAAACAAAACCATGTCTTTCATATCCTGAAGTGCTTTTCTTTATTAATCAGTTGAGAAAACCTGTCAGGTCATGATTATAAGGCAAGATTAGCTTAGTGTCAATTAGAACCTTCATTTAAGGTGCCTTCATAAATCATAGCTGAAGACCTTATAAACTGTAGATGATCCCAGCAGGGCGTCCACCTTTCCCTCAAGCTCCGCCCTCTTTTGATTGGCGAACCATCTTTGCCATGCACCAAGGGACTTCCATGTGCTTATTACCAGGTATTCATCCGGATCAGATACATTGCGCAGGGTTTCACCGGAGATGTAACCGGGCTGATGGTTGGCAAGCGTCCTTAGCTCCACAAGTAAATCGCTCAGATGTGGGAGTATCTCGCCGTCAAGACCTTTGACGTGCATGGCCAGTTTCCTTATCATGAGAACACGAACAATCATGGCCTTTTTCCTCCTGAATCAACAATAAGATACTGTCGCCTTTTTGCGACAGTTTTTACAGGTTTCCCTCACGTTTTAAAAAATTCTCTAAGAGCGGAAAAACCCCACTGCCTTTTAAGGTAACCTTCTCTGATTGCCGGTTCTAACCTGCCGCATGCTTTAAAGTAAGAAGTACGCCTGCGGCAAGCGCCGATCCTATGACACCCGCCACGTTAGGACCCATGGCGTGCATCAGAAGGATGTTCTCCGGGTCAGCCTCCATACCCAGTTTTTGGCTCACCCTGGCTGCCATAGGTACTGCAGAAACGCCGGCTGAGCCTATTAAAGGGTTAACCTTTGAGCCTGAGAAAAGATTCATCATCTTTGCCATTAAAATTCCTGATGCCGTTCCTATGGAAAAGGCCAATGCTCCCAACACCAGTATTCCAAGAGTCTCAAGCTGCAGGAACTTATCAGAGGAGAGCTGCGCTCCAACTCCAAGCCCCAGCAGGATGGTAACAATGTTGAGCAAAGCCCCTTGGGCTGTCTTGGAAAGCCTTTCTACAACCCCGCATTCCTTCATGAGATTTCCAAACATGAAAAATCCTATAAGAGGCGATGCAGACGGAAGGAGAAGCATGCAAAGCCCCAGGACTACTATCGGAAATACTATCCTTTCCAATTTTCCCACATACCTCATCTGCTTCATTCTAATCTTCCGTTCATCGGGTGTAGTCAACAATCTCATGATCGGCGGCTGGATAATGGGTACAAGGGCCATGTATGAGTAAGCGGCAACCGCAATGGCTCCAAGAAGGTGCGGAGACAGTCTGCTTGTCAAAAAAATGGCAGTCGGGCCGTCCGCACCGCCTATTATCCCTATGGAGGCGGCCTCGTAGATATCGAAATTGATCCCTGGAACAAGCCTTGAAAGGGCAAGGGCTCCAACTAGGGTCGTGAAGATCCCGAACTGGGCAGCACCTCCAAGTAAGGCTGTTTTGGGGTTGGCCAGCATTGGTCCAAAATCAGTGAGCGCTCCAATACCCATAAATATCAAAAGCGGAAAAACCCCTGTCTTTATGCCTACTTCATAGATAAAAAACAATATTCCTCCTGGATCATTCATCCCTGCCACAGGAATGTTTGTAAGTACGGCTCCGAAACCTATGGGTATCAGCAGAAGGGGTTCGAAATGTTTTGATATTGCAAGATATAGAAGGATTATCCCAACGCCGACCATTATAAGGTGACCTACTCCTTCAGTCCACGATGCCCCTGGAGGAAAAAGAAAGTTAACAATACCTGTAGACATAAGAAAATCACTTACCATATCCGTCATTGTCGGCAGGGAACCGGCCTCATACCCTGCGTAACCAGCCCCAAAAGCGCCTGCAACTGCTCCGGAGAACTGTATAAAAGTCAATGTCAGACCTAACAGCATTACCAGCTTCTTTATCATTAGAAACCCTCTTTATCGCCAATTCCTAGGCAATTGTCGCAATGAGCTGCCCTGTTTGAACAGTCTGCCCCTTCTGCACATGCAATGATTCCACTGTTCCGTCCCTGGGGGATACCACCGGTGTCTCCATCTTCATTGCCTCAAGTATGACAAGTGTTTCTCCTTTTTTTACCCTTTTTCCTGCTGAACAATAGATTTCATATACATTGCCCGGAATACCGGCCTTTATCTCCACCAGCGACCTGCCCGAGGCTTCCCCCGGCGCCTTTGAAATCTCGGCCAGACCTGCAATTTCACCTGTTTCATCCTCAACCATAACCCGGTAGGTAATGCCGTCAACTGTCACCTTATACTGTGAAGACCCCGTGCCTGATGCATTAGGAACCGTCTTTGAAGCCTTCGAAGCTGATTCTTGTTGATCCTCAGTTTTTGTCTTAATCTTTCTTACATTTATCGGCTTATTGCCTTTCAGAAAATCCAGACCCTTGTTACCTCCGGCAGTTGCAAGTGCCCCTATGATGAAAATATTTTCATCCGTGACCGGAATACCTTCCTTTTTAAGGATCTCAAGGGCTTTTGGAATTCCGGGCTCCAGTACATCCAGAGGATCGCCGTCAAAAAAGGGTACCCCCAGTTGTTTTTCAGCGATCTTAACTATTTCAGGATCAGGCCTGACTGGAGTCCTTCCGAAATATCCCAGAACCATTTTCCCATATCCGTCGGTAATCTTTTTCCAGGGACCCTGTGTGACATTTGCATACGCCTGCTGAAAATAGAACTGTGAAACAGGTGTGACAGAGGTGCCGAACCCCCCCCTTGCTACGCACTCAGACATGGCCTCTATGACCTTTGGATACAGATGAAGTGTCCCCGTGTCGCGCATCATCATGGTGTTGGCGGTCAATGCGCCTCCTGGCATCGGAGACAGAATAACTTCAGAGGATACCCTCTGGGCCTCCGGAGGAAAAAAATAATCTTTTAAACATTCCTCCTGCACCCGGTTAGCCTCCTGTATCTTCCTTACGTCTATGTCAAGGGTGTATTGCGTCCCCTTAAGGGCATGCCACATGGAAAGAAGATCCGGCTGGCAGGTGCCGCCCGAAAGGGGGGATCGAGCCAGGCACACCCCGTCACACCCAGCCTCTATGGCAGCCTTATACTGGGCGATCCCCACCCCGGCAGTTTCATGGGAGTGCATCCAGACGGTGACTTCGGTTCCCATAAGCTTGCGGGCAGCCTTTATTGTCTCATAGACCTTATTGGGATTTGAAGTGCCGGAAGCATCCTTGAAGCAGAGGGAATCAAAGGGAACCCCTGAATCCAGAATCTCCTTTAAGGTCTTGATATAAAACGAAGGATCATGGGCGCCGCTGCAACCCGGCGGAAGTTCCATCATAGTGATTGAAATCTGATGATGCAAGCCGGCGTTTTTGATACATTGACCTGAATAAACAAGATTTCTTACATCGTTGAGGGCGTCAAAATTCCTTATGTGTGTCATTCCGTGTTTCTTGAACATCTTTGCATGAAGATCAATCATGTCCCTTGGCTGTGCCGAAAGGGCCACCACATTAATCCCTCTCGCAAGGGTTTGAAGATGGGCAGATTCACCTGCTGCATTTCGGAAACGATCCATCATATCAAACGCAGACTCACCGCAATACATGAACAGGCTTTGAAACCTGGCCCCGCCCCCCGCCTCCAGATAATCAATGCCGGCATTAACAGCAGCTTCGATAGCAGGGATAAAATCATCTGTCAGAACTCTCGCGCCAAATACCGATTGAAATCCATCTCTGAGCGAGGTATCCATAAATCTTATCTTTTTCATTATGTTAACTCCTTATCCATCACATCAAAAACTATCTACTTTAGGTTTATTGATAATAAAAATATCTAGGTATTTTTAGATATTATCCTGTTTTTTAATCTGTGGGCTGTTATTGAAGCTGATATAACAGCGAGGAGCTTCGTGTTGTTTTCTTCTTGAGCTTTACCATTTGTAATTGGTATTTTCTTAAAATTAAATAGCTCTTCTTCTTTTCTAGTGCTTTTTTTAAGAACTGCTGCAGTTATTTTAATAACAAATATTAAAAAAAGTAGAAATGCAAAAACAATTGACATTCCTATGATTGTTAACTTCAATCCTTCTATAATCATTGCTAAAGTCTCCAAATTAATTCTAAAGAGCCATCCTTATAAACAAAAATAAGGCCCACCTTGTGGAATGGTTCCATAAAACCGGCCGGCCACTGTCCTTATTTTACAGTTTTCCTCATAGCCTTATTCCATGTTCCACCATACCGGCTGTTAATCCTATAGCACCTCACGCATGCATGTGCAAGCCAAGGTTCCACTCTGACAAGCCGTTTCAGATGAATTCGGCAAATACCTAAAAGAAGCTTATTAACTTGACATATCAGGGTCATGTAAATGATTATTATATGTTTTGCGACAGAGGAGGAACAAGATAAACATGGCACTCATCGCCCCCTTCAAGGGCACAACCTATAACCTTCCATTTGTTAAAGATATATCGCGACTGGTAACTCCACCTTATGACGTCATATCAGAGGACGATCGCAAGAGGTACTACGCAAGCCATCCCAACAACATCATCAGGCTCGTTCTGGGAGAAAAAAAGACAGGGGACTCAGACTGGGATAACCGTTACACCAGGGCAGCAGATTATTTAAATCGCTGGGAAGCACACGGGATACTGATAAGGAGCACCAGACATTGCGTATATCTTACATCCCATACATTCTCCCCCGGCACCGGAGGTCAGCCTCTTACCCGATGGGGGCTTGTGGTCCTCGTGCACATTGAAGAGGAGGGATCCGGTATAATTCTACCACACGAAAAAACCTTTTCGGCACACAAAGATGACAGGCTCAAACTCATGAGGGCATGCAATGCTAATTTCAGCCAGATATTTGCCCTATATGATGACCCCTCCCAGAATGCGCTTTCATTGTGCAGGAAACACTGCGATTACCAGCCGCTGATTCAATTTGAATTCGAGGACGGAAGCCTGCACCGTATGTGGGAGATCTCAAACAGTGAAATTTTTTCATTTCTTGCACATTTTTTCAGGAATAGATCAATTTACATAGCAGATGGACATCACCGTTATGAGACATCCAGGAACTACAGGAATATAATGAGGGCAAGATACGGCAGACGTCCCCCAAACAAAAGTTACGAGTTCACATTGATGTACCTATGCGGTATGCAGGACATTGGACTAAAGGTTTTATCCTCACATCGCCTACTGAGAATTACAAGGCATTTTGAGATTACAAGCTTTTTGGAAAAGCAAAAAGAAAACTTTGACATAGAGCAATTATCCCTTGAGGGAAAAAATAACGAACATGACGCCGTCACCGTGTCAATGAGCTTGAGGGAAAGAGGAATGGACGGTACGGCACTTGCCGTCTGCACAAAAGGATCACATAACTGCCACATACTGAGGCTCAAACCAGGGATGGAGGTCAAGTTAGGGACAGATCTTCATCCTGCCCAAAAAAAATTGGATGTCATTGTACTTTCAAGGCTTATTCTGCAAAAGGGACTGGGGCTTACAAAAGAGGATCTGGATGACGATCAGCTCATTCACTATGAAAGCAACATGGCAAAGGCCCTTTCTGGAGTGCGCGAAGGCAGGTACCGGTTGGCGTTTCTGCTCAATCCTACAAGGATAGAGCAGGTGAAGGAGGTAGCTGACAGCCGTCTTGTCATGCCAAGAAAGTCAACCTATTTTTATCCCAAGGTTCTCTCAGGAATGGTTTTCAATAAGATAGATCCCCATGAAACCCTTCCGACACTGTGATATAAAGCTCCTTCAGGAGGAGAGGATGGATTGTCTTCTGGATGGAAGACTATCTGTAATACAGTCCACAAGGGGATACAGGTTCTCAGTTGATCCGCTGCTGTTGTCCGAGTTTGTTACCACCAGACCGGGCGATGTTGTCGTTGACCTGGGAACAGGATGCGGCATTATCCTCCTTATACTTCTTTACACCAGAAATATTAACCGCGCCTTCGGGCTTGAAATCCAGGAAGAGCTGGCAGGTCAGGCAGCGAGAAATGCTGCTATCAATGGATTTAAGGACAGAATGCATGTCATAATGGGAGATCTCAGGCAAATGCCCATGAAAAAAGGTTGGGCAGATGTAGTCGTGTGCAACCCTCCGTACAGACCCAGGATGAGCGGCCGAATAAATCCGGATCTCAGAAGGGCAATAGCCAGACATGAAATGATGGCGTCACTTGAGGATATTCTCCGGGCCTCCGCACACCTGCTCGGCAAAAAGGGAAGGGTTGCACTCATATACTCTGCGTCCCGCCTTGGAGACCTGCTGAGCACAATGAAACGCCATAATCTTGAGCCAAAGAGGCTTCAGCTAATACATCCCAGCAGCTGCTCTGACGCCAAACTTGCCATGGTTGAGGCGCTTTTTGCAGGGAAGCCCGGATTAACGGTTATGCCTCCCATAATAAGTCAGGGAAGATTCTCTATCGAAGGCGGACCCTGAACTCCACCTTAACTACTGCAGACCTCCCAAGACGCCTGTTGAGGCCTTCCCTAATACCTTCTTCCTGGAATTGAAGCTCCTGGAGCCAGATGGAATCGGACACCATAACCCTCAAGATGCCGTTCCTGATCCAAAAAGGACGTGCGCTGTCAGCCACAACAGGGCCGACCACCTCTTTCCAGAGATCCCATATTTTAAGATCATCCAGGGTGAAAGGGAGGCTGCCGTCGCTAAAAAGGCCCTTAAGGACCACCCCCAGGTGATCCATTGATCCCTTTTCTGCCATAAGAAAAAGCACCCCTTAGATCTATGCATCTTGGCCGGGAAATGGTTCCTTTCCCCCCGGCCAATTTACCTGAAGCGCCTCAGGCCATTTCGGAACCCGTGAGGATCAGGAATTACCCTGTGATTCATTTCACCGTACAACTTTTAACTGTATTTGAAATCATTCGGTATAGATCAGAAAACCTCAAGAGCCCTATAATTTTCCCTTCATCAACGACAAAAAGAGAGTCATGATTACCGGTGACAAACATATGGAGGGCCTCGCTCAGTGAATCCTGAGGGTTCACGCTACGATTTTCATCGGGGCAGCTCATGAAATCCTTAACCCTTACGTTCACAGCCTTCTGGCACAAATCCTCAAACGGCTGAGCCCACAGCCAGTATTGTTCCTTGAGAGGCTTAATGAGATAACCGACCCCAAACCTGGTAAAGCTCTTAAGTCTTTCGTCCAGGTTCCTGTAACCAGGCTCAAGTCCTCTTGAAAGATCGATGGGGGAGAGCTTGCCTACTACATCGCCCTTTTCGCCTCTGACCAGGAGAATCCTCTGCCTGGCATCGCCCGATGAAAACCTTGCCTGGGCCTCTTCAAGGGCTTTCAGGGCTTCAAGAAAAAGTGAATCAGCAGATATGGCAGGGAAATCGTCGGCAGGGACCATGAGATCTCTAACTTTTTTCTCTTCCATAATCACCTCTAAATTTTTTGTTGGAAAATGCTTAAGAAAAAAGAATTTGTTTTCCCTTCAGGGTATGGAATCACCTATCGGAAGTCAATCTTAATCATAATAGACGTCAGCGCTCCGTCAAAGTCTGGCAAAGATTTGTGATCAATAGAGGGAAAAATACCAGATTTATGCTTTCCGGTACGGAAAGAAGCTGTGATGGGGGATGCCGGAGTAAAGCGGTCAGCGATACCATGGCGGTTAAGTCGCGGGCAGATGAAGCGGTGGCTGGGATCGGGAGAAGTAATTTGGGCATCCGATACACCTGGCTAACCCAAGAAATATAGCAGCTACTTGGAAAACGGCAACACAAGGCTGATTTTTGTCAAGGGACTCTTTAGAAGCTGCAAAATTATCGAAGGCAGACTTTGTAGTCGTAAATAAGAGAATGGATTGTGGTTGAATGCTTGACGTTAATCGGCTTCCCCCGGCAGATGGATTGACGCCGCTGCTGGAGAAGATATCCAGCCTCAAAAAGCCAGATAAGGCATCCTGAAAATACATGCAGTGGCTGCAGCGTTTTGTGCGGCCCTAGACGGAATAACAAGTTATTATGGCACAGGGAACTGGGTAACTAGAATGACAAAATAGGTATTTTTAAGGTTGGGGCAAAACTAACGACTCCTCCATCGGAACCTACAATCAGACGAGCGTTGCAGAGTCTTGATGCTTATAAGCTTGATGCCTAAATATGACAGCGGCTCCTAGAGCACAGTCCTGCTAAAAGACAAGGTATAGCGGCAGACGGTAAGATCATCAAAGGAGTCCGAGATACCGGCCAAAAAGCGACCCTTCTTTTAAATTTCATTCTTAATAGCAAGGGCTTAGTAGCGGTGCAAAAATTCTTTGAAGAAAAACAATTAGATTAATGATGTTAGCATCAAGGATTATATAACGACTTTCGATACGATATACAAAACAGCATTAACCAATGACTTTGACGGAGACTTGGCCTCCTTGCCCCATGCGATTGACACCGAGGGCCAACTTATGTAAATTTTAATTATGTAACGAGAGCATTTTTTTATTGAACCGCCTCTTTTGGGAAAAGATGTAACACCTGTATCTTGACTTCAATGAAAAAACTCTCAGGAATCGCTTGAGAAAAACGGATTGAAGGTTTAATAAGAAGCGGCAGCCTTGATCAACACGCCCATTCGCTTGCCTTGAAACATTTTGGGTAAGGTTATGTACCAGAAATCCAATCCACACACGATTAATTCCTTAATGTCGCTGGCATTTGTTTTTCTGGCATTATTCATTACTCAGACCCAGCCCCTGTCTAGTTGCATTGCATCCGGTGCGTTAACTGAGGTCATGGCCCGGAGCAAACAAGGCATTTCTCCAAGGGTCCAAGACAAAACAGTCTCTTATGGCCTTGCGCTAACCCTCGATGAAGAGGCCTGGCTGGCAGACCACCCGGAGATCACCATTGCCATCAACCAGGCGTGGCCCCCCATGGATTACGTGGATACAGAAGGTCAGCCCAGGGGGATCGGCGTTGGGTTCATCCATGCCTTGAACGATCGGTTGGGCGGCCGGTTGAAGATCGTTCCACTCCCCTGGACCGAGATGGTCGAGGCGGTCAAGGAGAAACGGATCGACGCCCTGATGGACATTACCCCGCGGCCGGACCGCGAGGTTTTTTTCCATTTCACCAAACCCTATCTGAACGTTCCCCACAGCATTATCGCCCGAAAAGACGCCCCCTACTACGCGGACGTCACCCAGCTTGAAGACAAGACCGTGGGAGTTGAACGCCATTTCTTCATCGAAAAGATCCTTCGCGAGAAATATCCGAAGATCATGGTCGAGCTTTTCGATACCACCAGCGACGCCCTGGATGCCGTTTCCAAGGGAATGATCGACGCCTATGTGGGCAATCGGGCCGTGGCCATGTACATCATGGAACGGGAACTCATCCCCAACCTGAAGGTGCATGGCAAGGTCCAGGAAACCAGCTCCATCAATGCCATCGGGGTCCGAAAGGACCAGCCGCTGCTAAGGGATATCCTTCAAAAGGCCCTCGACGATCTGCGCCGGGACGAGATCAGCCGCATTCTGAAAAAATGGGGCGATCTCGACGAAGAGGGAACCTCATTGATCGGTCAGCTCACGCCCCAGGAAAAGGCCTGGCTGACAGACCACCCAGATATCACGATCGCCTTTGACGGCGATTATCCGCCTTACAGTTTTAGAAACGGTCAAGGAGAGATTGTTGGGATTGCCGTGGATATGGCCCGTGAACTGGCCAGGCGGATGGGGATAAAACTCAAGGTCTATCCAGAGGGAGTGTGGGACCGGCTCTATGCCGCGGCCCAGAACCGGCAGGTGGATGTGATTGCCACCCTGGTCCTGCGACCCGAACGGCAGGAGTGGTTCGAGTTCACAAGGCCATACCTGTCTATTGCCCAGTACGTCATCACCCGCAAAGACAGTGACGACATTCGAACCCGAGAGCAGCTTGCGGGCAAGACCGTGGCACTCGTGAAGGGATATGCCACCACAGCCCAGGTCCTGGAGGAATTCCCCACGGTCGTTCCGGTCGAAGTGGACACCCTCAAGGCAGCCCTGGAAGCGGTCTCCTCCGGCAGGGCCGAGGCCGCCGTGGTGGGCATGGGCATGGCCCACCACATCATTTCGCAGGCGGGTTTTCTGAACCTGAAGTTCGCCTGCCCCTACGGCCAGGGCTTTTCGGACGAGCGCTTCGGGGTGCGGAAGGACTGGCCCGAGCTGGCCGCCATCCTCGAAAAGGCCCTTAACTCCCTGTCCGAGCAGGAGCGCCTGCAGATCTTTCAACGCTGGAGCCTGCCCGAGATCGCCCGCGTGGAGGCCGTCGAACAGCCCGCCCTCCGCCTGAAACTGACAGAGGCTGAGCAGGCATGGCTGCGGGAACACCCGGACGTGCGCATCGGCATCATGAACGACTGGCCCCCCATGAATTTCGTGGATGGAACCGGTAAGCCCCAGGGGATCGGCGTGGACTTCGTCGAGGCCCTGAATGGTCGGTTGGGGGGCATTCTGACCATTGAAGCAGGCCCGTTCGAAAGCAACCTGGACCGCGTAAAAAACCGGGAACTGGATGCTCTAATGGACATCACCCCGACGAAAGATCGGGAACCGCATGTTGATTTCACCATTCCGTATCTCACCATTCCCCACGTCCTGGTGGGCCGGCGGGATGGGCCATATTTCAAGTCGGAGAAGGACCTGAAAGGAAGGACCGTGGCCCTGGAGCGGGGCTATTACAACGTCCAGTATTTCCGAGATCAATTTCCGGACGTGAAGACAAGGGAGTACGCGTCCACCAGCGAGGCCCTGGATGCGGTTGCGCGGGGCGAGGCCGACGCCTATGCAGGGAATCGGGCGGCCGTGACCTACCTGATCGAGAAGGAGTTGATGTCCAATCTCCGCGTCATGGGACGAATGGAAAAGCCCCCGGTGGTCTTGTGCATCGGCGTTCGCAAAGACTGGCCCCTGCTGGCAAGCCTGCTGGACCGGGCACTGAGCACTGTCACGCGCGAGGAGGTGCGGGGGATTCACCGAAAGTGGCTCGACGTCATGGAAGACGCCAGGACCACTCTCGAACTGACCCCACAGGAGCGGGCCTGGCTCAGAGACCATCAGGTCCTCCGTCTGGGATACGATCCCGACTGGCCGCCGGTGGAATATGTGGACAAGGAAGGGAAGCTGGTGGGCATGTCGGCCGATTTCATGGACAAGCTCAACGGCATTATCGGCATCGACATCAAACCCGCGAAACCCCAGAGCTGGCAAACGACCCTGAAAGAGGTCAAGGACGGCTCGATCGATATCCTTTTCTCCGCAACCCGAACCCCCGAGCGAGAGGCCTTTCTCCGCTTCAGCGAGCCCTACCTCCGCTTTCCCATGGTGATCGTGACCGATCAGGGGGCCCCCTACATCGGGAACATGAAAGACCTTCGGGGGAAGAAAATCGCGGTGGTCAACGGATACGCCAGCCACGACATACTGAAAAACAGGCACCCGGAACTGGACCTGTTTCCAGTGGATAACGTCACGGCAGGACTCCACGCCGTGACGAGGCGCACCGCCTACGCCTTTATAGACAGTCTGGCGACCATCAGCCACGTCATCGGCCGGGAAGGCATATCAGGCGTCAAGGTCTCCGGCGAGACCCCCTACAGCTACCACATCTCGGTCGCGGTCCCAAAGGATCAGCCCATCATGGCCGGCATCATTCAGAAGGCCTTGAACAGCATCAGCGAGGAGGAACGCAATGCCATTTTCAAACGATGGATCTCCGTGACCTACGAGCGCAAGTTCGACTACCAGCTCCTTTGGAAGATTATCCTGGCCGCCGCCCTAATCTTTTCCGCCATTCTATACTGGAACCGCCGTCTCACCCGGGAAATTAACCTTCGTCGAAAAATCGAAGCCGAACTGGTGGTGGCCAAGGAAGCCGCAGAATCGGCCAACCGGGTGAAAAGCGCCTTTCTGGCCAGCATGTCCCATGAGCTGCGCACCCCCCTCAATTCCATTATCGGCTTTACCGGCATCATTCTCAACGAGCTGGCCGGGCCACTCAACTTGGAGCAAAAGAAACAATTGAGGATGGTCAAGGGAAGTTCACACCACCTCCTCAATCTGATCAACGACGTGCTCGATATATCCAAGATCGAGGCCGGCGAGGTGGAGATCACCAGAGAGGCGTTCAGCATGCGCCAGGTTATTAACCAGGTGGTGGAATCCCTCCGCCCCCTCGCCGAACAGAAGGGACTGTCTCTGTCTGCACAGATCGCCCCTGACGTGGATGGTATGGTGAGCGACGAACGCCGCATTCGGCAGATCCTCATCAACCTGGCCAACAACGCGATCAAGTTCACCGAAAAGGGCGGGGTCCGAATCGCCTGTCTAAGACATAACACGGCCATCGAGGTCCGGGTGACAGACACCGGCATCGGCATTCATGAAGCGGACATGGAAAAGCTGTTCAAGCCCTTTCAGCAGCTCGATACGGGCACGTCCCGCAAATATGAAGGGACAGGCCTCGGACTTTCGGTGTGCAAGCGGATTCTGGATTTACTGGGCGGCCGGATCTGGGTCGAGAGTCAGTTGGGGCAAGGCTCGACCTTTGCGTTCACGGTTCCCCTGAAGCCGGAGGAAAGAGATGCAGAAGAAAAAGATCCTGATCGTTGAAGACAATGAACAGAACCTGTACCTGGAAACATTTCTTTTGGAAAAACAGGGATACGACGTCATCCAGGCCCGCAACGGACAGGAGGGGCTGGATACGGCCGCTGCGGAGCGCCCGGATCTCATCCTCCTCGACATCCAGTTGCCGGTGATGGACGGATACGAGGTTGCCCGTCGGCTGAAACAGTCACAGGAGACCCAACGGATTCCGATCTTGGCCGTGACCTCCTATGCCATGGCCGGGGACCGGGAAGCCGTACTGGCCGCAGGCTGTGAGGGCTATATCGAGAAACCGATCGACCCGGACCACTTCGCCGAACAGGTGAAAAGATTTCTGAATGCGGAACTGGGGAAAATGAAGAGTGAAGAATCGGGGGATTGAGAAATTGAGAAATGCGGTCGCCTCAATCGGAGTTCAGGCGTGAACCTTTTGTTTGACGGAGCGTTGACATGAACATTCTCGTCGTAGATGACAGGGAGGAAGGGCGGTACCTGCTGGAGGTCCTGCTCAAGGGAAGCGGGCATGCGGTCACGGGGGCCGCAAACGGCCAGGAGGCCCTGGAACGGCTCCAATCCGGCAGCTTTGACCTCATCATCAGCGACATCCTCATGCCGGTCATGGACGGTTTTCAATTGTGTCGGAAAGTCAAGACAGACGAATCCCTGCGCCATATCCCCTTCATCGTTTACACCGCCACCTATACCGGTCCCCAGGATGAGGCCTTCGCCATCAAGGTCGGCGCGGACCGGTTCATTCAGAAGCCCTGCGATCCGGACGCGCTCATGGAGGCTATACAGGATGTGATGGCGGCCGTCAAGGGCCGTGATAGTGTTCCTGGGCCGCCGCCGGTGCATGAAGAGGAAATGCTCAAGCTTTACAGCGAACGCCTGGTGAGAAAGCTTGAACAAAAAATGATGGAATTGGAAGGAGAAGTCCAGGCCCGGAGGGAGACCGAGGAAGCCTTACGGGCAAGCGAGCGGAAATACCGCCTGCTGGCTGAAAACACCCTGGATGTGATTTGGGCAATGGACATGGATCTGGTGTTCACATATGTCAATCCGGCTATCCAGGGCTCGCTCGGATATTCACAGGAAGAATGGCTGGGAACCCGTCTGCCGGAACACTGCGACGAAAAGAACTTTGCCAAGGTGTCAGAGGTCATAGCGGCTGAAATGGCCAAAGGGCAGAGGAGTTCCGGCGTTATCGTTGAAGTCGTGTTGCTGAACAGAAATGGCGAGGAAATTCCCTTCGAGGTCCACGGCAGGGTGAACTTCGACGAAGAAGGAGATCCCGTGGGCCTTCAGGGGATAGCCCGGAATATTTCCGAACGGAAGCGGGCGGAGAATGCCCTTAAAGAGAGCGAGAAGAAATATCGTGAGCTGTATGATTTTTTGCCAATTCCAGTCTATGAGATGGATTTTGAAGCGAATATTACGAGTGCCAACCGCGCGGTTTATGACACCTTCAGGGCTACCGAAGAGGATTTAAAGAAAGGCTTTAAAGGATGGCAGTTACTTTCAAGTGAAGGCGTTGCTAAATCTACCGAGAACATACGACGGCTAATAAAAGGGGAGAAAATAGCAGGCACTGAATATGAGTTGAGGAGGTTGGATGGATCCTCATTTCCCGGCATTATCATTTCGAGCGTCATTTACCGCGATGACAAACCTGTGGGACTCAGAGGCGCTGTCGTTGACATTACGGAGCGTAAGCGGGGCGAAAAAGAAAGGGAGGCATTACAGGCCCAGCTCCTTCAGGCCCAGAAGCTGGAGGCCATGGGTAGACTGGCCGGAGGCGTGGCCCATGATTTCAACAACAAGCTGCCCGTGATCCTGGGATACGTCCAAATGGCCATGAACGATCTGGACAAGGCCGATCCGTTGTACGGAAACCTACAGCAGGTCATGAATGCCGGGAAGCAATCCGTTGACATCGTTCGGCAGCTTCTGGCCTTTGCCCGGAAACAGGTCATCACGCCCGAGGTGCTGGACCTCAATGAAACCATCGAGGGGATGCTCAAGATGCTGAGACGTCTCATCGGCGAGGATATCCATCTGGCCTGGGAGCCGGCAACAGACCTGTGGCCCGTCAGGATGGATCCGTCCCAGATGGATCAGATCCTGGCCAACCTGTGCGTGAATGCGCGGGATGCCATTTCAGGGGTAGGCAAGGTTACCATAGAGACCCGAAACACGGTTCTGAATGAGGCATACTGCGCAGAGCATGCTGGCGCTATGCCCGGAGACTATGTGATGCTGAAGGTAAGCGACAACGGCTGCGGCATGGACAGAGAGATCCAGAAAAAAATCTTTGAGCCTTTTTTTACCACCAAGGAGGTAGGCAAAGGAACCGGGCTGGGGCTGGCCACGGTGTATGGCATTGTCAACCAGAACAGCGGGTTCATTGATGTGGCAAGCGAACCGGGCAAAGGGACCGTCTTCAGGATCTATCTTCCGAGACACACAGGAGAAGTCGTAGAAAAAGGGACAGCGGTCGAGGCGGAAATACCTCGGAGTCGTGGTGAGACCATCCTGATCGTTGAGGACGATTCGCCGGTATTGGGCCTGACTCGGAGGACCCTGGAGACGCTGGGCTATGAGACGCTAACGTCGTCGAACCCGAAGGAGGCTATCACCATTGCCAGAAAACATCCTGGGCAACTCCATCTTCTCATTACCGATGTCATCCTCCCCGAAATGAGTGGAAAAGAGCTGGCCATCGAAATATCGAAGATACGCCCCGACATCCTCACCCTCTACATGTCCGGCTATACCGCCAACGTGATCGCCCACCAAGGGGTTCTCGATGAAGGGGTCCATTTCATCGGCAAGCCCTTTACGCC
>QZIK01000102.1 GCA_003599015.1 Desulfobacteraceae bacterium | reverse complement strand
TCCCTGAGGTTATTTATATCCCACTTGCCTCTTCCCTGGGTGTCTCCCACATAAATCCAGTTTGCGGCCTTATAGGAGGTACCTGAAAAACGGCTTTTATCAACAAAGGTTTCAAGAAGAAGGGGCCTATAGCCGTATCTTTGCTCCCACATAGCAGGAAGTCTTTTTGATATGTGGGAGAGGATCCTTGATGCAAGGTATTTACAGCTTACCCAGGGAAGGATCAGAAAGCGGCTGTTATTGACTATCAGGTGAAGGTTTTTTTCTCTCTCCAGCGCGCTCCAGCCTATGAACTTATCCCTGGGTGCTACCTTCCAGGCGGCAGATGAAAAACCCATCAGGCAAACAAGGGCTCCTGAGGCATATACAAAAAACCTCATCTGTGCCCCGGCAAGCCTGCTGTAGCCCAGGTAGTGGTATCTGTCTATGAGCTCGTTCCAAAGGGGGCTCGTTTTCTTATCAACTGTCTCAAGGCTAAGTTCAACAGAGCCTGCCTTAAGTTCAAAGGGCTTTAAGGGCTCCCCCAGTAAAGTCCTCTGTATCCTCGGTAGACAAACCCTGTGTCTGGCCCTGGGTAGCTCTATCAGACCCTTTTGCTCAAGTTTTGACAGCGCCACCCGGCAGCTCATCTCCTTCAGGCCGCCGTTTGTCTTTACCCATCCCGTATATGAGCACACAAGCCTTGATAGTTCTGTGCGGGTGATCTCAGGTCTTGTCTCTACCTGGGAGCGTATCCACTCAATGTCGCTGTCGCTAAAGTCTCTGCCTCCTGCCTGCAACGTGATACCTCCTTATCAAAAGACGTTGCAGAGCCTATAGCAGAAACTTTCAGATGTTGCCAGTACTTTTTTTCAATTGCAGAAGATTTTTTTCAATGCTCCTGAAATCCCCTGGATTCCTTAAAGGATACGCGTTCCAGAGCGGCTGCTTCCCAGAGTTCTTCAGGTATCCGCCCTGATCCCTTGTGCTTGCTACTCCTCCAGGTCTCAAGTTGCTCTTTCACCAAGGCAAAACCGGCTGAACCGCCAGCATCCCTACCCCATCCCATTTGTCTTCCAATTTGGCAACCTCCCTCCTATAATCAGGTTGCCGGTGAACTTATCCTATGCCTATCTATACAGGCAAGCACGCTTGCCGGAAGGACACCATCTAAGATAGAACGTCATGAGAATGCAGATCGCTTTTGTTAATAAGACGAAATTTATGACAAGGATAAGTCTGCCGGTTGAACTCTAAATTTCTCACCGTTGCGCTAATCGATCAAGCACTTGTATCTCTAAGCAATTTTCTGCTTACCCTTTTTCTTGCTAGGGTATTACATCCGCAAGAATTTGGTCTTTATGTATTCTCATTTACATCTCTAGTTCTTTGCATTGGCCTTATGAACAGTATTGTCAGTATGCCTTTAACAATGATAGGCGCCTCAAGCGATAAAAACGAATGGAAAGAGATCCTTTCAAACAGCACCCTTGTGTTCCTTTTGACTGGAGTATTTCTATCGATTACTTTTTTGCTTATTTCTTTGTTTTTAGCAGAGGAACCTTATAAAGATAATGGGGTTGCTCTTCGTGTACTATCTATTATTGTTGTTCCTTACATAGGTCAAGAGTATACTAGGCGAATTTTATTAACCAAGCAAAAAGTCTATTTTGCCCTTTTTTGTGATTTTTTGACTTGTGGAAGTCGATTAGCTGCTATACCAGTCATGTCTCTGTGGGATCTTGCTTCCCACGATTTTGTTATATACCTTTTAGGGGCAACCTCTTTGGCCGGGATGATCGCGGGAACTTATTGGATTAGGTTTCCATTTACCTGTATGGTTAACAGATTGAGCAAGGTCAACCTAATAAGGATATGGCGCGTTGCTAAGTGGACTTTCGCAGACTGGGTGCCATTTGTAGTATATGGCCAGCTCTACATCTATATAGTTACCTTTACTTTGGGAAACCAAGCGAATAGCGTATTGGGAGTATGTCGGAACTTTATCGCACCAGTTATGGTTCTTGAGATGGGGCTTACAAGCTATTTGGTTCCTGCGAACCGGCTTATATTTAACGATCATGGGGCAAACCGAACAATTTCATCCATTCTAAAAGTATTTTTCATTATAACATTTCCTGTAGCAAGCTATCTAATAGCAGTAAGCATTTTTGCCTCTGAGCTTATGGGTATGTTGTTTACTGCTTATTTGGATTATTCGTATGCTGTGATTTATTTCTCAATCGGAATGTTCGTAAATTACGCGTTTGCTCCGGCGCAAATTTTTCTTTTGAGCGCACTAAAACCTAAAACTATATTTTATGCCCGAGTGATTGCAGCTACTTTAACAATTTTTTTCTGCTATCCTTTAGTAAAGCTATTTGGAATTAACGGAGCTTTATATTGTTTTATATTTTCACATTTCATAATGTGTTTAGCTGTGTATTATTTTGTATTTAAATATTTTCAAAAACAAAGCGAGCGTAATATCACCTTGAAGGGCATGGCAAGCTTTTTCTTGAGAATTTTAACACACGGCTGGCTACGATTAACTTCAATAAAATAGTTTTCAATTTGGAGAGCTAAGTGCAAGTAAAAAATAGGAACTCATTTTTCATTAGAACTTACGATTTTTTTGGACGGATGTTTTTTAACTTCCTATATAAATTGAATTACCGTTTATATATGTTGCTCTATCCAACTTTTTTAAAAAGTCTCGGAATAAGGATATCTGGAAAACCAACTTTCATTTCACCTTCAGCGAGTTTTGATGCGAGTGACTACTCGCTAATCTTTATAGGAGACAAGTGCGTAATATCTGGAGGAGTCAGATTATTGACGCATGACTATTCGGTCAGTCGTGTCGCGATTGCCAAGGGGGTGAATCTGAAAAAAGAGTTTCGTGTGATCAAGCCAGTAATAGTAGGCAACAACTCATTCGTTGGGACGAGGTCCATTATCATGCCTGGTGTGAGGATAGGTGATAATGCCATAGTAGGAGCTGGCAGCGTTGTTACACACGATGTAGCTGATAATAACATTGTCGGTGGAAACCCTGCGAGAAAAATTTCAACGATCGATGAATTCTGGGAGAAAATGAGTCAACAAAAGGAACATCAGTTTTATGAGGTATAGAAAACGACTTAAGTGAGTAGACATAATCTTCTGACTTTAAGTGGCTTCCATCTTCTGGATGCGGCCATTACCCCAGCTTCGAGGTCATCAAGTGTTGCATAGTAAGCGTTGTTTGTCTCTTCATACCGTACTCTTTTCCAAAGCCTTTCTTGCATGTTAAGCTCAGGATGGTAAGGAGGAAGATAGTGAAGAAAAAGCCCCTCGGTTTCTGTGATAAATTCCCTCACTCGTCTACCCTTATGCCAGGAGGCGTTATCAACCCAGAGGTCAATAACCTTGCCTTTAAATCGTACCAATATCTTCCGGAGAATTTTCAGAAAGCCGTCTGTGTTGCCACTGACCCACTTAATCATCCCGTGCCACCCGTTTACCGGGTCAACCCATCCGAAAATGTTAAGCCTCTTCTGATGCTGGCTTCTGGTAACGACATAGGACTTCTCCCCTTTCTTTCCCCATATTCTGCCCAGACGAGGGTGAAGACAAAATCCAGCCTCATCCTCAAAAAGAATTATCCTCTGACCGTTACTCCTCCAGGCCAGAAGGAGTTTTTTTTAACTCCTCGCCAAACTCCTTTACCCCTGTATCAACCGCCTGGGCATATTTATAGGAAGGCCTTCTCAGAGTATAGCCCAGCTTCTTTATCAATCTCTGGGCATGGCGGACATGGATTTCGACACTGTGGAACCTTCTCATGTATTCTGCAACCACCACTCCGTCCCATCTGCTTCGGTTCAATCCGAAATCCTTAGGGGTCTTTAAAAGGGCACCTTCGAGTTCCGCCAAGACTTTTGAATTATACCTCGGCGGCCTTCCAGATCGGGGCTTATCTTCAAGCATATCCAGTCCCCTTTCATTGGCAGCCCGTATCCATTTCACAACCGCCCAGCGCGTCAGCCCAAGAAGCTCAGCAATTTTGGTTGAGTTCCACCCGGAGAGCAGGAGCAAAAGCCCGGCTATCCGTATCCCGATCCATGCCCCTGGGATCTCTTCAGCCATCCGGAGAAGTGTTTCCCTTTCTACATCCGGGTTGGTTATTTCTAAAGCTTTCATATCGGCACCCTCCTCACAGAACGTTTGGCAGGAGGGTAGCATTATAATATCATCTTGTCAACTTATTTTTGTCGTTTACTATAATTTCAAAAGTCCCAAAGGGGGCGAAATAATATTTTGGCTCTTAAGCCATAAATAATGAATATCTTATTGAAAAAGTTAAGAAAGTGCTCTATTATGTCCTTGATTTTGCCAAATCAAGAAAGGACGATAATATGAGCACTCTCTTCGAGATATGGAATACCATACAAACAAAACTTTTTCCATGGTTAGAACAGCAAGTCGATCCACTTTCAGATAAGGAGCGCGAATTCGTAGAGGTTGTTTGCCTGCTCGATTTGCCAAGCCACATGAAGCGATTTCTATGGCGCGGCTTCGGGCGAAAGAAAAAGAGCCGTATCAGTATGGCAAAGGCCTTTATTGCAAAGGCAGTTTATAACTTTGAAACCACTGACATGCTTATCGAGTACCTGAGGAGCTGCAAGAATCTGAGGAGGTTATGCGGTTGGGAAATGGCAAGCGAAATACCATCCAGTGCTACGTTTTGCCGGGCCTTTGCTGAGTTTGCGACACAGAGCCTTCCGCAGAGGATTCATGAAGCGATGGTCATAAAGCATTGCGGTGAAAAGCTTGCAGGGCACATAAGCCGGGACTCTACCGCTATAGATGCGCGGGAGAAACCTCTGAAGACAGACAAGCAGGAAACAGTGCCAAAGCCTAAAGGCAAACGTGGGCGTCCCCGTAAAGGGGAAGATGTTACTGCCAAAGCACCCAGGAGAGTAGAGCTGCAAGTGACAAGGAGCCTGGAGGAGAATCTCAAGGATTTGCCGACACATTGTAACGTTGGCACCAAGAAGAACAGCAAAGGGTACAAGGAAACCTGGATCGGCTATAAGCTGCACCTTGACTGCATAGATGGAGATATCCCGGTAAGTACCATTCTTTCATCTGCATCCCTTCATGATTCCCAGGCAGCCATCCCCCTTTCTCAGATGAGTTATCAGCGTGTTACCAATCTTTACGATTTGATGGATGCTGCTTATGATTCACCACAGATCCACTCATTCAGTAAAGCCCTGGGGCATATACCGATCATTGATAGTAACCCCAGGAGAGGAGAAAAGATCCTTATGGAGCCGGCAACAAAGTGCCGTTTTTCAGAAAGAAGCGCTGCCGAGAGAGTAAACTCCAACCTAAAGGACAATTACGGTGGCCGTAGTGTCAGGGTAAAGGGCGCTTCTAAGGTAATGGCTCATCTGATGTTTGGAGTAGTATCAATTACAGCGATGCAGATATTGCGATTGCTTCTATGACAAAGAACATAATTCGTAAATCACAACGTCTTAAAAAACAGAAGGGTAACGTATTGCCGAAAATCGGCATTTTGAGGCAACTAAGAGTTTATCGGCGGGTTCTTGCTAGCTCGCCGTCTTTTTTTGACAGAAATTTATCTCCGGACCTTCTTTCATACTTCAGCTCCGGAGCGTTTTGAAATTGGCTCTTATGAATAAAAATTTTTTTTGCTGCAACTTGGCTGCTTAAAATGCGCTTTTCACCGAAGCAAACCTTATATGAAAGATATCAATATAAAAAAGTTAATGGCTTTGTTCAGATGATTTTCGAAAGACTGAATCGTGTAATAATAAGATTAATGTTAATAGGTTTTAGCATTTGAGCCACAAACTATCACAATTAGGGATTATGAAAACAACTAAACCAAAATTACTCGTCATTGGGCAACTGCCGCCGCCGGTGCACGGGTCTACGGTGATGGCCGATCGCTTTATGCAGGCGCTAAGACGAAACGGCTTCGATGCCAGGATGTTGCAGAAGACCTTCTCACGCCGGATGGACGATGTCGGTAGGGTCACGATTTCCAAGATTGTGCGAATCCCGTCCCATTGCGCACAGCTTGTCAGGGTAATCCGGGAGTTCACCCCCGAGCTGTGCGTATTTTTCATCTCTGTGGGTATGACGGCCCTCGCCGTGGATGCGCTTCTCCTCAGAATTCTGCGACATCACAAAATCCCTTATGTGCTCTATTTCCACGGAAAGGGGTACAGCCGCAATCATACTAACGGAAACACCATGCAGCGCATGATTGCGGCGGATGCCCTCGGGTCGGCCCACGGCGGCATGGTGCTTGGCGAGCGGCTGAAATCGGACGTTGAGGGCTTTATGCACCGGGAGAGGTTGCATGTCGTTCCGAACGGCGTACCCGATATCGAAAGGCCAGCGGGGAAAAGCACGCGCGACAGTGAAAACGTTCAGGTTCTTTTTCTCTCCAACCTGGTGAAGACGAAAGGTCCGATGGAATTTTTGAAGATGGCCGCCCTGGTCAGGAAAGAGACGGCACGGGTAAGATTCAAGATGGTCGGCCGTGCAGTGGATGCGCGTTTTCATGAAGAAGTCTTCAGTTTCCGCCGGGAACAAATGCTCGAGGATGTCGTTGAGATCCTCGGGCCGCTTTACGGGAAGGAAAAGGAAGAGGTGCTGAATGATACAGACATCCTTGTCTTTCCTACATACAAAGACACCTTTCCACTTGTAAACCTGGAAGCCATGCAACACAGCATCCCCGTCGTATCATCTAACGAGGGCGCAATACCAGATATCGTACGGGACGGCATAAACGGATTCATCGTTGACCCGAAAAACATCCCTAAACTGGCAGCTAAGACGCTGGCGCTGGTGCAGGATCCCGCGTTGCGGCGGCGCATGGGACAGGCAGGCAGGGAGCTATATGAGAAGCACTATACTATCGAGGCTTACGAAAGGAACGTTAGAGAGGCGATGCACCGTTTCCTATCCGGGAAGGTGAAGTGAAAGTTGGGAAAGCGAAGCGCCTGGATAGTGGATTAAATCAAACGACGCAATCATAACGGTCTATCAGCGAATGCCGTATCTGCCAAAAATGTATTTTGCCAGCGTGGCGGTACCGATCAAGCGCCGCAATAAACACGGCCGCTTCTGGCAGTTCACGTCTAACGACATTGAAATATTGATAACCGGCATGGGTTACGCCCTGGAGACAGTCCGCGCGGAACGCATTTTTGCGTTTGAGGCACCCTTAGGGTGGAAAGGGCATATCGAGAAAAGGCACCCCGGGGAGGCCGCTTGAAATCGGCTATCCTCAAGCACGCCACCAGGCTGCCGTCCGCCATGAGCCTCCCTTTGATGCGGCTCAACAAGAGCGCAAAGAGGATATACGGAAATGACTATTGGGTGCACCGGAACTTTCTGCAGCAAATGCAGGGCGGGTACGATGCGTCCGACGATCTTTTCAACAGCGTTAACCGCGCACTCTCCGTGATTCCTTATTACCGACAGCGCTATGGGCGTACACGAATACGAAGCATTGAGCAGTTCGAGGAAACATTCGGATTCATCGACAAGGATACTATTCTCGGGAATTACGATGCTTTCATCGACCCGGATGCCGACCTTAGCGAGTACGATCAGGGCACCACTGGTGGCACGAGCGGGAAGCCTCTGCGGCTCATCGCACCCAAGAGACGGTACGTAATCGAAATGGCGACGATGCACAGTTTATGGGGCAGGGTCGGTTATGACTTCAGCCCCCGGGCAGTGATCCGCAACCACAAGTTGGGCAAGAACAGAACATTCGAAGTCAACCCGATAACGCGGGAAGTTATTTTCGATGGCTTCCGGCTGGAGGCCGATTATTTCGAGCAGGTCTACGATGCCATCAGGCGGCTGGATCTGCGCTTCATCCACTGCTACCCCTCGACTGCCTTCGAGTTCTCGACTTTTTTGATCGAGCGGGGTTACGATACCTCCTTCATCAAGGCCTTTCTTTCCGGTTCTGAAAACATATTCGACTACCAGGTGGACCTCATTCAGAAAAGGCTGGGTATCCGTTTCTTCAATTGGTACGGGCACAGCGAAAAGCTGATTCTGGCCGGATACTGCGCATACACAAATCTCTACCATATAGAACCGACATACGGCTACTTCGAGTTGATCGACGAGAAGGGTTTGACGATTCGGGAACCAGGCAAGGTCGGAGAAATGGTTGGGACCAGTTTTCATAACCCTGGAATGGTTTTGATCCGCTATCGGACAGGCGATTTTGCTGAGTACGCTGGAGATTATTGTCCTTTATGCAAAAGGCGGGTTATACTCTTGAAAAATATCAAGGGACGCTGGAGCGGAGACAAACTTTTCAACGCTGACGGTACTTATATAACCACGACCGCCTTGAATCTTCACAGCGATCTCTACTCCGTGATCAACGGCATGCAATACCTGCAAGACAGGAAAGGCGAAGTCAAAATCCTTATCGTCAAGTCGCCGCAGTACAAAGACGAGCACGAGAAAGGTCTTTACAGGCATTTCAGGCAGAAGTTTAAAGCCGATACGCAAATCAAAATCGAATATGTTGACAGGCTGAAGCGGCTGCAGAACGGCAAATTTGTCCATATCATCAGTAATGTTAAAGAATGAGAATATGGAACAGCTCACGCAGAAATTAAAAGACGGGCAAATGACCGTACTTGAAGCGCCGATGCCTTCACTTGCGGCCGGAAAGCTCCTTGTTCAAAATCTGTATTCTCTTGTCAGCGCCGGAACGGAAGGCAGCACCGTGAAAACAGCTCGCTCCAGTCTCATTGAAAAGGCCAGGCAGCGGCCACAGCAGGTAAAACAGGTCTTGGATGTCCTGCGGCAGCAGGGGCCCGCCCAGACCTATCGAACCGTGATGAAGAAGTTGGATGCCTACTCGCCGCTGGGATACTCCTGTGTCGGTCAAGTGCTGGGGATAGGGGTGGGTGTGCAGGGCTTTCAGGTAGGCGATTGGGTAGCCTGCGGGGGACTCACGGCTTGCCATGCTGAAATCGTAAGTGTTCCGGAAAATCTTTGTTTACGGCTCCATCCGGATACCGATTTAAAGCAGGCCGCTTACAACACGCTGGGCGCAATTGCCATGCAGGGTGTGCGGCAGGCGGACCTTCGGCTCGGTGAGAAATGCGCCGTGATCGGCCTGGGGCTTTTAGGCCAGCTCACCTGCCTGCTCCTGAGGGCTGCTGGAATAAGGGTCTGCGGAATTGACATAGATCCTTACGCGGTTGAGACCGCAGGAAAACACTGCACCGATCTCGCCCTCTTGCGGAGCAGTGAGGGAATCGAAGGAATCATCCATGAGTTCACAGGTGGATTGGGCTGTGACGCCGTGATCATAACTGCTGCAACCGATTCACTCGATCCAATCAACTTTGCAGGCGCGATTGCAAGGAAAAGAGGCACGATCGTGGTCGTCGGCGCCGTGCCAACGGGTTTTGACCGGGAGCCGCACTATTATAAGAAGGAATTGCAGATCAGGATGTCCTGCTCTTATGGGCCAGGCCGCTACGACCCCCAATATGAGGAAAAGGGCATTGATTATCCACCCGCATACGTGCGATGGACCGAGAAGCGGAACATGGAAACCTTTCAGGAGCTGATATACACCAAAAAGATTGACGTCAGCTATCTCACCACGCATATCTTCAAGCTGGAAGACGCGCCCAAGGCCTATGATCTTCTTCTTTCAAGGTCCGAGCCTTTTATCGGGATTTTGATTGAGTATGATACAAGCAAGGCATTAAGGAAGGAAAAGATTCAGCTCAAGTCAAGTTTCACAGGCGCAGGCCCTTCCGCAATCAATATCGGATTTATCGGGGCAGGCTCTTACGCGCAAAGCCATCTTCTGCCCAACATCCCTAAAGACAAAAACGTGGTGCTAAAGGGCGTGATGACGGCCACTGGGACCGGCTCCCGCTCCGTGGGAGAGAGGTTCGGCTTTGAGTTCTGTACGGGCGATGAAAAGGATATCATTGAGAATCCTGAAATCAACACTGTATTTATCGCCACCCGCCACGACAGCCATGCGGGATATGTACTTAAAGCCTTGAAGGCGGGGAAAAACGTATTTGTGGAAAAACCACTTTGCCTTACCGAAACAGAGCTAAATGAAATAGCGGGCATTTACTCAGAGCTAAGCAGCAAGCAGAAACCTTTTCCAATGCTCATGGTTGGCTATAACAGGCGCTTTTCTCCTTTTGCGCAGGAGGTTGCCAAAGTTTTCCCCAGCGGTCCTCTTGCCATGATTTATCGTATCAATGCGGGTGCAATCCCTCCTGATTCATGGATTCAGGATCAAGACTTGGGCGGCGGCCGTATTATCGGGGAAGTGTGCCATTTCGTTGACCTTTTGACTTTTTCCAATGGTTCCCTACCGAAGACGGTGTTTGCCCAAGCCATGGACGCTCCGGGACAACTCCAGGACGTGGTAAACGTTTTACTTTACTATGAGAACGGCTCCATTGGCACAATCTCTTATCTTGCCAACGGAGACAAATCACTTCCCAAAGAGCGGGTTGAGGTTTACGGGCATGGTGTTACGGCCATTATAGATGACTTCAAGTCCCTTATTATCTACTCAAAGGGCAAGAAAAAGGAAAAGAAGCTCTTGAGCCAGGACAAGGGACAGAAAAGTGAAGTCAAAGCATTCCTGGAAGCCCTGAGTTCAGGTAAAGGGCCGCCGATACCTTACGATCAGCTCTTCAACAGCTCCCTTGTCACCTTCAAAATCCTTGAATCCCTGCGCTCAGGGAAACCGCAAGAGGTCTGACAGGTTCTGGCGCACAGTCGGATGCGGATGCCGGTAAAGTTCAATACTGAATTCATTCAGCGCTTCAAGCACGCCTCAGCGGCTGAAATAGCACACCGGGTAAGGAAGAAGCTCATTGCTTTCCAAGCTAAAAGAGCGGGGGGGCAAAAACGGCTGCCTTTTGAAATGCCGGCAGTCCCTCCGGGTCAGATCCAGGCAATCAAAATGCCGCAGTTCAACTTCGTGCTGAATGGCAACCAAACACGGTTGGATAAAGGAGCGGGAATGCCAGGGTTGAGTGACAACGCCGAACAAATATCCCATTTTGAAAGCCAGTGGCATGACGCCTTTTTTGACGAAGTAAGGTGTTGTCCCGGTGATCCTGACATGCGGTCTGTCTGGGACCCGGCAAGGCTTCAAGAGCCTGCCGGATTGTTGCTGCAGGCTTGGCGAGACAACGGAAAATCAAGAGAAGGGGCGGAGGCTGTGCTCCAATGGATTCATAAGAATCCCTTCCCCTTCGGCCCTCACTACAAGTCAGCCATGGAATCCGGGCTGCGGGTGCCTGTTTTCCTTTACTGCCTGAAGACCGCCAAGGAGCTTGGGGAAACAGAGCAGACTGACCTGCTCCGCGCAGTTTATGGACACGCATGGTGGATAGCCAACAACCTCTCCCTTTATGCCTCCCTGGGCAACCACACGGTCTGCGAGTGCGTGGGGCTTGTTTTTGCTGGAGCTATTTTCAGCCATACCGACGAGGGTAAGCGGTGGACCGACACCGGGTACAGGCTGCTCGACCAGGAATTGAAACACCAGGTGCTGGCAGACGGCGGCCCTGCAGAACAGTCACTGTCCTATCACCGTTTTGTGCTGGATCTCTATTGGCTGGCAAAGAATTTCCTGGAGCGGAATAACCTGCGGGAATGCAGCCATTGGACTGCAAGGCTTGAAATGGGGGAGTCCTTCCTGGCAGCTTTTCAAATAGACGGCGGGTCATTTCCTTCAATAGGTGATAGCGATGATGGCCATGCGATCGGTCCTGGTGTTACGCCGATCAGGTGCAAGGCCAAGCCGTGTCAAGACACGATTACAAC
Organism: Desulfobacteraceae bacterium; assembly: GCA_003599015.1. Classification (GTDB taxonomy): domain Bacteria; phylum Desulfobacterota; class DSM-4660; order Desulfatiglandales; family Desulfatiglandaceae; genus CG2-30-51-40. The sequence goes on along the minus strand of QZIK01000102.1, from coordinate 4,272 downwards.
CTTCGTGGAATCCGGCTACACAGTTGTTAAGCAAGGGCAGGGTTTTTCATTGATATTTGATCACGGCCCTTTAGGCATGCCGCCGCTATATAACCACGGGCATGCCGATGCCCTGTCGGTTACGCTGTCTTTTAAGGGCAAGCCGGTTCTCGTGGACCCCGGCACATTTCGGTACAACGGGGTCCCAGAGTGGCGCAGGTATTTCAAAAGCACCCGGGCACACAATACGGTGACCGTGGACGGGCAGGATCAGGCTGTGCAGGAGACGGGATTTATCTGGAGCAAACCTTATAAAGCAACGCTTGAAAAGGCTGTGAGCGGCGATAAATGGGTCTTCCTCAGAGCGTGCCATGACGGATACACACGCCTCAAGGGTCCTGTTATCCATGAAAGGACCGTGTTCATAGAAGACCAGGGATTGATACTTATCAGAGACACATTCAAGGGAAAAGGCGTTCATGATTTTGAGCTTAACTTCCATCTGCATCCGGAAACCAAGGTTGTAAGATACAGGGATGGCTGGCTCGATGCGGATATGGATGGCGTCAAGGCCTTTGTGCTTCTATTGGAAGGAGGCGAATTTAAAGTTGTTAGGGGGCAGGAGCAGCCCATAAGAGGCTCGTACTCCCCTGCATACGGGGTGAAGGTTGAAAGTCCTGTTTTGAGCGCCTCCATTCGAGGCCGGGCTGAAGATTCATGTTTTGTCACTGTAGTTGCCTTGAACAGCCCCTGTGATACGGATGCACTTAAAGAGAGGTTCCTGAGTGTTGAACGGCAGACTGAAAATTCTTGATATATGGGTTGACGCGGTAGGCCGGGCGGAGGCCGCCGCGCGTGTTCGCTGTTTTTTGGAGGACGGCAAGCGGCCTCACTGCGTATTTGCTTCCAACCCTGAAAAACAGTTCACTGTTCCCAAAGACCCAGTGCTTTACGACTGCTACGAGCGCGCGGACCTGCTTTTGCCGGATGGAATAGGGATGGTTAAGGCGGTTAAGATGCTCTACGGGCTTGATATCGAGCGTGTGCCCGGATCAGAGTTCATATTCGAGATCTGCCGGATAGCGCGGGATCTGGGAAAAGGCGTCTTTGTTTACGGCGCCAAGGAGGAGGTTAACGCCAAGTCCTGCGAGGTTTTGGCAGAGCGTTTTCCTGGACTCAGGATAGCAGGCCGCGCTAACGGGTACTTGAAGGAAGAAGATATGCCCGAGTTGATAAGAGAGGTCAATACATCAGGGGCGGAAATCCTGTTTGTGGCGCTCGGCTCCCCAAAACAGGAGAAGTGGTTCGGCAGGTATAAGAATCAGCTTGAAAATGTAAAAGTCGTCCAATGCATAGGAGGGACCCTGGACACAATCGGCGGGACGGTGAAGCGTGCGCCTGAATTCTGGTGCAGGCACAACCTGGAGTGGTTCTACCGGCTGATGGCCGAACCGAAGCGTATGGGCAGGCAGCGGGTTTTGCCTCTATTCGCATGGCTGGTGTTGCTTGAACGGGTCAAGATGATGCTGAGACTCGGGCATGGGAATACCAAGGCATCATGATATTGCGAAAAAGCCGCACTTGATTTTTTGATGAACACGGCTATCTCACCAAGTTCGAATCTTATCAGGGCCGCATTGGTGCTCCTCCTTATGGCGGGCTTTTATTATCCTGCCTATACATGGCTTGTCCTCTCGGATTGGGGCCGCGCTGACTACAGCTACGGATACATGATTCCGCTGGTTATTGCATATCTCCTTTACGAAAAAAGATGGGAGATTTTCAGCACGCCTGCCGCACCCGGGTGGCTCGGTTTATCATTATTTCTGCCGGGGCTTTTCCTTTACTGGATAGGCGAATTTGCCGGCGAGTATTTTACTCTTTATCTATCCAGTTGGCTGGTTTTGGCCGGTGTAGTCTGGCTGAACCTTGGCATACGAAAACTGAAGACAATCGCATTCCCTATCTTGCTAATGCTAACGATGTTCCCGCCGCCTCACTTTTTGAGCGACAAGATAACGCTTGAGCTTAAGATGATCTCCTCCCAGCTTGGGGTCGCGATGATCCATGCTTTCGGCATGAGCGCGTTCAGGGACGGTAACGTCATTGATCTTGGGTTCACCCAACTGCAGGTGGTGGATGCTTGCAGCGGGCTACGGTATCTTTTTCCGCTTGTTGTAATGGCGCTCATCCTGGCCTATTTCTACCGGGGTTCTGCCTGGAAGAAGTTTGTCATCGTTATCGCTTCAGTTCCTCTAACAATTGTCACCAACGCTCTGCGCATAGCATTGACAGCAGTCTTGTACCGGACTTTCGGGGCGTCTGTGGCAGAGGGCTTTTTCCACAGTTTCGGGGGCTGGTTTATTTTCATGTTCAGCCTCGGGGCACTGCTTTTTCTCATGTGGGCCCTGAGCGGGTTTGGGCCATTTGGGAGCCTGATGCAGTTTGGGCGCTCACCCCAGAAGGAACAGAACAAGGAAGCAAAAGACCAAGCAAGACCTTTCAGCCTGAAATCACTCCTAAGCCCTCCGCAGTTCCTTGTAGCGGTTGTCCTGTTGGGGGCCACCCTTGCCGTATCCCATGCAGTTGAATTCCGCGAAAAGATACCAATGGCCAGGTCGTTTGCGGGATTCCCCCTAGAGCTCGGGACTTGGAAAGGAAAGCGCCAGACTATGGAGCAAAAGTTCATAGATACATTGGATCTGAGCGACTATGTCATGCTCAACTACCAGGGGAAGGACGGAAAAAGCGTTGATTTTTACACGGCCTTTTACGAAAGCCAGAGAAAGGGCGAGAGCATCCATTCGCCGGAGACCTGCCTGCCGGGGAGCGGGTGGGAGTTCAAGAAGGCGGGGGCCGTTGAGCTGCCGCTTAAGGACAGGCGCGGAAACCCAATGCGGGTGAATAAGGCGGTGATGATCAAGGGGGATTTCAGGCAGCTCTCCTACTTCTGGTTCCCCCAGAGAGACAGGGTGCTGACCAGCGCCTGGGAGCTGAAATGGTACAACTTCTGGGATGCGCTCACACGGCAGCGGACCGACGGGGCGCTTGTGAGGCTTATTACCCCCATTTATACCGGAGAGGATTTGGCGGAGGCGGATCAAAGGCTCCTTGCCTTCACAAGGGAGATAGTGCCCGTATTGAACGAGTTTCTGCCGCAGTGAAAGCATAGGGCACCGGGATTAAGGATCCCGGGTTTGCAGTTACCACCCGATCAGCCCACCGATTAAATGATCTATTTCTCAACACTTCTAATCAGTCTGTTCCTGACGATAGCGGTTACGCCTATCGCAAGGCAGTTCTGTCTGCGTATAAGGGCGGTTGACATACCGGGCGGAAGAAAGATACACGAGGCGCCTGTGCCCAAGGGGGGCGGGCTTGCCATGGCCGTAGGGGCTTCGGTGCCGGTGATTCTGTGGGCGGTGCCGGACGGGTTTGTGAAGGCCCTGATCACGGGGGCCGCCCTGGTGCTGGCATTCGGGTTGATGGATGATTTGAGGCCCCTTTCCTGGAAGGCCAAGTTTGCCGGGCAGGTGGGGGCTGCGCTGACAGTGGTCCTCTGGGGGGGAATCGAGATAAGGAACCTGGGCGAGATATGGGAATACAGGCTTCCGGACTATGTCGCCATTCCCCTTACGGTTATAGTTATTGTGGGTGTGACCAATGCGGTCAATCTTTCGGACGGTCTTGACGGGCTTGCGGGCGGCATCTGCCTTTTAGGCTTTGCCTGCATGGCGTATCTAGGCTATGTGGCGGAGAATCTCACGGTAACGGTCCTGGCTCTTGCCGTGGCAGGGGCCATATTCGGGTTTTTGAGGTTCAACACGCATCCTGCTACCCTTTTCATGGGGGATGCGGGAAGCCAGTTTTTGGGCTTTATGGCCGTTTGCCTGGCGCTAAAGCTCACGCAGGGAAACACGCCTCTAAGCCCGCTTCTTCCCCTGGTGATGCTGGGATTTCCCATACTCGATACCATAGCGGTCATGACCGAGAGGATCTCCCTGGGCCAATCGCCCTTCCACCCGGACAACAAGCACTTTCACCACAGGCTGCTGCGGCTTGGGTTTTTCCACACAGAGGCCGTCGCCATAATCTACGCCCTTCAGGCCGGGCTTGTGAGCGCCGCGGTTCTTTTCAGGTATCATTCCGAGTGGCTGCTCCTTGCGGGATACGCTGTATTTGCGGCCTTTGTGACAGGCGGTTTTCTGCTGGCGGACAGGACCGGGTTCAAGTTCAAGCGATATGACCTGATTGACAAGGTGATAAAGGGAAAGCTCAAGGCCCTCAAGGAGA
>QZIK01000006.1 GCA_003599015.1 Desulfobacteraceae bacterium | reverse complement strand
CTTGAAAAGAAATAAGGCGATGATCCGGTCCAATTCCCTGCGCCGTCGAAATTAATGGTCCCATAACCAGAATATGCCCTTGGAGAACTCGAACTGAAGTTTTTGACCCTCAAGACCTGAAATCTGTAGGTGCCTGTAAGACCTGCCGTCGAGTGTATTTTTGAGGGGTCTTTCTTCATGGCGACGGATATCTGTTGAGTGTCGGATTCCTCGCTGCTCGTTATCATATATCTTCCGTCGCTGCTTAACTGTCCTTTGAAAAAAGGGGTTTGCTCTCCTGGAAAGTAAAATGCCGTCTCCCCGTTTCCCTGCAAGGTATATGAGACGGGAATAGTGCCTGACTCAGAGTTGAGATCCCATTCAATACATGTAATCTGAAGGGTTCCCTGACCTGATCCTGCTACAAGATTGCCATAGCAGATCTCTGCCTCCCGGTCGAAGTTGTTCTCAATATCGTAGAGATTGAAATTGCGGAAGCGCCATGTCCCTGATATGTCCTGGTCTGTGAACAGCCTCTGGGGATTGTTTCTCACGCAGACAAGTTGATCGTGCATGCTATCAGAGCCTTCCATTTCGCCCCTTGTTATCATAAGAAACTCTCCATCCTGCGACAGATTCAGAAAATAGTTTTCAGAGGGACCGGAGCCCATCGTCATGGTGTATCCATTGCTCGATGCGGCGAATGTCCCAGTGAAGTTTCCGCTTATCAAATCCCCGTCGCTTTCTATTCCGAGGACGGAAACATTCACTGTGTTTCCGGAAAAAGATATCGTTCCCTTCCCCTGGCCGCCGTCCCTTTCCTCCTTTTCAACGTTACTTATGCTTGCAAACCTTAGCTTGTATTCTCCCTGAAGGCCCTGGCCTCCATCTTTGGTTGCCATTATTATATCCTGATAAACGTCTCCCAGTTGGGCGTCTGCTTTTTGCGGGGATGAAAAAGCGGCAGAGATCAAAATAATGGCTAAGGAAGCGATTGAGATAAAACGTTTCGAGATCGTATTTAACACGTCATTTTTGAAGCCATTGTCCAGCATTTCAATATCCTCTTTTCTTCGAACCCTGAAATGATTAATACGGACTTATACAGATCCAGCTTGTGCCGGTCAACACGTGCCTTTTAAACCTGTGCATTTTTTTGATGAATGCACTCGGGCTGATACGGCCCTGCCGTTATCTCAGGTCGTTGATAAAAATTTTTTTGTGACTTTTATTAAAAAAAAAGCCATTGTAAAAACCTTGTCATACAGGCCATAACGCAATAATGAATGGATTCAAAATGAAAAATCCCATTGATATAAAAGAGAAGAATTCCGAAATACCCAAGGCAGAGACTATAAGAGTGGGCGCGAGCGACGCCTTCGTCCTTGAGACATCAAGGATCTCCGTTGAAGAGGCGCTGAGGAACAGTAAGTCCGATCAGGTACCTTCCGCCATGGTTGCGGGGCTCCTCCTTTTCAGATGATGACCGTACTTGCGTCAGGGGTCTTCATAAAGCAGGGGCCTTTAATCCGCTCCTCCGGGGATCATAAGGCCCATTGCCGCAGGCTTAAGCTGCATGATATGCCGCACAACTGGAAAGAAATTGTATGGTTACATGAATGTTGACCGGGTAAGACGGGTTGAAAACTTTGGGAGGTCAAAATATGGATTTTGCGGAAATCATCTATGAAAAGCGGGAAGGAATTGCCAGGTTAACCATCAACAGGCCCGAGAGGTATAATGCATTCACTGCCCTGACTCTCGAGGAAATTTATCTGGCATTTCGCGACGCGTGGGCGGACAAGAGCGTAGGAGTGGTTGTTCTTACGGGCGCAGGGGAAAAGGCTTTTTGCACGGGCGGCGACCAGAAAACCAAGGATGCCGATGGGTACGGCAAAGGCCGGGCAGGCTTTGAGTTGCTGGAGGCACACGGACAGGTGCTGGGCATCATCAGGGCCATCCCAAAACCTGTCATTGCAGCGGTTAACGGATACGCCATAGGAGGCGGTCATATCCTGCACCTGGTCTGCGACCTCACCATCGCTTCCGAAAACGCGCGCTTCGGTCAGGCCGGACCTCGGGTAGGGAGTTTCGATGCTGGATTCGGGACCATCTACCTGGCGCGAATCGTCGGCGAGAAGAAGGCTAGAGAAATATGGTATCTGTGCAGACAGTACTCGGCCCGGGAGGCCCTGGAGATGGGTCTTGTCAACAGGATCGTGCCTCACGGTGAACTGAACGCGGAAGTTGAAAAATGGGCGCGCGAGCTTCTTCAGAAATCTCCCACTTCGCTTGCATTTATAAAGGCGTCGTTCAACGTGGATTCGGACCACGCTATGGGAGTGACGGCAATGTCGGGGCATGCGGTGAACCTCTACTACCAGACTGAAGAATCCCATGAGGGAGTTAGGGCGTTTCTTGAAAAGCGTCCGCCGGATTTCAGCAGATTCAGGAAATAGCCGCATGTCACCGGCTGAGTATCAGCCGTTACGATAACGAAAAACGATTGTGTGGCCGGGCGAAGGGGAGCCCCGGCTTTAAGAAAAGGAGCCGATATGCTTATGGAAATCAGGAAAGTGGCCGTGATCGGTATGGGAACCATGGGAAGCCAGATTGCCGATGTTTTCAAGAAGAAAGATTGCCTGCCCGTCATCAGGATATATAAGGCAGGGGCCAGATCCTGAAGTAATCTCTTATCTTGATCCAGATACCCACCAGACCTTCCGGCTCAAATATTATGAAGACGATTATAAGACCTCCGAAGACAAGCTCCTTTACAGGGCCGAGGATAATGGTGATGTTGGGGTCATAGACCTGTGCGAGATGGCTTACGGCCTGATCCAGGAGAACGGGAACAAGGGTAATGAATATAACGCCGAAGACGGTCCCTACAAGCCTGCCCATGCCTCCCACAAGGACCATCGCGAGTATGATGATTGAATGCAGGAAGGTGTAGTCTCCGGGAATGGCCGTCCTGAGGAGCCCTGCAAAAAGGGCGCCTGCAACCCCTGCGTAAAATGATGCAAGTCCGAAGGAGAGCAGTTTGTACCTGAAAATGGATATCCCTATTATTTCCGCTGAGACGTCGTTGTCCCTGATGGCGACAAACGCCCTTCCTGTCTTTGATCTGGTTATGTTTTTGGCGCCCCAGACAAGGAAGAGGGCAAGGAGAAACAGGAAAATAAAATATGCCCGGTTTTTCTCAAGGGATATGCCGAGAAAAACCGGGGTGGGAAGTTCTATTCCCCTTATGCCTCTGGTTACGCCTTCCCAGTGTATGATCACATAGTCTATCACGAACTGGAAAGCCAGAGTTGCAACCATGAGATAAAACCCCTTGATCCTGAGAGAAGGGGTGCCCACTATAATTCCAAGCAGGGCTGCCAGGAGTCCGGCGGCCGGAACCGAAAACGCGAATGGTACGCCGAATCCGGTTATCAAAAGGGCGGACGTATATGCCCCTACTCCCATGAAGGCTGCATGCCCCAGGGAGAGAAGACCCGTGAATCCAACCAGCAGGTTTAGCCCTGTTGCAGAAATCAGATTTATGAGTATCAGGTTCATTATGAAATAGTGGTATTCGTTTGCCCCCACGCCTGCGCCTGAGCCGAGGACCGTGAGGCACACAAGTGTAAGAAACACGGCGAACCAGATCCTTTTGAATCTGGTCCGGAAGATCCTTTCATCCTGTCTGTAGCTGAAAACCGCGGTGGAGGAGAACAGATCGTTGTAAAATTCGGAGACGGATCTCACCCTCATACCTCCTCTATTGCCACAACACCCCTGAAGGTTGTAATGCGGCCGTCCTCATAACGTATCTCGACATCCATGTTGTGGCTTTTCCTGGTGCTGTAAAGGTCTTCCAGGAGGGCACTGTATCTTTCGTTTACAAACGCCCTTCTTACCTTTCTCGTCCTTGTCAGTTCTCCGTCGTCGGGGTGAAGGGCCTTGAGAAGTATGGCAAAACGTCTTATTCTTATGTTTTCAGGGAATCTTCTGCAGATGACCTCAATTTCGTTGCGGATGAGCCTGTAAACCTCCGGCCTTTGAGAGAGATCCTGGATGGTGGTAAAGGACATGCCCCTTTTTTTGGCCCAGTTCCCCACGTTTTCAAGGTCAATGCTCACAACAGCAGTAACAAAGGGCCTTCCCCCTCCGCATACGACCGCTTCGTGGATGTACGGGCTGAACTTTAGACGGGTTTCGATGTCCTGAGGGGCGAACCTTGTCCTGTCTTCGAGGGTCATGATATCCTTGGCCCTGTCAAATACGTACAGATGGCCGTCCTCTCCAAAATAGCCCGTATCCCCTGTTCGCAGGAATCCGTCTTCAGTGTATCCTTCGCGGGTGGCCTTTTCGTTTTTGTAATAACCCAGGTGGGTGTTTTTTCCCCTCACCTGGATCTCGCCCTCAGCCGAAATCCTGACATCCACACCCGGAATCGGAACCCCTACTGTCTCTGGTCTTACATCGTCTCCCCTGTGGGTGGTTGCGATGCCTGAACACTCCGACTGTCCGAATACCTGCCTGAGGTCAAGGCCCAGAGCCTTAAAGTACTTGAAGACCTCCGGCGAGATTGCGCCCCCTCCGGTTATTGCCATCTTTACCCGGCCGAGACCGACTTTGTTTTTGAGGGGGCGAATCACCAGAAAATCCGCCGGAGGGCCGAGCAGCCTTGTCCATATGCCGGGCCTTTTCCCTGTCAGTTCCGCCTCCGTCCTTTTCAAAGCATATTTCATGGCGAGCCTGTAACATCCTCGCTTGAAGAAATCAGCGTTGTCCATGGCGGCCTGAATGGTTGATATTATCATTTCCCATACGGCAGGAGTGCCTCCGAAATAATAGGGCTGAAGTTCCAGGAGATCCTTTCTGAGGGTCTCCGTCTCCTCAGGGAAGTTGTAATGGGCGCCTACGGTAAGAAACCGCACCACGTTGTAAAGCTGCTCTCCAATCCAGGCAAGAGGAGCGGCCGATAGAAGCTCATCTCCCCTGTTCATTCGGACCACCTTTCCATAGCTTTCGGATGCGAAGATCAGGTTCTGGTGGCTCAGGACCGAAAGTTTCGGTTTTGCAGTGGTCCCGGAGGTGGTGAGCATGATTGCGGGCCCTGTCGGATCAATCGCCGCGGCCATGTCGGAAAGGGAACTTCTCCTTCCCTGGTTCTCTGCCTTTTTTCCCAGCTCAATCACATCTTCAAAGCGCATAAGAAAGGGATATTCACCGTAGTAATGACTCATGCCTCTTGAGTCCCACACAATGACCTTTTTGACCCGGTCTTTGATCCTTTCCCGGATTGCTATGATCTTGTCGGTCTGCTCCTGATCCCGCAAAACAAGTATCGTCGCCTCGCTGTAAGATATCAGATACTCTATCTCCTCCGGAAGGCTGTCGGGATAGGCTCCTGTCGGGATGCCTCCCGCCGCCATGGCCCCGAATTCAGAAATTATCCACTCCGGCTTGTTGTCCCCTATGATCAGAAGATTTTTTCCCGGCCCGAATCCCAGTGCCTCAAGTCCCACGGCAAAGCGCCTGACCTTTTCCTCAAATTCCGCCCAGGTGATGGGAGTCCACACCCCGAACCTCTTTTCCCTTACGGCAACGTCATCGGGCATTTGCGCGGCGTTTCCGGCAATAAGGGCGATCAGGTTGTCGGCAGGCTCAATGCTCATCCGGCTTTCCTTTGCCTTCCCAAATAGGCCTCTATGACTTTAGGATCCTGCCGGACTTCATCAGGCTTTCCTTCGGCTATTTTGGTTCCGAAGCTCAGGACGCAGACGCGGCTTGAAAGATCCATGACCGCTGCAAGATCATGCTCGATCCAGACTATGGTCATGCCCAGGTCTCTTTGAACGTCAAGTATGTAGCTTGCGATGTCTTCCTTTTCCTCAACTGCCATACCCGACATGATTTCATCAAGAAGAAGGAGTCTTGGTCTCATGGCCAGGGCCCGCGCCATATCAACCCTTTTTCTTATGCCGAGGGGGAGAACTCCCACTGGTGAATATCGGAAACTTGACAGATCCATGAACTCGATTATCTCTTCCTCTGTGGCTTTCCTGTTTGCGATTTCATCTCTCACCGTGCCGGGGAGCCTCAAAAAACTTCCCACAAGGGATGATCTCATCATGAGGTGGCGTCCCAGCTTTATGTTGTCGAGCACGGACATGCCCTGGAAGAGCTCCACCTTCTGGAAGGTTCTTGCTATGCCGAGTCCGGCCACCTGGTGCGGTTTAAGACGGGTTATGTCTACTCCTTCAAAAAGTATCTCTCCTTCCTGGGGTCTGTAGTGGGAGTTGACGCAGTTGAGAAGACTGGTCTTTCCGGCTCCGTTCGGACCTATTATGCAGAATATCTCACCTTTCTGAACGGACAGACTTATGTTGTTCAGGACCTGCAGACCTCCGAAGGAAAGCCTGACCCCTCTTATTGAGAGTGTCCCTTCACCTTCCGGTTTTTCTAAAGCCATCTCTTGCGCCTCTTGTAACGCCTGGCGTCCCTGTAACTCCTGCGGCTTTTTTCCCCTGAACCCAGGTAGAACTCTCTTACGTCCTTATTGGAAGCCAGCTCCTCAGCCTTTCCTTCAAGGACTATCCGCCCGAGCTCCATGACATAGCCCCTTGTGCCTATCTCTAGTGCTGCGTGGGCGTTTTGTTCAACCAGTACAACGCTAATGCCTGATTGGTTAAGACGTTTGATGATTCCAAAGACTTCCTCGGTTACCAGAGGAGCCAGACCCAGGGAAGGCTCGTCCAGGAGCAGTATCCGGGGTTTGGTCATGAGCGCCATGGCAATGGCAAGCATCTGCTGTTCCCCGCCCGAGGCGTATCCGGCCTTTTTGTGTCTCAGGGATTTCAGAGGGGGAAAGTACGTCAAAACCTTTTCCATATCTTTCCTTACTTCCCTGTCCCATCTGGAAAAGGCTGCGGCCCCGAGGTTTTCTTCGATTGTGAGATACCAGAATACGGGTCTGTCCTCCATCACATAGGTAAGACCGCAGCGTCTCATGATGTCTGTAGGCCCAAGGCCCTTGATGGATGAGTCTCCGACCTTGATGTCTCCTTCAATTATGTCCCCGTCGTAGAAATCAATCATGCCGGCGACCGATCTCAGAAGGGTGGTTTTACCTGCTCCATTTGCGCCTATTATTATCAGAACCTCGCCTTGCCTTACCGAAAGGGATATGCCGTTCAGAACCGAAATAACATCGTGATATACGACTCTGAGGTTTTCAACGGACAGCATCTCTAAACCCTCTCGATCCTAACTGTTCCGAAAAGGCCGTACGGACGGATCAAAAGCACTATCAGAAGAAGGATGTAAGGCGCCACCTCCTTGAATCCAATCAGGCCAAGGGGCTCAAGATAAGTGCCCACCATGGACTCGCAAACCCCAACGATAATGCCGCCGATCAGGGCGCCTCCGATGCTGTCCATTCCTCCTATGAGAACCACCGGAATGGCGCGGAGTCCGACTATGGAGGACATGGTTGAAAGTGCCCCGAAGTTTGAAATCATTATTCCAGCAATCGCAATGCAGGCAGAACTTGCCGCCCATACGATCAAAAGGATCATCCTTGCGTTAATCCCAAAGGCCATGGCCTTTGCCTGGTTTTCAGATGTTGCCCTTACCGCAAGCCCCCACCGGGTTCTGAAGAGAAAAAACATAACCACCCCGAAGGCTGAAAGAGCTAGAATGCCTGCCCATATGGGATCGGATAGAAAAAGAAGTTCCCCGGTATCAATGGATATGTCGGGAAGCTCGAGAAAGAAGGAATAGCTGTGGGAACCGAATATGAGCTGCAGACAGGCCCTGATGAAAAACGCCAGCCCCAGGGTTACTATTGTCATGGAGATGGGGGACCTGCCTATAAGGGGTTTTATCGCGAGTCTTTGTATAATTGCACCCGCTCCTGCCGCTGCCGCAAGTCCGAGGGGAAGAGCGATTATGAAAGGGAGATGCAGATCGAAAAACAGGATGTAGAAAAGAAACGATCCCACAACCATGAATTCGCCTATGGCGAAATTGAATGCCTCCGATGCCTTGTAAATCAATACTATGCAAAGGCCGAGGAGGGAATAAACCAGGCCGACAAGCATCCCGGAGCCGACTGCCTGAATGAGATCAATCATGAGACCTCCAGGTGAATAGAGGAAAACACCAGGGCGTCGTATGCTACCACTTAATCTCGTCGCTGTTGATCCAGTCCGTGATGGGGTTGACGGAGCCTGTAGGCACTGTTGCATCTCCCATCTGGACCATCTTGACCTCTGCCCTGAAGATCTGCATCATTGGTATGGTATGTGATTTGTAAGAAAATTTTTTCCCTCCGAACATGCCCTTGAAGTCCCAGACAAGGTTGTCGAGGGCCTTTTTAACGCCCTCTCTGCTCAGATCACCTGCATTGTCCGCATCCGTCAGTACCTTCTGAATCATGAGGGCATAAGTCAGGCCTTCCATGTAAAGGAACATGTCCTTGATGGCGTCCTTGTCTTTAACCCCTCTCTTGTATTCTTCAGGCCTGTACTTCTGGGCGAATTCGTGGGCCAGCTTTATCATGGGGTTTTCCATGGGGGTCTTTGACCTGGGAACTGCATCCAGGAAGGGTCTTGTCGCAACCCCCACATAGCCGTCGTAGGCCTCCTGACACACAAGTATGGACATCCTGTTGGTGGTGTAATGGGTGCCCATGAGCTGGACATCTTTGAGAACCTTTTTTGCGGTCTTAAAAAATATGGCAGTGCATCCAGAGGCTCCGGAATAACCGTGATATATTACGTACTGGGCCTTGGCCTTCCTCAGTTGCATGCACTCGTTGGTGGCGTCCGTGGCGCTGTATGGATATTCTATCTCAGCTACCACATCGAGACCGATCTTTTTTGCATAGGCTATCCCTTCCGGAGTGCCGTCCTTGCCCCAGGCCGTTGGGCTGTAAACCATGCCAACCCTCGGCTTGCCCTTGCCCTTGTGGTTTTGCTTGATCCACCTCATCAGCGCCTTGACCTGATCCCCGTAAGTGGCGCCCAGGGAATAGTAGTAGGGGTATTTGGAGGGCCCGCCATCAGGTCCGAATATCTCCGTTGAATATGAGCCGTCCAGCCAGGGTATCTTTTCTTCCTTGTTGACCTTGTCGGCCAGCGGTTTGAGGCCTCCCGTAATATATCCCGTCGCCAGGATGAATTCATCTCTGCTCATCTCTGCGCAGTATTTGTTGAAGTTGGCCACTTCCACGGTGGGGTCGTAGCGGAAGTCCTCCAGAAACCACGTGATCTTTTTTCCGTTTACACCGCCCCCTTCACCATTGACCCAGTTCATGCCGTCAATGTATCCCCATCCGAATTCCGGAAGCGCACCCACCGGGCCGCTCATGGGAAACTGTGAAAGGACCTTTATTTCTTTGGCTGAGGCGGGGCTCAAGACCACTGATGAAAGGATAAGGACGCATGAAAGGACAACAAGTAATCTCCGGTTCATCTCTGCACCTCCTTGCGGCAAGAAGCCATTTAGAATGCGGTTGCAAGACTGATCGCCCGGTCTTAGCAACTGTGTCCCTGTCTGTTCACCTCCTTTACAGGGACCTTCTAAGACCTGCGGAAACTCCTGTTGCTGGTGACAACTGAAAAAGATTAATTACTTTTTGAAAAGGATGCGCCAGATAGTAAAAGATAAGCCATTCTTTGTCAATATGTAATCTGAACGGGATTCAGGTATTGCTGTTTTTCAGCCTGATATCGTATTCTTTTATCTTTAGGAGAAGCATGGGCCTGCTTATCTCAAGGAGCCTGGCAGCCTGACTTTTATTCCCTCCGGTCTTTAAGAGTGCCTGCTGAATGAGGGACTTCTCCATCTCGCGTGCGGCCTTCTTTATGGAAAGCTCTCCCGAACCTGCGTATGAGGTGTGCCTTTGCGCCGTTTTTTTAAGTCCGAGATCCGAAGGTGTGATCCATTTCCCAGGGGCAAGCAAAACGGCTTTCTCCATTATGTTTTCCAGTTCCCTTACGTTGCCGGGCCAGGGATGTTCCATGAGGACCGGCACCGCCTCGGAACTCAGCCCTTCCAGCGATTTGCCAAGCTTTGAGTTGAAGTGGGATATGAAATATCCGGCCAGAAGGGGAATGTCTCCCTTTCGTTCCCTGAGGGGCGGAAGATGTATCCTCACTACATTGATGCGATAAAACAGGTCCTCCCTGAATCGGCCTTCCGTGACCTCCTTTTCAAGGTCTCTGGAGGTTGCCGCTATTACCCTTACATCCACCTTTACGGCTGCAGTGCCTCCCAGCGGAGTGATCTCTCTTTCCTGGATGGCCCGCAACAGCTTTACCTGCAAGGGATAGGAGAGCTCTCCTATCTCGTCCAGAAAAAGGGTTCCTGCGTTGGCCTGTTCAAAAAGACCGGGCTTGTCCCTTGCGGCATCCGTAAAAGCGCCTTTTTTGAAGCCGAAAAGCTCGCTTTCCAGAAGGGCTGGAGGTATGCCTCCGCAGTTTACGGCCACCAGAGGACCTGATGCCCTCCGGCTGTTGGAGTGGACGGCTCGGGCAATGAGCTCCTTTCCTGTTCCGCTTTCTCCGGTTATCAGCACTGTGGTGTTGTGGTTTGCTACCCTGCGAACCAGCTCAAAGACCTGTGCCATCACCTCGCTTCTGGCGATGATGTTGCTGAAGGAGTATTTCTGCTCTATCTCGTTTATTCTGACTTTGAGGAGGGCGTTTTCTGCCTTGAGGCGTTCCCTTTCCTCTGCCTTTCTAAGGGTCAGCAATACCTCGTCTGTCTTGAAGGGTTTGGAGATATAGTCGTATGCCCCATGTTTCATTGCCTCAAGTGCGGTCTCAATGGTTCCGTAAGCGGACATCATTATGTAAGTTTTGTCAGGGAAGGATTTTCTCGCCTTATTGAGGAACGTCATGCCGTCCATTCGGGGCATTCTCAGGTCGCAGAGTATAAAGTCGAAATCCATATCTTCCATGGCCGCAAGGGCCTCTTCCCCGTTGGCGGCACTTTCAACAGGATAGCCCGCCTTGCCCAGCATCAACTCCAGCATATGCCGCATGTTTTTCTCATCATCAACCACCAGCACCCTTTTTTGTGCCACAGCGTTTCCTCCGGTTATATGTCCTTATGGTTGTTGTCCCCCGCCCCGGCATGCCCGGACCTGGGACCGGCAATTTCCAGCTCGACTATTATGGCTGTGCCTCCTGTGTCAGGCCTTAAAGCTTCAATCCGACCGCCCATGGCGGTGATAATCCTGTAACATACCCAGAGCCCGAGGCCTGTTCCTTCTCCTGGCTCCTTGGTAGTGAAGAAGGGATCAAAGACCTTAAGGAGATGTTCCCGGGGGATGCCGGGGCCGCTGTCGCATATCTTTATGATTATAAGGTCTTTTTCCCCGGAGGTTTCTATTGTTATTACACCCTCCGTCTTGATGGCATCCGCCGCATTCAAAATGATATTGATAAGCACCTCTCTTATTTCCTCAATATCGGCAAATACCAGATCCGTCTCGGCCTTGAGATGAGTCCTTAACTCAATCCGGGCAAGCCAGGGCTGGCCGCTGAGAAACTCCAGGGTGTCCAGGATGACCTCATGGATACTTACCTTTTCTATCCTGGGATGCGAGGGCCTTGCAAGATCCAGCATCTGTCTTATGGTACGGCTTATGCGGCCCATTTCATCCTCTATGCGGCAGAGGAGATCCGTTCGCTCCTCATCCTTCAACACTCCGGTCTTTATGAGATCCAGATAGCCTGTTACAATTCCAAGCGGATTTCCTATCTCATGGGCAACGCCCGCGGCCAGCCGTCCAACGGAGGCAAGCTTTTCAGACCTTAGCATCTCATCTCTTGCCTTCTTGAGTTCCTGATTTGCTCTTTCAAGGGAAGTTATATGGTCCTTCAGTCGGGCCTTGTTTTCCTCAAGATGGGCAAGGATTTCCCTCACGGCAAGAAAAAGCTGCCCTATTTCATTATTGGCAGGGTCTGGAAGAGGGGCGGCTGATTTTATGTCTTCGATGCCGGCGGCCATTGAAAGAAGCCTTCTGACCGGCGCCACCACCACCCTTGAAAAAAGATACATCCCTATCAGCACAAGGAAGGATGCATAGAGGGCCAGGTAGATCAGGAATGATTTTTGTGTGTGTCGCAGAGACAAATAAATGGATTCCAGTTTCGTTCCCACGGTGAGCACGGCAGTCTTGTCCCCGGAAGAGGCAATTGGAGATGACATGATAAGCCTTTCGGGTGCAAACCATATCACACCCCATCCGGTTCCAAAGAAACGCTGTGTCTGATTTCCTGTTGCTCTGGCCTCAAGGGCACTTGCCCTGGCCTCTTCCAGGGCGTTGCCCCATTCTCCTATCTCCAATTGTGGCCCTGTTTCCGAGCTGCTGAGGAGGGCACCCGTAAATCCTGCAAGATGCAGGCTATGCTCAATATTTTTTAATAAATCCCTGGATGGAGATAAATACTTATCATTTTGGACAGTCTGGGAGAGGACATGCAGTAGAAGTCTTCCTGCCAGTATTCTTCCTGATGTAAGGTCTGTCTCCGCCGCCTTGATGAGGATCGCGTTAACCAGAAGCATGGCTGAGACAATAAGAATGATCAGGGTTGAAAGTATCCCGGTCCTGAGCCTCCTGAATGGAAATAGATGCATCGAGGACTCCCTGGTCAGTAAAGGAGGCTCAGATAAAATCGCATGAGCTCTCTTCCGAAGAAGACATAAATCATTGTCCCGAGGGACAGGAAGGGTCCGAAAGGAATCCTGACCCTCAGTCCTTTTCTCGCCAGAAGAAGATAGGCAGACCCTGCGATAGCTCCGGTAAAAGACGAGAAAAAAACAATCATGGGAAGGGCTTTCCATCCCACCCAGGCGCCTATCATTGCAAGGAGGTTTAAATCTCCGAAACCCATGCCTTCTTTTCCGGTCAAGACCTCATACATGTATGCAACCAAATAAAGTCCTCCTGCACCTGCGACTGCACCCAGCAACGAATCCAGGAAAGACATTTGTGGAAAAAAGTGTGAGACCCCTAGTCCGAGAACCATTCCGGGCAACACAATCCCATCAGGGATGATCTGGTGTTCAAGATCAATGAAGCTCACGGTCACAAGGGCCAGGAAAAATACAAGAAACAGTAAATATTGATAACTTAAGCCGTATCTGATAAAAAGGAAAAAAGAGAGGCATGCGGCCAGGATTTCCACCAGTGGATATTGCAGGGAGATACGCTGTGAGCAACGGCGGCACCTGCCACCCAGAATCAGGTAGCTTATGACGGGGATATTGTCATAGAAGCGGACAGGACTGCCGCAGGCCGGGCAGTGGGAAGGTGGTTTTATCAGGGACTTTTTAAGGGGGAGCCTGTATATGCATACATTTAAAAAGCTTCCCAGACACAGACCCAGTAAAATGGAGATGATTCCTGCAAGCTGCTGTGGGATCATGAATGCGCCTCTCATGGGATCGCGGGATAAGGAGCTTTTCTATCTTAGAGTTGCCGGAGCCTTTTTGCAAGACGGCCTGTGAGGCCGTCAGGGATAAAGGAGGAGAAGATGACGAAAAGCGTTTTCAAGGAACCTGGGAAAAAACCGGTTATAGTGTCAATAAACCCTGACAATCCTCAGCAAAGACTTGTTGACCGGGTTGCAGAGGTCCTGGACAATGGAGGGCTTATAAGTTACCCGACTGATACCTTCTATGGCATCGGCTGCGATCTTTACAACAAAAAGGCCATTCAGGCCATATACCGCCTAAAGGGCCGGCCGATTGACAAGCCTTTCTCCTTTGTGTGCGACAGCCTCAAGGAGATAAGCCTTTACGCCAAGGTATCGGATTATGCATACAAAACCATGAAGCGGCTCCTGCCGGGTCCTTATACCTTTATACTGGAGGGAACCAAACTGGTTCCCAAGATCATGCTCACCAAACGAAACACTGTAGGTATCCGCGTGCCTGACAATAAGATCTGCATTGCCATAGTTCGAACCCTCGGCCGACCCATCATAAGCACGAGTGCAGGGCATGATGACCCCCTCTCCATCAAAGAGGCTTACGGCCATCTTCTGGACATGGTCGTAGATGGCGGGATACTCTACCAGAGCCCTTCAAGTGTGGTTTCACTTATTGACGATGTTCCCGAGGTGCTCAGGGAGGGCAAGGGGGATATCAGTAGCTTTCGCTGAGGGAAATCCCTGGAAGTCCCATCCAGAGGTAGGAGATCTTTGGATGGGACTCTGTGATTATCAGGCGGTAAATCGTCCGGAGAAGCTTTGTTCCAATAAAATCAGACAGCCTCAGCCTTGGCTTTTTTGGATAGACGAGGCTTATTTCACCTTTGACTCCAGCAAGCTCCTTGGCCAGTTCCACCGCATCCTCAAGGGTTCCAAGCCGGTCCACCAGACCCAGTTCTTTTGCCTTCGCCCCTGAAAAAATCCTGCCGTCGGCAATTCCGTTCACTTTTTCAACAGAAAGATTTCGTCCCCTGGCCACTTCCTCCACAAATTGCATCCTGACATCCGCCATGAGATCCTGGATCATCTGCTTCTCTGATTCGGTAAGTCTTCTGTGGGGGGACCCCATATCCTTGTATTCACCAGCCTTAAGGACCTCAAGTTGTATGCCCACTTTGTTGAGAAGGTCTTCGACACGAACGAACTGCATCAGGACCCCTATGCTGCCTGTGATGGTACCCGGGTTTGCAACTATCATCCTGGCGGGGGCTGCTATGTAATAGCCGCCTGATGCCGCAACGGTTCCCAGAGAAGCTACAACGGGCTTGGAGCCGGCCACTTTCTTGATTTCTGCGCAGATCTCCTGTGCAGGTCCAACAGCCCCTCCCGGGGAATTGATCCTGAGAATGACGGCCTTGATTCCGTCGTCTTTTCTTAGTCTTACCAATTCTGAAACTATTTCCTGGGAATCTGATATGATTCCCTCCACAGGAATGACACCGAATCGCTCTTCCATAAGGGCAAAGGAGTGGGGAGAGATGAACTTCATCCAAAGAGCGCCAGCTCCCCCCAGAAAAATGCCGAAACCTGCCAGAATGGCGAGCGCGGTGATTATGGGGTATCTTTTTCCCTTCCTTTCACTTGGCGTCGCCATACTGCATTCATTCCTGTGAGGTTATCTCTGGGTCTTGCCTTCCGGCTGTGTGTGCCTTCCGGCATTCATCATCTCTTCCCTCAGAAGATCGCCCAGATTGGATGTGGCCTCCTGCCGGTTGTTGACATAGCTCTTGTAGCCGGCCTTTTCTTCGGGTTCATCCAGTTTGCGGATGGAGAGACCTATTTTTTTATCTTCCTTTGATACATTTATAACCTTTGCCTGGATGACATCGTCAATCTGAAAACGGGAGGAAGGATTCCCTCTCTTGTCCTTTGGAATCTCTGAGATGTGTATCAGTCCCTCCACTCCTTCTTCGAGCTGAAGGAATATGCCGAACTCCGTTACATTGGTCACTGTCCCTGTAACCCTTGTGCCTGGTCTGTATCTTTCCGGTATCTCCTCCCAGGGATCTGAGCTGAGCTGCTTCACGCCAAGGGAGAAGCGTTCGTTCTCCTTGTCAATCTTAAGGACTATGGCTCTGACTTCCTGTCCCTTCTTGTAGATCTCCGAGGGGTGTTTTATGCGGCGGGTATAAGAGATGTCCGATATGTGAACAAGTCCGTCAATACCTTCGTCAATACCGATAAAGATCCCAAATTCCGTTATGTTTTTGATCTTTCCTTCGATGGTGGTACCGACCGGGTATTTTTCGGCTATTATATCCCAGGGATTGGGCTCAACCTGTTTCATGCCCAGGCTTATCCGCTTCTTTGCAGCATCTATCTGAAGCACAACAGCCTCAACGGTGTCACCCACTGAGAGGAGCTGGGACGGGTGCCTTACCTTTCTTGTCCATGACATCTCAGAGACATGAACCAGACCTTCAACCCCTCCTTCGACCTCCACAAAGGCACCATAATCGGTCAAGCTTACCACCTTTCCTCTTATCTTTGTGTTTACCGGATATCTGGCGGCCGCATCGGTCCAGGGATCTGCGGTAAGCTGTTTGATGCCGAGGGAAACCCGTTCCTTTTCCTTGTCAAAACTGAGTACCTTTACCTGTATGTCATCTCCCATCTTATGCATTTCAGATGGATGGCCGACCCTTCCCCACGACATGTCAGTGATAT
>QZIK01000020.1 GCA_003599015.1 Desulfobacteraceae bacterium | reverse complement strand
CAGGCGTTGCCCTGCTGGCGACAGCAATTGTGACTTCCGTATGCCTTGAATGGCCCCTGTGGCAGACCATTTTTCTGATCGGGACGGTGTCCATTATATACACTACCTTTGGAGGGATTGTGGCGGATGTCTATTCGGACATAATCCAGCTTGCAATACTCTGGGCGGGATCGCTCCTTGCGATTTTTGTTCTGCTCGATCTTCTGAAGCCCGGGGATTTAGCCCTATTAAGCGCGCAGCAGGAGCGTTTGCGTATCTATGATTTTTCGGCTACCGGACTGGGAGACGGAAAGACATTTGGATTCTGGCCCATGCTGATAGGGGGCTTTTTTCTGTATGTCTCATACTACGGCTGCGATCAAAGCCAGGCCCAGAGGCTTCTTACAACAGCCACGGTTAAACAGGCACAGAAGGCTTTGATGATAAACGGCCTTTTTCGCTTTTTGCTGGTTTCAACCTATTGCTCCCTGGGCGTGCTGCTGATCCCTTTCATTTTGACGCACCCTGAGTTTGCATACCGGCTGAGGGAACAGCAGCCTGATTTTCTGGTGCCCTATTTCCTCATTGAAAATATGCCCAAAGGAATACTGGGGGTCATAATCGCCGGCTTTTTCGCAGCCTCCATGTCCAGCATTGACAGCGCCCTTAACTCCCTGAGCGCAGCGACCTACCAGGATTTTCTAATGAAATTATTCCCGCGGCTTTCCGGTATAGAGGACTCCAAAAAGGTAAGGCTGTCCCGTTTTTTGACCATCTTCTGGGGGATGGTCGCCACAGGGTTCGCCCTTGAGATGGCAGGCGGATCAGAGACCGTCCTGGAACTGGTCAACAAGATAGGCTCTGCCTTTTACGGGCCCGTGCTTGCGGTTTTTTTGCTAGGAATGCTTTTAAAGCGAGCCTCTCAGGCAGGCGCTGTGGGAGGGCTTGCAGCCGGCGTGGGCCTTAACATATCTCTGTGGCTGTATTGCGGGGACTCTGTCTCGTGGCTGTGGTGGAACGCATTCGGATTTCTCATGTCTTTCGCGGTTGGTTATGGACTCGGTCTGGTTTTTCCATGCAGGCGGATTTCCGCCGGCCTGATTGTGAACCTTTATGAATTCAGAAGGGAACTGAAAACAAAAAAGTACATTCTTGTCCTGCTTTTTGCATTTATTATAATGCTTTTAACGAGTTTTATATTAGAAAAACTTATTGCGGGATGAGGTTTTTCATTTCTTGCACAATTTGTTGACAAATCTAATTTCGTATGTCTTCAGGTTTGGCGTATGAAAAATTTTGTTTTTATGAAATTAGCCAAAAAGTTTGAAAGATGACGCAAATGGGCGTCGTGACTTCATCCGGCAGGGGACAAATTGGTATTTCTCGTGAAATAAGAAAGAAGCTTAACATCGTTGCCGGCAGAGCTTGGAGCATGACGGAGGAGGTAAAAGGGATGGCGGCCTTGGCGGGCGTTTTGATGTTTCTGGCTCTGTTTCTGCCGGTTTCGGTTTTTAATGCCTTGGCGTCGCAGGCCGAAGTGGGGCTTGACCTGGAGTGGAGGCCCATAGAGGGCCCGGATGAGAAGCCGGCGCCTAAGCCCGGGGACAATGAAAAGCCGGGAGAACAAAGAGGTAGCGAACCTGAGGGGAGACCTGCCGGAAGACCGGGCGAGGTCAAGACCTTCACGGCAAACGGTGTTTCCTTCAAGATGATAAGGATGCCTGCCGGCGAGTTTCCCATGGGCAGCTCCTCCGGCGAACCTGGCCGCGAAAACGACGAAATCCAGCACCGGGTGCGCATTACGAAAGACTACTGGCTTGGCGAAACAGAGGTGACGCAGGAACTGTGGAAGGCGGTGATGGGGAGCAATCCATCCCATTTCAGCAAATGCGGGGAAGATTGCCCCGCGGAAAACGTCTCCTGGCACGACTGCGTGGAATTCATAAACAAAATTAACGGGATTGTATCCGGCGGAGGCTTCAGGCTTCCCACGGAGGCCGAGTGGGAGTATGCATGCAGGAGCAAAGGGCGATCCGAGCGTTACTGCGGGGGAAACGACCCTGAGGCGAACGGCTGGTTTGAGAAAAACAGCGGCGGAAAGACCCATCCTGTAAAGAGGAAAAAGCCCAATGCAATGGGATTCTATGACATGAGCGGAAACGTCTGGGAGTGGTGCTCGGACTGGTACGGGGAGTATCCGGAAGGTTTGGCGATTGACCCAAAAGGTCCTGATGCTGGTGGGGGGAAGGTCAACAGGGGAGGGGCGTATCACAATGGAGCGGGGTTTCTTCGCGCCGCCAACAGAGACGGCGACAATCCCTCTGTCAGGTCTGACCGCATAGGGCTTCGCCTAGCCAGAACTGATTAGCCGGGCAAGGGGACGTCCTTCAGATTTGCAGATTTGCCGGGCTCTTTGATTTTTTTGTCCTACTTTGCTGGAAGAACGGATATCCCCATCTTTTTTCAGGTACACCAGGGTGTCAGAGACTATGAGGTAACAGGACGCGGGTGCTCCAGTTTACGACGTTTGCAGCGGATATCATAAGAGTGTAAATGACACCCCGCCCTCCGGGCGGGTCCCCTTAACAGGCTGTTGAAAAACGCCCATCTGCTGCGGTTTGCTCATCGTGGCTTTGGATTGGGGGATATGCCGGCTAGGGGCATTGTAACAGGTCTTTTTTGACTTGACGTCTCCAATTATTCATGTAAAATGGAGGTATGTACGCCAGAACGATTCATCCACCTCAGTCCAAAAGCTTCTTTCTTTTTGGCCCCAGGGGAACCGGCAAATCCACATGGGTCCGGAGCGTATTCAAGAAGAGTATCTACCTGGATCTCCTGGAGTCGGAACTCTACAGGCTTCTGCTGGCTTCTCCTCAGCGGTTGGATAACCTGATACCCCCGGATTATAAGGGCTGGGTGGTCATAGACGAGATTCAGAGGGTCCCCGAATTGCTCAGTGAGGTTCATCGCCTTATCGAGAACCGGGGACTCCTCTTTGTACTGACCGGCTCCAGTGTCCGGAAACTGCGACGGAAGGGGACCAATCTCCTGGCCGGCAGGGCCTTGACCCGTCGCATGCATCCTTTAACGGCCATGGAACTGGGCGCAGACTTCAGTCTGGAGCATGCCCTGAAGTTGGGCCACCTGCCCATGACCTTCTCTGATAAAAACCCAGAGGCATATCTCAGTAGCTATGTGAATACTTATTTAAGGGAGGAGGTGCAGCAGGAAGGGCTCACGCGCAACCTTCAGGTCTTTGCGAGATTTCTGGAAACCGCCAGCTTTTCACAGGCATCACCTCTCAACATCTCCGAAGTGGCGCGCGAATGCAATGTGAATCGCAAACTGGCTGAGGAATACTTCAACATCCTGGAAGACCTGCTACTGGCCGTGAGGCTGCCGGCCTTTCGAAAACGGGCGCAGAGACGGCTTGCCGGCCATCCCAAGTTCTTCTTTTTCGATGCCGGCGTTTACCGGGCCGTCCGTCCAAAGGGGGTCCTGGACATGCCGGAGGAGATAGACGGGGCAGTGCTGGAAACACTTGTTTTTCAGGAACTGCGCGCCATCAATGACCATTTTGATCTGGGATACGATCTTTATTACTGGCGCACCGCCAGCCAGTTGGAAGTGGACTTCATCCTCTACGGAGAACGCGGACTGGTAGCAGTCGAAGTCAAACGCACTGCTAATGTCCGCAAGGGCGATCTGGCCGGTCTCAAGGCCTTTTGTCAGGACTATCCCATGGCGCGCCCCATCCTGATTTATGGGGGCCGCTATAGAAGGTACGAAGGGAATATAGTCGTAGTTCCCATTCAGGAGGCCCTTTTCGGGCTGCACGATCTCCTTTTCGGTCAACTAAATTGACTTTAAGTTAGCTTTGATTTAATCTTTACAGCCTGTTTCAAATTGGCTGATGACTGCCCCATTTTGGCAATTAAGCGCAGGCCTTGCATCTGGGCATTTTTTCTCAACCTGCGGTCAAAACCATTCGGCCTCTGCTGAAGTCTTTCAGCGGCCTGCCTTTTCAGCCCATATTTTTTTCTTCACTATCACCAGAATTCATTGTCGGATATCCCCAATATGTTGCTTATGTGCGATCGGGAATGTTTTCCTTGACACAGGTTTTTCTTTTGTCCATTATGCCCGATAGGGAATATCTCTTTGGAGTGGCGAAATGAAAATCCGCGTAAGATCCGCCTCGGATATCGGGGCGGCCGTTCGAGGCAGGCGCAAGACTGACGGGCTGACGCTGGTCGAGGCTGCGGGTCTGTGCAATGTCAATTACCGTTTTCTGTCGAACCTGGAAAACGGAAAACCGACCGTTCGCATGGATAAGGTACTGGATGTCCTGACCGCTCTGGGCCTTGATCTCTCGATCACCGAGAGGACTTGGCCGAATGCCTGAAAAGCTCGGCCAACTTTATATCTATTGCCGCGACCGCCTGACAGGGACTCTCCGGCTGGATGAGAGGCAACGGCTTGTTTTTCTCTATGACCCGGAATGGTTGAAGGCATCGGGATCCTTCCCTTTGTCGCTTTCTCTGCCTTTTCGGGTGGAGCCCTACGCCGATGATGCGGCACGCCCGTTTTTTGCCAACCTCCTCCCCGAGGGCGACCTTCGGCAGCTCATTGCCAGGCGACTGCACATCTCAGAGCAGAACATCTACGGCCTGCTTGAAAAAATCGGCGGTGACTGCGCTGGCGCCATCTCCATCCTTCCCCATCCTCAAGGCCTTGTTGAGACATCGGGATACAGGGAATTGGATGAAGACGCCCTTCACGAAGTGCTTGCCGAGCTTCCGAAAAGGCCGTTTCTGGCCGGAGAGAAAGGGATTCGACTCTCCCTTGCAGGCGCGCAGAACAAACTCCCTGTATATGTGGAGAACGATCGGATTTATATCGGGACCGGCAACAGTCCCAGCACCCACATCCTCAAACCCCCCATTCCAGGTCTTGATGGGAGCGTCGAGAACGAGGCCTTTTGCATGGCCCTTGGCCGGCGTATGGGCCTCCCCGTTGCAGACGCTCTGATTCGACAGAATCGAGATACGATCCTGATGGTCACACGGTACGACAGAAAACGGGCGGAAGATGGCACGATTCTTCGTGTGCATCAGGAAGATTTCTGCCAGGCACTGGGGATTCTTCCGGAACAGAAGTATGAAGGCGAGGGGGGGCCTTCGCTGTCGCGGTGCTTTGAGCTGCTCAAAGAGGTCAGCATTCGTCCGGCGGTTGACCAGAGGTCCCTGCTCGGCTGGGTCATTTTCAATGTTCTGATAGGAAATGCGGATGCTCATGCAAAAAACCTCTCACTGCTCCTTGCAGAGCCGGGGCCTCGCCTGGCGCCCTTCTACGACATTATTTCCACTCAGGTGTACCCGCATCTGGCGGCGAAAATGGCCATGAAGATCGGAGGTGAAAATCGTTCTGACTGGCTCCAATCGAGACACTGGGAACGGCTGGCAGACAGCATTGGATTGAAACGCCCGTATGTTCTCTCCATGGCCCGAAATATGGCCTCCCGGATTGTTCATGAGTCTGAATCGCTTTTGCGGGCCTTTGAGGAGGCCGGAAAAGGCTGGAAAGGCCTCCACGGAATTGTTAGACTTGCGAAAAAGCGGTCCGAGAAAATGCAGTAGCGCCATCTTGGGAACCGGGTGTGGAAGGGGCTTGGAAGCCGGGGTGAAAGATGCCCCAATGCTTAAGCGCCAAGGAGTTTAGAGATCGAATCCCAAGGATTCCGGAGGTTGAACCTTCGGACTGATTCATGAAAATCCGGCGATGATGAAAACGGGAAATAATCTCTGAATCAGAGGGCTGAATAAATGAGAGGATTGTTGCGGACAGGGTTGGAACCCGCGTTTACTTTTATAATAACGACAGTAATATTCGTTTTGCTTTCATGTAATGCCCATGCCTCCCAGCCCACACAGAAATGCTGAAGCGATTTCCACTGCCGAAACCACGAATCCGGGTCAGTATGTTTGGCGTCTCAGTGAAAAGGCCATGTGAGGAGCCGTGTGCGTAAATAGCGCAAGCACGGTTCTGAGAGGGGCCGGTGACAACAGTGAAAAAGAAGACGGAAACAACAGGCACGTAGTAGCCGCGTGCGGCAAGGCGTCAATAAAAGACTGTCCGTGACCGTGTCGTTGTCATTGAAGAAGCCGGTCCACTCTACCTTTACAGTTTCTGAGTTCGACTGATAAGCCTTGCGCCGGCGAAGACTTCAACTGTGCCGTCAAGGTGTTCTCGTATCTGCACCTTTGTCAAGGGTTTCAAGGCAACGTCGGGTGTCCATGTTTCAAGGACATGTATTCTGTGAAAAGGTGTAATTCTCATCGTAAACCCCGGCGCATGTAAGAGTG
Organism: Desulfobacteraceae bacterium; assembly: GCA_003599015.1. Lineage (GTDB taxonomy): Bacteria > Desulfobacterota > DSM-4660 > Desulfatiglandales > Desulfatiglandaceae > CG2-30-51-40. The sequence goes on along the minus strand of QZIK01000020.1, from coordinate 9,902 downwards.
CCCTGGTTGAAGGTAGCGCCTCCCTCGAGCTGGCTGTTTCCCACCCTTGTAGTCACTCCGCTTCCGTTATTTATGCTGTTTGTTGTGCCATTGATTGAAGAGTCGTTGATCTTTATTGTGCCCGAAATATAGGTATAAAGTCCAAAGGAATAGGTTCCTCCAGTGCCGGATATTGTTGTTTTTCTTATTAATGGAGAAGAAGAAATATTTACAATGCCGTAGGCGTATGTTCCCCCTGATGCTTCAACTGTGCTGTCTTCCAGTGTAAATGAGGATGATGAATTCATGATGCCGTAGTTGTTAGTTGCGTCCATGCCGGTTGCTTTGATGTGAGACATGATTGCGGGTGACAAACACAGATAAACACCCGTGCTGTTTTCACCCCCAGTGGCCTGGGCAGTCACAAAGATCATGCGCGGGGATGAATTGTCATAATTGAATATGCCGTAATTTTGGGTCGTTCCTCCGCTGGCAGTTGCAGTAACGTGAATCAAAGAAGGTGAGGCTTGGCTGTTTAAGATTGCGGCGGTGAAAGCTCCTGTCCCGCTGTTCTCAACGGAAAGAAATCTGATTTCCATATTACTTGCTCCCGTAATAGTGCCGGCTGTAGGAGGGAATGCGGCGCTACTGACAGAGCCCGTGATCTTTGTCGCCTTTTCCCCTGATCCCTCTACAGAGACCCACTGTTTCATGGTGACTCCGGTTGTTCCCACATCGTAGGTTCCGGGCCCCAGTTTTATGAGATAAGGGTTTTCCGCTGAAGCGTCGGTTATTCCAGCGATCGTATTAAGAAGCGCTGAGCCGAGGCTTGACGAACTATCTGTAGTCTTTGGGCTTATTATTATTATCGTGCCGACATCGGCTGAGTTTGCACCTATGATAATCTGGGAAGCACCTGCAATCGCCTGATAGGACAGGACTGAGAGAATGAAGTAAAACACTCCAGCCGTAAAGCAAATAACAATTCTCATTTCTTAGCCTCCTCAAGACAGGTTATGAGGGAAGAACGTAGCGTTAACAGATTTATCACAGCCGAAAAAATAATCCAATTTTTTTTCAACTCAACACCTCTTCCAAACTCACTTTTGTCCAAATTAAGGTTTCAGGTTTCCCCGGTAAGCACTCTCCACAGAGGCCTTAAACCCTTCCCACCCGTTTTCAGCAGAGTTTCGCAGGTGTTCTACAATATAAAAAACTATTAATCCAGGTTTTGCGTACTTTCATTTTTTCATATACCTTTTTCCTTGTTCGTCATCTCTGAAAGCTGCTGCGTCATCGCCGGGGACGTAGTTAAGATTTACAGATTCTGCCTGCCATTGGCCCTCCATCTTGTAATTGCGTTCTCAAATCGAATGGTCAATCTTACACATTTCCTGATTCCGATTCGGCCCTTATCTGCTTATGGTCTCATGCGAGGAAGCGCATTTGACTCTGTTTGTGGGCGCATTTATACTGCGGAAAAGCGATGTGAGACATTTACTGAAACCAGAGGGAAGAGGAGACCAAGAACTGCACGCCCAGGGAGCTTCCCCCGGTTAAAGGGGACGTAGTTAAGATTTACAGATTTTCCAAGGAGGTAGCGTGATGCCTGGACAATTTCTGCGGCTTATGGTTTCTGCGGTGTTGTTGGCGGGCCTGGGCTTGGGAGGGGAATCCTTTGCAGCGCCCGTTCCTGATACCGGACAGACCAAGTGCTACGACGATACTACTGAGATAACATGCCCTGTGCCAGGGGAGGACTATTACGGTCAGGACGCCCACTATTTGATTAATCCCATGGCTTATACCAAGATGGATGCCGACGGAAACGACCTGCCTGATGCTGCAGCATCGTGGGTTATGGTGAGGGACAATGTTACGGGGCTGATATGGGAGATAAAGACCAATAAGAACAATGTCAAGGATTATACCGATCCTCACGATGCTGATAATACCTGTACCTGGTACGACTCAAGCCTTGCAGATCCTCTTTATGCGGGTGTGCCCGGGGACGGCACCGACACAGAGGATTTCATCAAGGCGTTGAATGATGCCCTGTTTGGGAACCTTAGCGACTGGCGCCTCCCTCTGGTCGAGGAGCTTGTAACCCTGGCGGATTTCTCGATACCCTCATGGGGTCCTACCATCAATAGGGATTTTTTTCCGGCGACTCAAGGCTCATGGTATTATACGTCCATAACCCAGAAAAACTGGCCCGGTAACGCTTGGACCATAAACTTCCTATCAGGGCTTGCGGAATGGGGTACTAAGGCAAGTGCTCAGTTTATAAGGGCTGTCCGGGGAGCGTCCCTGCCACGAAGATTCGTGGACAACGGCGATGGAACAGTGACGGACGCATCCGTCGGCCTTATGTGGCAGCAGGGTAGCAATTCAGGAAACTGGAAATCCGCCCTAAAGGCATGTGAGGATCTCACTCTGAACGGATTCACGGACTGGAGGCTTCCCACCATCAAGGAACTGCATTCCCTGTTCGATGCATCCAGGTTCAATCCTGCAATAGACGAGGATTACTTTTTTAAGCAAGACGGCAGTTTCTGGTCGTCAACCACAGTATCAAAAAGCAGCGGTGACTATGATACCGCCTGGGCCATAAGCGGATACAATGCTAAAACCGGTTCATATTTGAAAACGGGAGACAACAGCGTTCGTGCTGTAAGGGGCGGGCAGAAGAAGGCGGCCGGTAAACTTTTCATCACAAGCCCCTCCCAGGGGTCTTTCTGGTGCGGTGGAGGGATCATGCCGATAACCTGGGATACAGCAGGACTTGGCGGTAACGTCAAGATCTCGATTTCCACCCAGGGCGGAAAGGCGGGCACCTTTTCAACCATAGTTGAAAGCACGCCCAATGACGGGGTTTATGACTGGCCTGTAGCCGCTTCCGGATCATATAACTGCGTTCTCAGGGTTGAACCCTCGGGCGATGCAGCCAAGGCGACGGAGCAGGGGCTTTTCACAATTATTTTTCCGGCCACTCGTATCCTTAACGGCCCCGCCGAGTGTTACATGACCATCCAGGAGGCCTATGACGCCGCCATAAACAATGATGTGATCCAGGCCCAGGCCGGTTTTTTCGCCGGGAACCTTTTCTTTGATAGAAACATAACCGTATATCTGGAGGGCGGCTATGACACAGGCTATTCGTCAAGCACAATGGGCTCCGGCGTTCAGGCCGTGACCATAAGCAACGGCAAGGCAATTTTTAAGAACATATATGTGAAATAAGGCCAGTGGCTCCCATATCCTGTTGAGCTGAAGGCAAGATCTTTGGTATGAAAATACATCTTCATACAGGCGGCCGGTATCCAGTGCTTTATGCCTGGATTCCGGATCGAATCCGGAATGACATGCGTCATTCTTATCCTTCGTTGTGCCTGCTCCGGGCATGAGGGTTAATATAACGGAGAGGACAATGCTTGATTTTGAAGGTATTAGGTCACAAAACCACCTGAGGCGAGGAGGGATCAACAATGAGACGTTCGGGGACTAAAATCGGAATCAGCTCAATGTGTTCTGTGATCGCCCTGTTTCTTTTAGCAGGGTTTGCTGCGGCTGAGATCCCGGGGGACCGGCATGCGTCTGGCTTTTTTAAGTCAGACGACAGGCAGGGGATCATGCAGTTCCAGTCGGGAAAACATGTGCTTGGTTTTGCCCCGGACAAGGTCTATATGGTCGGAATGGGATTTGCGCTTATAGAGGAGTTTGTTGGGGCGAATGTGGTTATGCCTGTGGCCGGGACGTCCGGCTGGTCGAGCGGCTCGGATGCCCGGGTTTTCGAGAGACGCGGGATTGCAGAATTTCCCGGAGTAACTTACCAGGGTCTCTGGAAGGGTGTTGCCCTGCGCTATGACCGTGTTTCAGGAGGGCTTGCCGAAAGTGTTTACGTGGTTGAACCGGGGGCTGATGTGGCCGGCATCCGTTTGAGATACAACACTGACTTCTCCATTGAAAAGGAAGGCGGACTCAGATTCAGGAATCCGGGCAATAAGGGGTATTTCAGTGTAAGCAGGCCTGTTGCCTGGCAGGATATAAACGGAAAAAGGGTAGGTGTGGATATCGCATTCAAGGACTATGGAAACCGCACCGTGGGATTCACCGTGGGCGATTTGGATCCCGGTTATTCTCTTATTATTGACCCGACATATCAGTGGCACACTTTCTATGGTTCAGGAAGTAATGACAGGGGGCACGGAATCGCAATTCTGGGCGATGGGATCTATATCGCGGGGTACAGTGACGCGGGATGGGACGGCGACAACAATACACCGCCCAAGCACGGTTACAGCGGGGACCGCGACATAGTTGTCTTGAAACTTGATGCGGACGGAAACTACCAGTGGCATACCTTCTGGGGCTCAGGGAAGATGGACGAGGGAATGGGTATAGCGGTTTCCGGTGATGCCGTCTATATAACCGGCACCAGTTATGATTCCTGGGATGGAGACAACAGCACAGCACCCAAACACGGCTACAGCGGGGACTCCAACATCGTGGTCTTGAAACTGGATACGGACGGCAATTACCTCTGGCACACCTTCTACGGCGCAGGCAGCGGCTCGGAAGGATACGGCATTTCTGTTTACGACGGCGGTGTTTATGTGGCTGGAGAGAGCTGGGACTCCTGGCAGGGGGATATGAATGCCGATCCCAAGCACCCTTTTGGCTGGAGTAATGATATTGCCGTCTTAAAGCTTGATACGGACGGCAATTACCTCTGGCACACCTTCTATGGAGCGAACGACCGCGATTATGGCAGAGCAATTTCAGTCTCGGAAAGCGGTGTATACGTTACAGGCCACAGCAATTCATCCTGGAACGGAGACGGCGGCGTCGCTCCCAAGCACGGCCACAGCGGCGGATACCAGGACATTGCTGTGCTCAAGCTCAGCAAGGATGGAGTTTACCAGTGGCACACATTCTACGGTTCTTCAGGCTACAGCTATTCCAGCGGTATATGGGCATCTGATAGTCGAGTTTATATAACGGGGGAAAGTAGTTCGACCTGGAACGGAGACGGAAACACCGCCCCCAAGCATTCCCACAGCGGCGGTTATGACATATTTGTCCTAACTCTTGATACGAGCGGGACATATCAATGGCACACCTTTTACGGATCAACGGGTGATGAAGCAGGCTTCGGCGTTACCGTGTCAGGTACCAGACTATATGTGGCGGGTCAAAGCTCTGATGCTTGGCAAGGAGACAACAATACCGATCCGCTGCATGTTCATAGCGGTTCGTCAAACATAACGATAATAGAGCTTGATACCGACGGCAAGTATAAGTGGCATACCTTTTACGGAGCTAACGGCGACAGAGCCAAAGGCGTTGGCATCGCAGGGGACGCCATTTATGTAGCGGGCTACAGCTATGCCCAATGGGATGGAGACAATAACGCTCCGCCTTTGAACAATCTCAGCGGGAATGATGACATAGCCGTCATAAAGCTTTGCAGGACCGATCTGCTCCTGAGGATATTGAACGGCCCTTCCGGATGTTTCAAGACCGTTCAAGAGGCCTACGATGCTGCGGCAAACAACGACGTTATTCAGGTCCAGAAGGCCTTCTTTCCAGAAAACCTTTCATTGGACAGGGCCGTAACCGTCCATCTTGAAGGCGGTTTCAGCGCCGATTATTCGTCAAGCTCCATGGGCTCCGGCGTTCAGGCCATGATCATTAACAACGGCGCCGTGATTCTCAAGAACATATATGTCGGGAGCTCCCCCGCTTACTAATCTATCGCCCTTCCCTCAAGACGAATCGTTCCCAAGGCGCTGAGGGTTCAGGGCAGAGGGACCGGCCAACAGGGTTATTTTTTATGCTTAGAGAGGTTTTTTCATATAATGCAATATGTTTCCTGTTTCGTTGAAGGGACTATATCTGAGTCATATCCAGGGTTCAAAGGTATGGACGATGTGAAAATAAAAACACAAGAAGACCTTCAAGCTGCCATCATGGTAATTGATGATGATCCCATTACCCTAAAAAACCTGAGATCCATCCTTGAAAAAGTGGGGCACTCGGTATCCACCTTCAGGGACCCGATCCGTGCCTTGAAAAGTCTTGATGAATCACCTTGCGATCTTGTTATAAGCGATGTGCGAATGCCGGGGCTGGACGGGCTTTCTGTGATGGAGAGAATAAAGGGTCGCTTTCCCCACACGGAAATCATTCTGATTACGGGTTTTGCAAGCATTGATGGCGCTGTTGACGCCACAAAGAGAGGAGCTTATCACTATCTTTCCAAGCCTTTTACTCCTGAGGAGCTTCGCCGTGTTGTCTCCGATGCTGTCAGGGAGAAAACCATGAGGGAGCAAGCCGAGGCGTCGGTTATAAACGGCCCTGTAATTATAGGAGACAGCCTTAAGATCAGAGAGATAGAAGATCTTATCTTAAAAATTGCTCCACTTGACTGTAATGTACTGATTACGGGGGACTCCGGCACTGGCAAAGAACTGGTGGCAAGGTCCATTCACAGCCACAGCAGCCGTGCTGACAAGCCTTTTGTGGCCTTTAACTGCGGAGGATTCAGCGAGGATTTGATCGCAAATGAACTGTTCGGTCATGAAAAGGACGCTTTCACAGGTGCCAGGAGCAGGAAGATAGGCATAATAGAAACTGCCAACAAAGGAACTTTGTTTCTGGATGAAGTTGGAGAGATGCCGCTTTCAATGCAGGTAAAACTCCTGAGGGTCCTCCAGGAAAGGGAATTGATGCGTGTCGGCGGAGTAAACCCTGTGCCTCTGGATATCAGGGTTGTTGCCGCAACGGCCAGGGAACTTAAGGTCGCGGCAGCAGAAGGAGTATTCAGACAGGATCTTTATTTCCGTCTTAATGTTATCAATATCGCAATGCCGCGTCTTTCAGAAAGAAAAGAAGACATACCTCTTCTGGTCTATCATTTTCTGTACAAGTTTCAGCGCCGAACCGGAAAAGCAGTCAAGGCCGTTTCGGCAGGCGCCATGAATGTTCTGAGCAGCTATGCCTATCCGGGGAACGTCAGGGAACTTGAAAACATAATGGAGAGGGCTCTTGCCCTTTGTGACGGAAACACAATCCAGATAAGGGATCTTCCTCCGGACCTTGGAAAGGTTGAACTTTATTATTTCGATCGCCCGGATTCTTCTTTAATGACCCTTGAAGAGCTGGAAAGAGATTACATACGCCATATCCTGGTCATTGCCGGAGGAGTTAAAAGTGATGCTGCCCGTATTCTGGGCATTGACCGCGTATCCCTTTGGCGGAGAATGAAAAAACACGGCCTGGAATGAAGTGTTCCTTTATGCAACAAAGACGTTCACTTTTGAAACAGGCCGATCCAGACCGGCCATAGTCAGCTCCCGACCTTTTGGCAAAACCGCTGCTCTTTTCTGCAACTTCCTTTATGTCAGCCTAACCCTTTGACAGCCCTTTTTATTTAAAATAACGCATTATATCAATACAATAGCCTGCGCGGCACGGCATTGGCATTATTTCAGTCCGGGAGAGGACGCACTGTCATGTTTCAAAGGCTTCTGGTTATTTTCGAGAACGAAAAAGTTTGCCCGCAGGCACTTGATTTCGCAATGGGTCTAGCCCTCCGTATGGATTCTGAAGTAACCCTTCTAATGCTTATGGAAATGGCTTTTCTGGAAAAGTCTTTGCTGGGCGCAAAGCGTGCAACCCTGATGGAGATGGAGAAACGTATGGCAAAGAAACTTTCCCAGTGGGGCAATGAGTTTTTGAAGAAAGGCATTACCTTGAGCACCGCAATAAGGGTTGGAAGCCCGCCGGAAGAATTTTTGAAGTTCCTGGCAGAAAGGCCTCCGTTTCAGTCCATTGTTTGGGGGAGCGGGGAAGATCTGCAGGAATCCGGTCAGGCGGCCAAGATACACTGGCTGAGCAGGGTTGCAGGAAATTTGGAGTGTCCTGTGGTCACGGTAGGTAGAAAAAAACAGTAAATTGAAACGGGTGGATTGTGGGGACAAGTAAAAAAAAGAGCAAGGGGGTTCGTTGATGCAGCCTTTAACGTTGGAGATGATCCTGGTGATGTCAATCATCGGAGTAGCCGTATTTCTTTTTATTGTGGAATGGGTTCGTGTGGATGTTGTTGCTATACTGGTGATGGTGGGTCTTCCGCTGCTTCACCTTGTCACTCCAAAGGAGGCCTTTGTAGGACTCAGCAGCAATGCTGTGGTATCAATCATAGCAGTCATAATAATCGGGGCCGGACTTGATAAGACAGGCGTTGTCAACAGGATGGTCGCTCCTCTTTTAAAAATTGCCGGAAACAGCGCTTCGCGCATCATCATAGCAATATGCCTTGCTGTTGCAACCATATCCAGTTTCATGCAGAACGTCGGGGCTGCGGCACTTTTCCTTCCTGCCGTGCAGAGAATAAGCCGCACTCTAAAGATCCCCATAAGCAGGTTGCTTATGCCTATTGGTTTCAGTGCCATCCTGGGAGGAACAGTCACTCTGGTGGGTTCAAGCCCTCTGATACTTTTGAATGATCTCCTTGTCCCTTTCAATCTTAAGCCTTTTGATCTTTTCGACGTTACCCCAATAGGACTCGCCCTTGTTGGGAGCGGCATAGCAGTATTTATATTTTTTGGCCGTTTCATACTTCCCGGGGGTGAAAAAGGACCGGCCGAGACTGATGCTCATTCCAAATCAAATGAACTATCTTCGCAGATGGGTGATTTGCACGAGGTGCATACACCGCCTGATTTCACCCTTTACAGAGACCCGATTACTGTTGATGACCTGAGAAGGAGATATCTTGTAAATGTGATTGCTCTTGTAGCTCCTCCTGACTTTAAGATCCTCAGCCCTGAACCTGGAACTGAGATAAGATCGGATGTGGACATTGCCGTATGCGGAAAAGAAAAAGATATAAAGCGCATGGTCGAACAGGAGGGGATGAAGCTCAAAAAGCAACTCGAGACATTCAAAAATGACCTTGCTGAAAATAGCTCAGGAACTGTTGAGGCCGTTGTTTCACCCAGATCATCCCTTGCGGGTAAAACCATCAACCAGGTTAACATGCAGAAACGCTTCGGCGTGACGCCTCTTGCCATTTACAGGGAGGGAGAGACCTACAGAAGTGAAATAAACCATATGGTCCTCCGCGTCGGGGACGCCATACTTTTGCATGGCGAGTGGAAGCGTCTCCAGACTCTTCATGCCGAAGGCACTCTTCTCTTCACCACTCCCATAGATGTTGAACTTATGAGGCCTGAGAAGGCAGTCTTTGCAGCGCTTTGGCTTCTGATTGCCCTTGTTATGATTCTGGTTTTTAAGATTCAGCTTTCCGTTTGTCTCATGACAGGGGCCATTGGAATGGTCGTGACACGGGTTCTCAGCATTGACGAGGCTTATCATTCGGTTGACTGGAGGACAATATTTCTTCTGGGGGGACTGATTCCGCTCGGCATAGCAACGGAAAAGACCGGCACGGCAGCATGGATAGCCCATACCGTGCTGGGGGCGATCGGAACAGTTCAGCCAATCGTTCTTCTGGGGGTAATCGGTTTGCTTTCCACACTCTTTACCCTGGTGATTTCAAATGTCGGCGCTACAGTCCTTTTGGTTCCTCTTGTTGTGAACATGGCCATTGCAGCCAATGCAGACCCACGCATGGCAGCCCTTGTGGTGGGGCTGGCTACAAGCAATTCCTTTATTCTGCCCACCCACCAGGTGAATGCCCTTTACATGGGGCCGGGGCATTACAGGAGCGTGGACTTTATTAAGGCAGGTACGGTCATAAGCGTTAACTTTTTAGTGGTCATGCTTTTGATGATCTATTGCTTCTACGGGGTTTAAGGTTAACAGCGTGTTGAAAAACAGCTGTTCACAGGCTGAGGAAAAATGCCCAGATGCAAGGCCTGCGATATCACGAGGAATGAGGCGTACTTAACAGTACG
>QZIK01000110.1 GCA_003599015.1 Desulfobacteraceae bacterium | reverse complement strand
GAAGACGCCCTTTTAAGGGTGGAGAACCTCAGCAAGGCCTTCGGAGGAATCCAGGCCGTTTCAGAGGTAAGCTTTCAGCTTCATCAGGGGGAGATACTGGGTATAATCGGCCCCAATGGGAGCGGAAAGACCACCCTTGTAAATCTTACAACCGGCTTTCTTAAACCTGATTCAGGCGTGGTCGTCTTCAAAGGGCGCATTATAAGCGGTTTGGCACCCCACAAGATTGCCAATCTGGGTCTTACCCGCACCTTTCAGGTAATGAGGCCGTATCACAGCCTCGCTGCCTACAAAAACCTTATCATCCCCCTGAACGCGCCGCGTATAAGGGGAGACAGGGCCGGACGCCTTGGAGACGTGGACGCTGTTGCAATAGACATACTCGAGGAAATAGGCTTTGAAAGGGATGCCAGGGTTCCTTACAAGCCGGCGGGTTCCCTTCCTCTCGGCTATCTCAAAAGGCTTGAACTTGCAAGGTGCATAGCCCTGCGACCGGAGATCATAATATGCGATGAGGTCTTTTCAGGGCTCAGCATGTCTGAGATAAGCTCACTTGTTCCGCTTCTGGAGAAACTCAGGATTGAGGGAGTATCCATTATAATGATCGAGCACCGCCTGCGGGAGCTCTTCAGGCTTGCCGACAGGGTGATGGTTATGAATTTCGGCAGAAAGATAGCCGACGGCATTCCATCCGAGGTCATGAAGGAAGAAGCGGTTCGACGTGCATACCTGGGCAGGGAGACCAAGAAATGACAGCGCTGGAGATCAAAGATCTAATGGTCTTCTATGAAAACGCCCTGGCGATAAACAACATCCGTCTTCAGTGCAGAGAAGGCAAAATAACCGGAATTTTTGGGGCGAACAGCGCCGGCAAGTCAACCCTCATGTACACTGTATCCGGTATAATGCTGGATGTCAGAAGAAAGGAGAGGATGAGGGGAGGGGAGCGCATCACGATCCTGGGGGAGGTCCTTTATTTTGGAAAGGACATACATGCTGTCGAGGCAAGCTTTCGAGCCAGGATGGGGCTTATCCTGTGCCCTGAAAGACGCCGGATATTCCAGGAAAGCACCGTTATGGAGAACCTCAGGATAGGAGGTATCCTTGCCGACAGAAACCAGGCCAAGAAGACCCTGGAATATATCTTCAAGATCTTTCCTGCTCTTAAGAACTTAAAAAGGAGGGAAGGTGGATTCCTGAGCGGCGGAGAGCAGCAGATGCTTGCCATAGGCAGGGCACTGATGGCGCAGCCCAGGGTGCTTATGCTGGATGAGCCGCTTCTGGGTCTAAGTCCACTCATGGAGGAAGTGCTCACCGATTCCATAAAGGATATCAACAGCACCATGAGCCTTACCGTGATGATCGCAGAGCAGTACGCAAGGCCGATTTTGCCTATTATTGACCACGGTTATGTTCTTGAGAACGGCACAGTGGTTTTGGAGGGAAGCTCTGAAGAACTGATGGATAATCCTGACGTTAAGGCAGCTTATTTCGGGCTTTGATGGAGAAAATGGAAAAATACAATGAACCGCTTATAGCCGGGATCGAAAGGGCCTGCAGGAAATACCCGAACAAAACGGCCATGATATATCTTGGTGAGAGATATTCCTATTCCCTTCTGATGGAATGGATAAACCGTTTTGCAGCAGCCCTCCATGGCCTTGGAGTCCGCAGGGAAGAAAAGGTGATGCTTTATCTCCCCAACTGCCCGCAGTTCATCATTGCCTATTTTGCAGCTCAACGCATCGGGGCGGTGCCGGTTCCCGTATCACCTATATACACTCCCCATGAGATAAAATACCTCCTGAACGACTCTGAGGCGGAGACAGTCATATGCCTTGACACAAATTTCAGATATGTTCAGGAGGTCTATTCCGATACATTACTTAAACGTATAATAACTACTACTTACGTCGAGCTTCTGCCTGCTTACAAGCGCCTGGTGGGGTTTCTGTTCGATAAGGTTCCCAGGGGAAAAATCGAGAAAGGACCTAATGTCCACAGGTTTAAAAGACTTCTGCTGTCCTCTCCTCCCAACCCTCCGGTAGTGGAGATAATCCCCGAGGAACAGTTGTGCTATATTCTCTACACGGGGGGAACCACTGGTTTTCCCAAGGGCTGTACACTTACCCACAGGGGAATGGTGTCTTTTGTTGACGAGATAGGGGCCATGGTCGAGGGGCATGTCAGAGATGGAGAGGAGCTATTTATCATGGTGAATCCTCTTTTCCATCAAATGGCACAGGGAGTTCTCTTCGGGATGGTCCTCAATAAGGGAAACACGGCTGTTCTCATGCCCATTCCCCAGGTGGACGCCATCCTGCACGCCATGCAGAAATACCGTGGCACGCTTTTTCTGGGAGCCCCGGCCCTTTACCGTATGATCCTTGAAAACGACAGGCTTGATCTCTTTGACCTCAGCTCTTTAAGATACTGCTGGAGCGGAGGGGATGTCCTTCCCCATGAGGTTGCCAATAGATGGAAAGAACGATTCGACCTTCCCATACATCAGGTTTATGGGGCAACGGAAGTGGGGTTTACTGCCATGACTCCCCTTGATTCGCCTCCAAGGACCGGCAGTGTGGGGGTTCCGCTTCCTTCCCGCAAGGTGCGCATCGTGGATCCTGAGACCCTGGAGCCTGTTCCGGACGGATCTCCCGGAGAGCTGGTCGTTACCTCTGAATACATCTCAAAGGGCTACTGGAAGAAACCTCAGGAAACCTCTAGGAGCTACATTCAACTGGACGGTGAGACGTGGTACAGGATGAACGACTTTCTCAGGATGGATGAAGACGGACAGCTTTACTACGTTGACCGGAGCGCGGATATTATAAAATACAAGGGCTACCGTGTATCCTGCTCCGAAATCGAAGCCGTTCTTCAGGATCATCATGCGGTTGTAGGAGCCTGTGTTGTGGGTGTTCCTGACTCAAAGGTGGGGGAGAGGATCAAGGCCATAGTTGTCCTCAAGGAGGACGTTCGTGGTGTCAGCGGAACCGATCTCACAAAATGGTGCAGAGATCGCCTGGCCCCCTACAAGCTTCCCCAGTACATAGAGTTTCGAGATATGCTCCCGAAAAGCAAGGTGGGAAAGCTTCTTAGAAGGGAGATCCGTGACGAGGAGCGCCGAAGACAGATCAAGGGTATAAAGGTCTGACGGCGCTTTTTCACAAGGACAACAATGTGTCGGGATTTCCTGAAATTTATATTTAGGCCATCGCCTTATGGGCTGCTTCCTCGGCAAGTTCCATAAGGTCTTTCCTGGCTTCCGCCTCGCCGGAATCTCTGACTCCGCAGGCCCTTATGAGAAGGTTGTTCCTGAAGCCGTACCATTTGAAGAAATAGTCGTACCTTGAAAAAACGTCTGCAAACTGTTTTTCATCAGGCTGAGCCTGGGTCTGGATAAAGACGAGCCTTTTACCTGGATTAAGGCGGCTGGGATTCGGATTGGTGATGTAGTCCGGAACCAGAAAAGAGTAAGTCCTGTCTATGAAGGCCTTTACCTGGCTTGATACATCGCCGTAATAGGTGGGGGACGCGATGACAAGTATATCGGTTCCCTTTACTGCTTCCAGGACATCGGCAAGGTCGTCTTTCAAGGCGCAGCGGTCGAGTTTTGTCTTGCAGGCCATGCAGGCCTGGCAGCCTTTGTAGCTGAGCTTGTTGAGAGAGAATGCCTTGACCGAGGCACCAAGCGCCTGTGCGGTTTCACAGAATCTGCCGGCCAGGAAAGCGCTGTTTCCCTTTGTTCTTGGACTTCCAAAAAGGCATACTATATTCTTCACGCTATTCTCCTTTCATCCTCAAAGAGTTTTTTATCACATCCATGTCCAAAGATAGTCTGCTGCTTTCTCAAGTCAACAACTTCTTCATTATTGGGGCAGACCGGGCGGAAATGGTGCACAATCTCCTTTTTCATCGCAGTAGGGGACAGGTTTTAGATGGGTTCCTATCTTTCCGCTCTCCGATACGCGCCACAGCCTTCCCGTAACAGTATCCAACATGAACTGGTCTTTGGCCGAATCTGATATCTGACCGAAGACATATCTTCCGCCAGGACAGGAAAGCGGAGAGGGTGCGCTTATCTTGCTTGCCGGCGGTGTGGACAGCCCGAATGGCTGGGCATTGGCGGGAGATGATCCCAGCCAGAAAAATAAAGTCGCGGTGCACGCAGCAAAAACTGATCTGATCCGCAGACCATGCATGATTAAATTCCTCCTGCCTTTGTGTTGATCTTATGGTGTGCCGGTGTTTTTCCTGGGATTATACCTAAAAAGATCTTTTCCTGTCACGGGAAAGGATATGGATGTTTTTATTTAAAGCTGGTATAATTTGCAGTATTATAAAAATAAAGGTCCAGCCATAAATGGAATTCCTTAAGGAAATGAATTCTGAAAAAACGATTATGCCGAATGCCGACAGGCTTAGGATTGTTTTCTCCCTGTTGAGCGGGCTGAAGTCGAGGATCCAGGGGTTTAACGACTCTCCTGATGTTATTTCAGCGGAAATTTCACTGATGCACATCGGAGATAGCCTCAAAAAAGATGTGCGCCTCCTGAGGTCCCAGGCGAACTTCCTTCTGAAGGAAGCCATCGGCCAACCCCTCAGGCCCATAGAGGTTGATAAGCATATGGATCGCATTGCGGAACTGGTCGGTCAGTTGGAAACTCCGGACAGTGCTGTAATAAAAAAATGGGCTGGAGGCGAAATAGGCAGGGAACTTCTTAAGGAGCTCGACGAAGTTGAAGGCCAGGTGATCAGAATACAGGAGAGAATAGACGGGGTAGCAGTCTCCTATGGGCCTGCCGATATATTGTCAAAGGCAATGTCTGGGATTTTGCGTATTCTAAGGACCTTTTTCAGCCCTGCCTTGCTTCTTGTAAAGATCCTGGCTCTGCTGGGGACCAGCTCCGTTATTGTTTTGATCTATCTCTGGGCTACAATGGAAAGAGAGGATGCGCTGGCCCTTAATATAACCACCATTAGTGCTCAGATCTCCGCCCGGCAGGAACTCCTGCGGCATCTCGGGGAGGAGATATTCCGAATTGACAAAACGATTCTTAAAATGGATGAAAATGCCAAGGAAAGGGGCGAGAGGCTGGCACTTGTAGAACTTCGAATAAAGGCCCATGAAGCAAGGGAAACGCGCGAAAGGGTAGCGGCAGAAATTTTACTCCTCGAAACTTCTCTTGCGGATAAAGAGAAAAAACTCTCCAAGCTCAGAGGAAAGACCTTTTCTCAGAGACTCCTGCGGCTGGATACGGCTTCTTCCCACTAAGCTATCCAAATGGACTCCAGATAACTGGCCTGGAAGTCAACAATAAGTCCTGGCCTGTTTTTTTCTATGTCCCAGGATACGAAGTAGGCGAATGCGTCGGGTCCAAGAGACTCAGCATCTGCAATCATTGATCCCAAAAGATCCTGAGCCCTCTGTACCGAGACGGTGATAATCCTGTCAATGGAGAGTGTGCGGTTCACTGACCTGAGGCCCGGCACTGTCTGAATCTGCTCCAGGGCTTCCTCCCAGTGTATACCAGCCACCTTGTGCCTCAGCACATAAGCGTTGCCTCTGTCTCTTATCGTCAGCAGTGGAGGATTCACCTTGACAGGCGTGCTGCCTGCCCTTTGACCGGTCATTGATGGAGCAAGCCTTTCCAGTATGAACCTCTTTTTCTCTACCTCCTGGGTCTGTCTGGCCTGCATGCGTTCGAAAATGAAATTTTTTCCGTCTATGGTTATCTCCTTGAGACGTGTAGGATCAAAACCCAGATCCATAAGATCGCCTATGGTCAGCCTGTAATCGGTGTCTCTCCCGCTTGTCTTGAGCCAGTTAAGAAGACTCGGCCTTCTGTAGTTGGGAAGCCTCTCTATCACTCTGGCAGGGGCCTCACGGAGTTCCTTTGGCAGACGGGCCCAGATCTCAAGATCCCCGCTGACCAGGACCTCTCCGTGGGTAATTTCCCTGGGTGCATATGATTTCATTGGAAGTCCTGCCACTTCAGGCGCCAGTGTGATCTGTTCGATTGATTCTCCTCCGGTGTATCCCAGAAGATCTCCGATGCGGCGTCTGAATGAGATAAGCTTTGTGACGAAGCGTGTAAACATGAAACGCATTATGGGCGGAGCTTCTTTTTTTTCTATTGCATCCTTGAAATAGACGAGCAGGGCGTCATAGAGCTCTTTGAATTCGGTTATGGTGCGCCTGACCATTATTTCATTGTCCCTCATTTCAATGGATGCCCGCCTGCGCTTAAGGTGATGAAGGAGTTTTATTATGGATTCGCTGAGATTTCTGTTTTGAAGTCGTGGAGGCACGTATATCATATATCCGTCTCCGACGTGGCCGGGGTTTGATCCTGTCAAAGACTCTATGGGTTCCCACGCCTGTTTGAGATAGATGGTATATGTAGGATCTTCGGGCGGTATAATATTATCAAGTATTCCTATGGCGCCTTTTTCCGCGAGAAAGGCCCTGAAATGCTCGATTATGCGGTTGCCCAGCCCCCTTTTCCTGAAAGGAGGCGCTACCTCGACATAAACCAGATAGTAGCATGGTATGGGTTTGTTAAGGTAAAGCATATTGAGCATCCCAAGGTTTTCTCCCGACTCGGCATTTATCTCAATCACCCTGAATCCGTTGCGGGATACCTCGGGGCTCAGACGGTCTATCCTGGATCCTGAAACAGTGCGATTAACCAGGTCCCAGAGGTTGTCAAACAGATCGGCCATGGCAGGGCATTCAGAAGAACCATCCTTCATTCCCTCCTCAATAAGGCCTATGAGTGCCAGTTTCTCATGCAGACTCAGATCGGCACTCCGTTGTGTGGATCGGTCGCGTTTTTCCGATGCTAATGCAGGTTCCATAACTGTTTTCCTTTTCAGGATGTATAAGGCAAAAAAAAAGCGGAGCGTGTGCTCCGCTTTAAACCTGTCCCTGATGACGTCACACGCTAGGCCATCCGGGACCTCCGGTAAAAGTAAAAATAATAGCAGCCGGTGAAACTGATCGAATGTGTGACGTCCATCTAAAAAAATCCTCCAATACCCGTCGAGTCCTTTACTCTGTCTTGGGGAGGATGTCAATTGTTTTTTTGTTATCTGTTTTGTTATCCCTTCCGGTTGTTGGCCTGATGTTCCTTGTCTTCCATATCCCGGCCTTCCAGTCTGGCTGTGTACCAGTCTATCTGCCTGCATATTCCCCGCACTATCCTCACTTCCCTTGCCCTCAAGGGCAGCCTCGATAAAAAGCGCCTTATATTGATCATCCAGTGTTCCGGATTCTGGGGATTTATGAAACCGATTTTGGTCAGGACCGTTTTCAAATGATCGTACATGCCTTCAAGTTCATACTTGTCCGCCAGCCTCGGAACCTCCTGCTCCGGCTGCGGACTGGAGGCCATAAGCAGCTCATAGCAGAATATCAATACTGCATGGGCAAGGTTGAGGGATGAAAAGGCGGCTGTAGGTATCGTTGCTATACTGTGGCAATATCTCAGATGCTCATTGGAAAGACCCCGGTCCTCAGGACCGAAAAGGATCGCCACTGAATTGACCTTTGAGATACCCACGAGATCCCTCGCGAGGGATCTCGGGTCTGTTAGGGCAGGTCTCAGTGTGCCTGTGCGGGCGGTTGTTCCCACGACATACTGGTAGGTTCCAAGAGTATCTTTGAGGTCATCTGTGACGAGCATCTCTTCTACGATATCTACGGAGGTGCCGGTGGCTGTTTTCAGGACACGGCTGAGATCACAGTTTTTTGGCTTTACCAGGACAAGCCGTTTGATCCCCGTATTGTTCATGGCCCTTGCCACGAAACCGATGTTTTCCGGAATATGAGGTTCAACGAGGATGATAGATATATTTTCAGTGTTGATCGTTTCTTCCATTCTGTAAAACCTTTATGATCTCCGCCATAAGAACATCGCTGTCAAAGGAAAAAGAGACAATCCCTTTTTCTACTGAGAAGAAATCCAGTTTGCATTCAAAATCCATGGCCACCTCCTCAAGGAGGCTCTTGAGCCTGGATGCCTCAGGGTGATCCACTGAATCAATATCCTGTTCAAACATGTCTACTTCAATTATTCCCATTAGTTATTTCCTTTCTTGGATGGACCTTGAGACACAAAAGTGTTCCAAGACATACGCTGCCGGCCGCACAGGTAAATACGGCCTTCATTGAAGAAAAGTCCATAAGCGCTCCCCCCACAAGGGGACCAGCAAGCATTCCAAGGCTGTGGGCAAATGCAAGAAGCCCCATAATGGAACCCATGGCAGCGGATCTTTTTCCCTCTATCACCCCTATAGCCATTATTGCGGGAAAAGATAAACCTCCGCCAGCTCCGAAAACAGCGTTGGCAATAAAAAGACCCGGCAATGTAGTAGCCTCTTTCAAAAAAAGGACCGAGATGAAGGCCATGATCCCGCCGACAACTATTAACGTCTTTTTGCTGAATCGGTCTGCAAGGTAGCCCATCGGCGCCTGAAGGATTCCTGTAATGGCCACGTTGATCATCACCACCATTCCCGTAGCGGAGCTGGAGAGACGGAGTTCGTCCGCAAGCAGCGGAAGAAAAGCCCAGGTTACACCAACGCATGATGTAAAACAGAATCTGAAAATAAAGATTGCCCTCACCGGAGGCATCCCCAGGAGCTCCCGGTAGGTTTTTTGCTTTGCGGGCCCGACATGCGGTTTAGCCGCGGTTTTTTGGGGAAAATCCGAAGGAAGGAAAAAAAGGCACATGAGGAAACCCACCATCGCCAGCCCACCCATCGAGAGAAAGGGAATTTTCATGGTATAAAAATCCGAGAGTAATCCACCTATAAGCGGCCCGAAACTCAATCCTCCATAAAGAGACATGCTGAACAGCCCCATTACTCGCCCTTCCTTGAATGCCGGGGCAATCATGCCGACATATGCCTGAGCCACTGGAAGGATCATGGCAGATGCAAATCCCTGTCCCAGTCTCAGCAGGATCAAAACTTCCACGGTTGCGGAAGCGGCATAAAGGACTGAAAGAAAAGCATAAAGCATAAGGCCCGATGTCAGCAGAAGCTTTCTTCCAATCCGATCGGACAGTCTTCCGAAATAGGGAACAAAAAGTGTCCTGGTCAGAGAAAAGGCGCCGAATATCAGGCCTATTTCAAAGGCGCCTGCCCCAATCCTGTCTGCGTAGACAGGCAGGAGCGGCGCCACTATCCCGGCTCCCATTGTGGTTGCAAATACCGCCAGGAATAACACAGAG
Source organism: Desulfobacteraceae bacterium (assembly GCA_003599015.1). GTDB lineage: Bacteria > Desulfobacterota > DSM-4660 > Desulfatiglandales > Desulfatiglandaceae > CG2-30-51-40. The sequence continues at coordinate 7,024 of QZIK01000110.1, read as the reverse complement.
AATATGGTCCTGCCTGAGGTCATATAAGGTCGAATATCCGGGAATCAGTCTATAGAACATCCTGTATTACATGCAAACCATTTCTGACGGGACCCGGACATTATTCCTCCGCATACTGCAATACCTTTTTGTCTTGCAGGGCTTCTGCCCGTCGCTATATGATTATGGAATAAGTCTTGGGCTTGCTTAAATGAGAAGAAATCCTTGCGAGGCATTTGCAACCGGAAGGAGGGCAGGGTTTATGTGGCGGTGCGTTGCGTCAGTGTGGCGTATCGGTGCGGCTTTTACTTTTTTGATGATCGGGATTACTGCCGGATACAAATCGCTTGAAGCTGAAGAGGCTGTAAAGACAGGAAATACGGCTGGTGGAGGATCAGTGGTTGTATTTAAGGATGGAAGGCTCACAGTATCTGCCCGAAATTCAGAGCTGATCGCTGTACTAAAAGAAATAGGCAAAAAGGCCGGGTTTGAAGTGACAGCCGGACCCCTTTCTAAGGAAACGTTGACCATTGCCTTTGAAGGTCTCAGCCTTGAAGCCGGATTACGCAAGGTTTTAAAAAATCAGAATTATTATCTGCTTTATTCGGATACAACGCTCAAGGCCGGTTCGACTGTCAGGACGGGTGATGTTGCAAAAGTTGTCATACTCGGTAAAGGTCAAAAGGGTGAGACTGGAGAAAAACAGGGTCGTCAGGCCGGCTCTCCACCTCTTTCTCGGAGTGATGCAGGAGATGCCCCCGGTGTTGTCCAGGAGATAATAGGGGAACTCCTGCACGATGACCCTCAGGTTCAATCCCGTGGTTTGAGCCGGCTTGGCCAGAGCATAGAAACCATGAGGAGCGTGGATCCCGAACTCATAGGGGCCTTACGGCTAGTCCTGGCGGAGGAAACAAGGAAATCAGGTCTTGCAAGCCTGAGGGAAATCTTTAAAAGCTCTGAAGGGAGAGGTGATGCCGTTCCCAGGAATTAAGTCAGCCCTTGTTTTGATTTCCTCTTTTCTTTGTCTTTTGGTGCCGGGTTCAATGGAATTGTCTTGCAAGGGACGCCAGGCAGGAGATGAAAAAGGATATAGAGGGATCTTTTCCTGCGAGGTTATTAATTCCTACCCCCATGATGTTGAAGCCTTTACCCAGGGACTTGCCGTTGAAGGTGATTTGCTTTACGAAAGCACAGGACTCCACGGCAGGTCATCCGTCAGAAAGGTGGACTTGAAAACAGGACGTGTGTTTGCCTCCAGGCCCCTTTCAGATTCTTTTTTCGGTGAAGGGCTTGAGGTGGTTGGTGACAGGATTTTCCAGATTACCTGGAGATCAAGAACCGGATTTGTCTATGACAAAAAAAGCCTTGTTTCTTTGAGATCCTTTACCTATCCCGGCGAAGGCTGGGGCCTGACCTATGACGGGAAGAACCTGATCATGAGCGATGGTACATCAGTATTGCGCTTTCTCAACCGGGATAACTTTCGTGAAGAAAGAAGACTTGAAGTCCGCGATGAAAAAGGACCTGTTTTTTTTCTGAACGAGCTTGAGTACGTTGAGGGGGAAATTTTTGCCAATATCTGGAATGAGGACAGGATTGCAATAATATCACCCAGGACAGGGATGGTATCAGGATGGATTGACCTTGAGGGGCTGAGAGGCCAGGCCGGAGTTACGGCTCCAGAGGCTGTTCCAAACGGCATTGCATATGATGAAAAAAAGCGCAGGCTCTTTGTAACTGGAAAGTACTGGCCCAGATTGTTTGAGATAAGGATTGCCGAGGTGAAATAAGCGAGAGATAAATTATGGGAACTGTTTGCTATGATGTAGTGATTCTCGGTACAGGCCCTGCCGGTCTCCAGGCTGCCATACATGCGGCAAGAAAAAAGGCATCAGTGCTTGTGCTTGGCAGGGAGCGAAGGAGCAGCGTCTATGGGGCTCACATTGAGAATTACTGCTGCATGAACGGAGTTACAGGGGAGACCCTGTTAAGAGAGGGAAGAAAGCAGGTTCTGGCTGCGGGCGCAGACTTCATGGATGAGGATGTCACGGAGCTGAAGGCTTCCGACAACAGGTTCATGCTGCGCCTTGAAGGGGGAGATGAAATAGAGGCCAGAGCTGTTGTGCTTGCCATGGGCATATCCCGCAGGAAACTGAGGGTGCCGGGAGAAAAGGATTTCCTTGGAAAAGGAGTCAGCTATTGTGTCGAGTGCGATGCAAATTTTTTCAAGGGTGAGCGTGTTGCGGTCGTTGGTGGAAAAAGCGCTGCGGTAAGCGGAGCTTTGACCCTTCTTTTCTATGCGGCTGAGGTCCATCTTGTATGTGAAGAGCTTGAAGTATCCGGGGGGCTTGCCGGACAGTTATCCTCTTCAGCGGTGAAGGTGCATTCCGGAAGGAAGGTAACGGCTATCCTGGGAGAGGATTCTGTCAAGGGAATCTCCCTTGACGATGGATCGTTACTGGATGTCTCAGGAGTGTTTATAGAACTTGGCGCTAAAGGGGCGGTTGAGCTGGCCGGGAACCTGGGGGTGGCTCTGGATGCAGAGACAATGCAATATATATCGGTAAACCGGAACCAGGAAACAAATATCCCGGGCATCTTTGCGGCAGGGGATATCTGCGGACCTCCATGGCAGGTTGCAAAGGCTGTGGGCGAAGGCTGTGTGGCCGGTCTCGAGGCGGCAGCCTACGCCAAAAGACAATGATCAGATAGAGTCAGCCCTTAGATCGTAACTGGATTCAATTCCCTTTACAATACGGGCAAGGGCCATGTTGACGGGTGCAGGGATTCCCAAAGCCGATGCCTCCCGAACAATGGCGCCGTTTATTGCCTCTACCTCCGTAGTCCTTTCCCGCAAAACATCCTGGAGCATGGAGGCAAGATTTACGGCTGTGGCCTGGCATACATCCATAACTTTTTGGAGGGGGTTCTCATAGGGTAGTTTTACCCCCTTTGCCCTCACTACGGCCATGGCCTCTTCAACCGCATCCGCCATGATTTGCCTGAGGGGTTCGATGCGGGGAATGTCACCGTTGCGCAGCCTTGTGACGGCAGCCAGTGCGTTTATTCCCACGTTCACCAGCAGCTTTCCCCAGATAAGCTCCTCAACCCTGTCCACAAGCCTGGCTGAAAACCCGGCCCCGTTCAGGGCATTAACCAGGCGTTCAATTTTGCCGGCGTCACCCGGGGGACGGCCTATGATGGTCTCCCCCCTTCCGGCGTGTCTTACGTGCCCGGCCTCAAGAAGGGTTCCTCCTTCAGCTGTTACACCGGCAGCAACCCTTTTTATGCCGAATATCTCCTGGAGGATCTCCATGTTCCCAAGTCCGTTTTGAAGGGTGAGCACCAGGCTGTCAGGCCCCGCCCATGTTGCTGCATTCATGGCAGCTTTTTTTGTTTGCGTCGCCTTTACAAAAACTATTATTACTTCAGGGGGAACCGCCATCTTTCCAACCGCTGCCGGGACAGAAACCACATGGCTTCCAGAGGAGCCTTCAATCCTTACGCCCTCTGAACTGATAAACGCGGCTCTCTGTTCCTTGTAATCAACTAGGGTGACGTTGTTTCCGGATTGTTTGAGTCGAGCAGCAAACAGGCAGCCCATGGCCCCTGGCCCAACAACGGCTATATCCATCTTTCCGCTCCTCCTATATCTTCTGCGCCTCTTCAGCTTTCATGTTGAATGTGTGCTCCTCTGCCGGGAATAAACCCTTTTCGACCTCTTCCCTGTAAAGGTTTACGGCAGCCTTTACCTTGGGGGCAAGGTGTTCGTATCGTTTTACAAACCTGGGAGTGAACCGTTCAAAGAGCCCAAGAAGGTCGTGAAATACCAGGACTTGACCGTCGCACTCTTTTCCGGCACCTATGCCTATGGTGGGGATGGAGAGTGACTTTGTTATCATGGATGCCAGTTTGTCGGGGATGCACTCCATCACTATCATGAACGCTCCGGCCGCTTCCAGGTCCTTTGCCGAACGGATGAGTTCCCTTGCACTTTCAGCGTCTTTTCCCTGGACCTTGAAACCTCCGAGCTGTGTCGCCGTCTGGGGGGTCAGGCCTATATGGGCGCATACAGGGATCCCAGCCTGCACAATGGCCTTAACCACAGGAGCCATGGCGCTGCCTCCCTCAAGTTTGACTGCATCGCATCCCGCTTCTTTGATGAGTCTGCCTGCGTTTCCTATGGCCTGCTCAATGCTTATGTGGTAAGACAAAAAGGGCATATCTCCTAAAACAAAGGCTCTTTTCGCCCCGCGGCACACCGCCTTGCAATGATGGATCATTTCTTCCATGGTCACCGGTACTGTCGAATCATATCCCAGTACTACCATCCCAAGTGAATCTCCAACCAGTATGACGTCTATGCCTGTCTGATCAACCAAACTGGCTGTGGGGAAGTCGTAGGCTGTGAGCATGGCTCGCGAGAGGGAGTGGAAGTTCGACCTGGGCGGCGAGGCGGCGGCGCTGCGGCTGGAGGCCCGCCTCGGCCCGGCCGAGAGGGCGCGGCTGCAGGCGAACCGCTTCTTCGACACGGCGGGTCGCGACCTGCGACGCGCCCGCTGGGCGCTGCGCCTGCGCGCCGAATGGGAGCTGGATCCGGAGGCGGCGCTGCCGGACGCGGGCGCCGCGCCGGTCGGCGCGCCCGCGCGGGCGATCCTCAGTCTCAAGGGGGCGCGCGAGGGGAGCGGCGCCTTTCACGATCGGCGCGAGGAGCAGGTCATCCTCCCCCCGGCGGCGTGGGCCATGGAAACGGTGGACGCGCGCGTGGTGCCGGCCTCGTGGCGCGATCTGCTGCCGGTCGCGGCGTCGGGGCTAGTCGAGGTCGCGCGCTTCAGCAATCTGCGCCGCACCTTTCCGCTCGCAGATCGCTGGCGCGCGGAGGTGGACCGCACCGACTTCGGCGGCGGCCGCCGCGCGTGGGAGCTGGAACTGGAGATCGGCCCCGGCGACGATCCCGAGGAAGCCCACGCCACCCTCGCGCTGCTCTGCGGCGCGGCCGGCATATCGCCGCAACCGCAGGAGAGGTCTAAACTTCAGCGAGCCCTCGAAGCGGACTGATCCCGCCCCGTATCGGCCCGCAACCCTTGATTTTCGCGGCCCGTTTGGCGACGATTAACCATGGACCGGGCCCGGCGGCAGCCCCTGGCCGCCGGGTCCGGGAGCCGCCCGCGATCTTGTCCCCGGGTGAGGAGGCGATCATGAGCATCGAGGTCAAGCGGCACCCCCATCCGCCGGCCCCGCCGACCGGCGATTACGGGTTCGGGCAGGTGTTCACTCCCCACATGTTCAAGCTGGACTACCGGGAGGGGCAGTGGCGCAACCCCCGGATCGAGCCCTACGGGCCGCTCTCCCTCGACCCCGCCGCGAAAGTGCTGCACTACGGGCAGGAGATCTTCGAGGGAATGAAGGCGTACCGCAATCCGAAGGACGGCTCGGTCCACATGTTCCGGCCGGACAAGAACGTCGCCCGCTTCAACATCTCGTGCGGGCGCATGTGCATGCCCGAGGTGGACCCCGACCTGTTCATGGAGGCGCTGAATCTGCTCATCGACATCGATCGTGACTGGGTGCCCGAGCCTCCCGAGGCGCTCTACATCCGGCCCACGATGATCGCGACGCAGACAGGTCTGGGCGTGAAGGCCTCCACCGACTACCTGTTCTACATCATCATCGGGCCGGTCGGCTCCTACTTCGCGCGCGGCATCAGCCCGCTGCGGCTCAAGGTCGAGGAGCGGTACGTCCGCTCCGCCCCCGGCGGCACCGGCTACGCCAAGACGGGCGGCAACTACGCGGCGGCCCTGCTGCCGATCAAGCAGGCCCAGACGGAGGGCTTCGACCAGATCATCTGGCTCGACGCGCGCGAGAAGAAGTTCGTCGAGGAGATGGGGGCGATGAACATCGCCTTCGTCTACGAGGACCGGATCATCACGGCCCCGACCGGCGACACGATCCTCGACGGGGTTACGCGCGACTCGGTCGGCATCCTCTGCCGCGACTTCGGCTACAACTGGATCGAGGAGCACCCGGCCGTGGCGAAGGTCTGCGCCGATGCGGACACCGGCCTGCTGAAAGAGGTTCTCGCCTGCGGCACCGCGGCCGTGGTCACCCCGGTCGGCGTGATGCACTACGGCGGCAAGGACCACCAGGTTGGCGACGGCAAGGAGGGCGCGGTCACGCGCCGCCTGCGCGAGGCGCTCTGCGAGATCCACGGCGGCAACAGCAAGCTGCACCCGGAGTGGATCTTCAAGGTGCCCGTGCACGCGAAGGTCTGAGCCCGTGCGGAGCCTGCGGCTCGAGCGGCCCCTGGTCATCTTCGACCTCGAGACCACCGGGACCGACATCGGCCGCGACCGCGCGGTCGAGATCGGGCTGGTGCGCGTGGAGCCCGACGGGCGACGCACGGAATGGGTGCGCCGCGTCAATCCGGGCGTGCCGATCCCGCCCGGGGCGACGGCGATCCACGGCATCACCGACGACGACGTCCGCGACGCCCCTCCGCTCGAAGGCGTCGCGGACGAATTGGTCGCCCTGCTGTCCGGGGCCGACGTCGCCGGCTTCAACTCGCAGGGTTTCGACTGGCCATTCCTCGCCGCCGAGCTCGAGCGCATCGGGCGACCGATCGATCGCGCGGCCGCCCGCCACGTCGATGCGATGCGCATCTTCCATCTGAAGGAGCCGCGCACCCTGTCGGCCGCAATGCGCTTCTACTGCGGCCGCGACCACGCCGAGGCGCATTCGGCCCTGGCCGACGCGCTGGCCACGCTCGAGATCCTGCTGGCCCAGGTGTCGCGCTACGACGACCTGCCCGAAGACGTGGCGGGCCTGCACGCGGTCTGCGCCCAGGGGCGCGAGAACCGCGTGGACCCCGACGGCAAGCTGTCCTGGAACGACGCCGGCGAGGCGGCCTTCACGTTCGGCAAGTACCGCGGCCGCACCCTGCGCGAGGTCGCCGCCGAGGACCCCAGCTACCTGCGCTTCCTCCAGCGCCCCGACCTCGATCGCCCCTTCAGCCCCGAGGTGCGTCGCCTGGCCGCCGACGCCGCGG
>QZIK01000019.1 GCA_003599015.1 Desulfobacteraceae bacterium | reverse complement strand
TAGGTTAAAACCACTGCAAATAGAAGGAGTCCCGGCATCACCCCGCCGGCAAAGAGTTTTCCCACCGATTCGCCGGAGATAAGGGCATAAAGAATCATCAGGACGCTGGGAGGTATGAGTATTCCCCATCCTCCACCCGAGTTGATGCACCCCACCGCCAATGACTTGTCGTATCCCCGGCTCAGCATGCTGGGAAGAGCGATTGCGCCCATGCTCACCACGGCTGCCCCGGATATCCCGCACATGGCTGAAAAAATGACGCATATGACCAGGGTCCCGATTACAAGCCCGCCTCTTATGGGACCGAACCAGACGTACATCATCTCATAGAGGTCGTTTGCCGTGCCCGATTTTTCCAGGATCATCGCCATGAATATGAACAGGGGGATGGCGACCAGGGTAAACTTGTCCATTGCCCCCAATGTCTGGGCGGCAACCATATAAAATGACTGCGGACCCCAGGTGAAATAAAGGAAAACCACCGATACGCCCCCCAGGACGAATGAAAGCGGAAGGCCAAGAAGAAGAAAGATCAGAAGAGAACAAAAGAAAAGCGCGGTCAATAGCTCTATGCTCATAGGACTTCCTTATCCCCCTTGCCGACAGGCCCGGCACCTCTTACACGGACAAGCGCCATTATGTCACGAATGAGTTTTGCCAGTCCCTGAATGAGAAGAAGCATTGCGCCGAGGGGAATCATCAATTTTACAGGATAGGCAGGAGGATCCCAGGCAGATTGTGTGCGCTCCAGGGTCATCAGAGACTCAAGGGCCAGAGAACCTCCATAGATAAAAAGCATGCCGATGAAGGCGAAAAAAAGGAAGGAAGTCACTATATCCGCTATTGCCTTTCCCCTTTCAGAGAAATTGGAGTATATGACATCTACGTTTACGTGTCCTCCCCAGAGAAGAATATGTCCGCCCGACAACACCACATATGCGCCGAATATCATCTGGACCAGTTCATTGGCCCACACGGTCGGGGCGTTGAAAAAGTACCTTCGAATAACCTCACTCAGCACCAGAACAAACATGATCAGGACTCCGAAGGAAAGCGTCTTTCCCAGCCAGTCGTTGATCTTGTCTATGGTTACTAGAATCGCCTCCAAGGCAGCCACCTAACTCCCTCCTTATTCAGACTGAGCCCCTGCCCTTACATTCCTTTGGGGCAGGGGATAAAAACCGGATAATCAGCGACCGAGAGATTTCTGGAAACTTCTAAGCATCTCAACCGCCTTGGCACATTCGGGGCTTTTTTTGGCAACCTCATCCCACAGCGGTTCCGCTGCCTTCTGCATCTTTTTTACGTCCTCTGCGGAAAGCTCAATGACCTCAACCTTGCCCTGTTCCTTGATTTTTGGAATGGTGATCTCCTCCAGGTATTCATACTGGTTTGTGCGGCGCCAGAAGAACTCCTCCAGTGTTGATAAAACAATCTTTTTTATATCCTCCGGCAGAGAGTCAAGGGACTTCTGGTTGATCAGCCATGTATCGGTTGCGGCTACATTGAGAGCGGGCCTTAGATGGTACTTGCAGATATCATAGAATTTCATGCTGTCGGCACCCTGCACCGCTCCCCAGTGGGCAGCGTCCACAACTCCTGAAGCCAGGGCCGCATATACCTCTCCGCCGGGCAGAAAGCTTGCGGCACCTCCCAGAGAGGTCAGATACTTCTGCAGGATTCCCGAAGAGCGGGTCTTGAGTCCCTTGAAATCTTCAAATTTGCGGATGGGCTTTTTTGATACCATCTCAGTCGGATAGACCTTATCGGTTGCATAGTAGATCCCGTGCACTGCGCACGCGTCCCTCATCATCTTCTCAAAGCCCATCCACTGGTGAAAATATGCGCATTCCCATACATTAAGAAAGTTTAGAGGAAGACCGGAGGCAACGGCGGCCAGGGGCACCTGATCAATATAATAGGCAACGGCGGACACCCCTATCTCTATCATTCCCCTCTTGACACCGTTAAAGATCTCCTTTGAGGGAAGAAGCGCTTCTGCCGGAAAAAGCTCTATCAAAAGCCTTCCGTTGGTCCTTTCTTTTATCATGTTTATGAGCACCTCGGCGCTGTCCTTGTAGGAACTGCTTGCAGCAGGCCAGTGTACCTGGCATTTCCATCGGAAGGTCTTATCCGCGGCAAAGGAAAGGTCGCTGCCTGAAAGGGACGGAACCATCCAGCAACACAGCGCCAAAACCAATGCAAAAGCAAAAAAACTTGTTTTCTTCATTTCAATTTCCTCCTCATTCAAGTTTGACGTTACGACCCGGAAAATCAGGGAAACCAATCCGCTTATGCAACTTATGCTTCTGACGGTCACCTCCTTTCATGGAAAAAACTGCCCTTGCACAGGGGCTCCAATTTTCAATGAAAAACTGCTCCCCCGCAGATGTTTATGGCCTGGCCGGTGATACCCCTTGCCTCATCACTTGCAAGATAGACGGCCATGGATGCTATCTCTTCGGGCTCAAGCACACGCTTCTGGTAATTGCGATGAACCGATTTTTCCAATACCTCCTGTCTTGACATACCGCTTATTCCCGCCATTGCTGCAACATAGCCCTGCGGTCCAGTAAGCATATCCGTATTGACATAAAAAGGGCAGATGGCGTTTACCGTTATCTCCGGATACCCGCTCAAGGCCACCTCGCCTGCCAGGGATTTTGTAAGTCCCAAAACACCGTGTTTGGAGGCGCTGTATGCGGTGTTAAAAGGAACCGGATTTTTGCCGGCGGTGGATGCAACATTGATGATCCTTCCCCTGCCCTGCTCCTGAAGCATGGGCAAGAAGGCCTTGCAGCAAAGATATGTCCCGAACAGGTTCACCTTCAGCACCCCGAGCCATGTATCATCATCGTAGTCCAGGATCTTTGACCGCCTTGAAGTGCCTGCGTTGTTTACCAGGATGTCCGCCCGCCCGAACCGCTCCCTTACCCTGTCGGCAAGCTTTTTTACTTCTTCAGGAGACGAGACGTCGCAGGACACAGGAAGAACTTTCCTCCCCAGGGCTTTTACCTCGCCTGCCACTTCTTCCAGTTGATCCGGAGACCTTGCCGCCAGGACGATATTCGAGCCTTCACGGGCAAAGGCCCGGGCTATGCTCCTGCCTATTCCCCTCCCGGCGCCGGTAATCACGGAAACCATTCCGTCAAGTTTCATTTTATCTCCTCCCTAAATAGGGCTCCTGTCTTTTCTAAGGGCCTTAAGGACTTCCATATAGCGAAGGTCCCTTCTTTTCATTATGTCCCCCGTCTTTCTCCCTCCATAGTCATACAGTCCCTTGCCGGTCTTGACGCCGAAGCTTCCCTCTTCCACCTTTTTTCTAACTATTTCAGGCGGGGAGGTAGGGGCAGCGGGGGCTGATATGGGCGTTTCCTTGTTGATTTTATAATAGACGTCTAGACCTGTAAAATCATAGGTCTGAAGAACGCCCACGACAGGAAGTCTTATACCCAGGCTTGATTTAACTGCCCTGTCTATCTCTTCAATGGAAGCGGCCCCTCTGTCCACAAGGGAAAAAGCCTCCCGGGCAATCGCCCTCTGTATGCGGTTGACTATGAACCCCGGGATATATTCCCTGAGGACAAGGGGTTCCTTGCCTGCAATCTCCATTATCCTCACGACCTCAGATACTGCATGAGGATCAGTCAAGGGACCCGGAACGATTTCCACCAGCGGGATAATATGGGGCGGAGCGAAAAAATGGGTTATCACCACCCGTTCAGGCCGGCCTGTTTCAACTATGTCAAAGATGTTGAGCGCCGAGGTGTTGCTGGAAAGGATGGTATGCTGCGGGCACCAGCGGTCAAGTAGAGTGAAGACCTCTTTTTTAATGGATGGTGTTTCATCCACCGTCTCTATGGCTAGAAAAGAGTCCTCAGCAGCCTTCTTGAGGTCCGTTGAAGTATGGATAAGGCGATTCCACTCCCTGATCTGCTCAGTTCCTGCCATGCCGGATTCCACCAGGGTCCCGGCAGCCGAGGCTATAAGCTCAAGTGCCTTATTTACGGCATTCTCCTCCCTGTCCACCAATGCCACACTGAAGCCTGACATCGCAAAGAGAAGGGCCAGGGAATGCCCCATGGTTCCCGCGCCGACTATAAGAATCTTTTCCGGGGCAGGGCTCATATACCCTCCGAATATATCTTTCTTATCTCTCTTTTAAGGATCTTGCCCGTGGCGCTTTTGGGGAGAAGTTCCTTAACTATCTTGATTATCCTCGGGTATTTGTAGGGGGCCACCTGAGACTTCACAAAGCTTCTAACAGTATCAGGCTCTAGTGTCTCTCCGTCCTTGAGCACAACTACCGCCGCGACTTCCTCTCCCAGGTCGGGATGGGGAACCCCGAATACGGCTGTCTCGAGAATCTGGGGTATCTGGTAAAGGACCTCCTCTATCTCCCTGGGATAGACATTGTAGCCTCCACGGATGATCAGATCCTTTTTCCTGTCTACAATGTAGATATATCCGTCTTTGTCCGTGCGGGCTATGTCGCCTGTGTGAAGCCAGCCGTCGGTTATTGTTTCTGCCGTCTCCTTGGGCCGGTTCAGATATCCTTTCATAACGCCGGGCCCCTTGATCAGCAGTTCCCCTGAATCCCCCTGCTTCACGTCAACCCCCAGATCATCCACGATTCTTGCGCTGAATCCCTTGATGGGAAACCCGATGGATCCGGGTCTGGTCGGCCGGCCATATGGGTTTTCAACGCAAACAGGTGCTTCCGTCAGCCCGTAGCCTTCGTAGATCTTGGTGTGGAAAAGCGCCTCAAAACGGTGCAGAAGCTCGACGGGCAGAGATGCCCCGCCGGATATGCAAAATCTCAGGGAGGACCTCTTGAGGGGTCGCTGGGATGCAACCTGGATAAGTCTGTTGATCATTGTGGGAACGGCAAAACACATGGTTGGTCTGGTTTCTTCCTCCACAATCCTTATTACCCTGTCAGGATCAAATTGCGGAAAAAGCTCGACTGTTATTCCAAGGTACATGGAGGCATTGTATGCGCTGGTCTGACCATAGACATGGTAAAAGGGAAGCACGCCTATTACAAGGGTGTCCGGAGAAGTCTCGCCCCTCATGTCTGCGACAATCTTTGAGTTTTGAGCTAGATTTCCGTGGGTCAGCATCACCCCTTTGGGAGCGCCTGTGGTACCTGATGTATAAAGGATGGCCCAGGTATCATTGTCCTTTGAAGGATATGTCTCAAAATCATTACTACTGGAAAAGGCCTTTTCAAATGGAGTAAAATCAGAATCGCCCCCCTTCAGATCCATCGCCAGGCGGATCTCAGGGGTTGCCGCCTTGCCGAGCACCTTGCGGACCTCATCCAGATAAGGCTCCCTTCCAATAAAGGCCTTGGGCCTTGCGTCATTGAAGATATGCTCCAGCTCCCTGGTCTTATAGAGAAAATTCACGGGAACAACACTGGCCCCGGTCTTTGCGAGCCCGTAGTAAGCGATATAGAAATCAAGGCTGTTGGGCATCATGAGCACGCATATATCTCCAGGCTTGAGGCCCATCTCCGTTAATCCGAGTGCGAGTCTGTTACAGCGCTTCTTGAGCTCGGAGAAGGTGATCTCTTTTCCCTCAAAGCGTACGGCAATTTTGTCGGGATATCTTTCGGCTGAATCATCTAGGTATCTGGCAAGGTTCATGGCGGATTATTATTACTCCTTTTTCTCAAGGGTAAGGTGTATCTTCACTGCTCGCTCATTCCCGGGAACCAGGATGCCCTGAAAGAGCGTATTTGTGATCTCATCGGCCAGGGGGAGCAATTCCTCTGGTTTACCCAGCATACTCTTTCTTATTACCAAATGCTCGACGCTTCCCCATATCATGGCGCGGACCAGATATGGGTTCAAGTCAGACCTGAACTCGCCGCTTGCAATTCCCTCCTTTATTACCTTGATGGTAAGTCCTGCTGATTCCTGGATAACCTTATAAGAATCTGTTTTAAGGAAGTTGCGGTTGCTCTTGAGAATGAGCATGACCACCTTGGCATAATTGGGATTGGTTGAATAGAGCCTCAGATGGCGGTAGATCAGCATCCTCAGTCTGTTTGCAGCTCCGCGTACGTATTCCAGTGCTTCTTTTGATTTACTGAGATGATCCCTGGTTACCTCTGCAGGGATGGAAAAGAGAAGTTCCTCCTTGGAAGAGAAATACTCATAGATTGTAGCCTCAGAGACGTGAGCCTTCTCTGCTATATCAGAGATAGTGGCCTCATGGAAACCCTTTCCTGCGAATACAATCTCAGCAGCCCTCAGAATGGCATGCCGTTTTGCAGGGTTCCTGCTGGCCTTGCGTTCCTTTTTGGCTCTGTTCACATCCTTTGACACAGAGTGACCACCTTTCGCTTCTTAGTCAGAACCTTAGCCCATGCGACCTTACAACGTGACAGGTTTTATTGAAAATTTTAGAGTCTGTCAATGTTTTTCTGATAATTCTTTTAAAGAACCCGGCAAATAACCCAATAGATGTTTATTAATGACCTTAATTTCACCTTGACTTTAGTATATACCTACACTAAAAGGTTCGAATTTAAGAACACCACTATAAGGAGAAGGCCATGAAAGAGGCAGTCATTGCAGGATATCTGAGAACCGCCCAATCCCGATCCAGGCCCAATGATCCGGAAAGAGACTGGTTTTACAGTCTCAGGGCAGACGATCTCCTCTCTAAACTCCTTCCTGAGCTGCTCAGGCGAACCGGAGTCAACCCATCAGAGGTGGAAGACTGCATTACCGGATCGGCTATCGGCGTCAGCGAGAACTGGACATACGGCGGAAGGCTTCCGGTATTTTTATCCAACCTGCCCGAGACGGTTGCAGCCAAATATGTTGACCAGCAGTGCGGCTCCTCCATGGCTGCGGTTCATATTGCAGCCATGGAGGTCATGCTCGGTTATGCAGAAATAGTACTTGCCGCCGGCATGGAACACATGACGAGGGTCCCCATGGGTCAGGCATCCAGAAAGGAAGGTCATGCCAATATCAACAGCCGCCTGAATTCAGAGCCGCAATACTCCCACTGGGACCTAAAAAACGCCATGAACATGGGGCTTACGGCAGAAAAGCTTTTCTCCATGAGAGAGTTCTCAAGACCTGAACTCGACCAGTGGGCTAAGCGATCCCATGAACTGGCCGCCAGGGCGCAGGAGGATGGTTTCTTTGACGGTGAGATCCTTCCCGTAGATGCTCCCCAGGCAGACGGCTCCAAAATGAGCGTCAAAAAAGACCAGGCCATTAGAAAAGACACTACCCTTGAGGGACTGGCCCAGCTCAAACCCGTCTTCAAGCAGGAAGGGGCTATTACCGCGGGAAATGCGTCGCCTCTTAACGCAGGAGCATCCGCAATCATCATCATGTCCAAAGAAAAGGCCAGGCAAAAAGGAATAAGACCACTTGCAACCATTCGTGCAATAGGTTTTGCGGGGGTCGATCCCACCATAATGGGCATAGGACCCGTCCCTGCCACTCAAAGGGCTCTGAAGAGCGCGGGGCTTTCAGTGAGCGATATAGATTATTGGGAAATAAACGAGGCGTTTACGGTGGTTGCCTTAAACTGCATAAAGGAAATGGGCATTGACCCGGAAAGGGTCAACGTCATGGGCGGCGGAACAGCCATAGGCCACGCCCTGGGCGCAACCGGATGCAGAATACTGGGAACTCTTGCAAGGATACTTAACCTCAAGAAAGCCCGCTACGGATGCGCCAATGCATGCTGCGGGGGCGGCCAGGGTGTTGCAACCATAATCGAGAGAGAGGAATATGACTTCTGACAAGCTTATCATCACGGCAGCCATCACAGGCGGCGTTGGCGACAAATCAAGGCATCCTTCCCTTCCGGTAACCCCGAGGGAGATAGCTGAAAGCGCTGTTGAGGCATGGTCACAGGGAGCGGCCGTAGCCCATATACACGTTCGGGACCCTGTAACAGGGGGGCCTTCAATGGACTTTGAACTTTACAGAGAGGTAGTGGAAAGGATCCGCGGAGCATGCGATATGCTCATTAATCTTACAACTGGGGCAGGGGCACGGATAATTCCAGCGGATACGGACCCTCCGGGTCTGGGCCCCGGAACCACCTGGAGCTCTCCGGAAAAGAGAGTGGAGCATATCGTGCGCCTTAAGCCTGAGTTCTGCTCCCTTGACGTCGGCTCCATGAATTTCGGAGACCGTATCTTCGCAAACCTTGTACCCCACGTCGAGGCCATGGCGTCCATGATAAAAGATGCCGGCGCCATACCTGAGCTTGAGGTTTTCGATATGGGTCACATAGGTATAGCCAGATCCCTTATTGAGAAAGGACTTGTAAGGCCACCCTATGTGTTCCAGCTTTGCCTCGGCATCAAATGGGGAATCCCGGCAAGCGTCAAAAACATGCTGATGATGAAGGAGGCCCTGCCTGAAGGCGCAGTATGGGGAGGATTTGCAATAGGTCCCGAAAGCTTTCCCATGGTTGCTCAGTCGGCACTCCTGGGCGGAAACGTAAGGGTAGGTTTTGAGGACAATTTCTTTATCTCCAAAGGCAAACCGGCCAAAAGCAACGCCGAGCTTGTTGAAAAGGCTGTTCGAATATTGAGGGCGCTGGACAGGGAGCCGGCGACACCGGCGGAGATAAGGGAAAGCATTTTGAATTCTTAATACGATGAGGGGATGGAACTTGGCAGGAGAATTGATCAACTTCCGCCCCGGGGAGGTGTTATGAGGACAAAGGAAGAGTGGATGAAAGGCATTGCAGCCATGAAACGCAACCTTTATCTGGGAGGGGATAAGATAGGGCGGGACGATGAACGCCTGGGACCCACCTGCGATGTCATGGGGACCACCTTTGAGCTTGCACTGAAGCCGGAGTACGAGAGCCTTATGACTGCGACCTCTCACCTCACCGGCGAAAAGATCAACCGGTTCTGCCACGTACACCAGACAACCGAGGATCTTCACAAAAAACAGGACATGACCCGGATGCTTTGCCGCACTGTGGGAGGCTGCACCCAGAGGTGCATGGGAGTTGATGCTGTAAATGCGATCTACACGGTCTCCTATGAGGCGGACAAGGATAACAAGGGTAACACCCGGTATCACGCCAATTTCAAGGAGTGGCTCAGGCGTTTTCAGACGGACGACCTTGTAGGCTGCTGCGCCCAGACGGATGTAAAGGGAGAGAGGCTAAAGAGACCCAGCGAACAGGAAGATCCTGACTCCTATCTCCATGTTGTTGAGCGCAAAAGCGACGGCATAGTGGTAAGGGGTTGCAAGGTCCACATCTCAGAGGCAGCGGTTGCGGACGAGATCCTGGTGGTCCCGACCAGGGCCCTTCTGGAGGCCGACAGGGACTATGCGGTCTCCTTTGCCGTTCCCGGTGACTGGGATGGGGTAAAACAGCTTGTAACCATACACAATTACAGAGAAAGGAAGCACTTTCCAAAGGGCTTCAATGCGGGAAGCTGCGATTCATATGTGGTCTTTGACGATGTCTTTGTGCCGTGGGAAAGGGTTTTTCTTTGCGGAGAATACAGGCACGGCGGGATTCTGGCCCTGCTCTTCGCCCTGTTCCATCGCCACAGCTATTCAGGATGCAAACCCGCCCTGGGGGATCTGCTCCTCGGCACCTGCGCGCTGGCCGCCGACTGCAACGGCATCTCCCGTGAAAAACATGTGATGGACAAGTATGCGGAGATTATCAAGGTTACAGAACTGGGATATGCGGCCGGATTCACTGCATCGGCGCTGGGAAAGCCGGAACTCTATATACCGGGCGTGGGGATGAGACCCTACGGCCCCGGAAATATGATACCCAATTCCATTTACTGCAACGTGGGCCGGTGCCTCACCGGGGAGGCCGTATTTCATGAAATGGAGATGCTTGCCGATATATCCGGAGGCATGCCTGCAACCTTTCCATATGAAGGGGAGTTTGTAAATCACGAAGTAAAGGATCTGGCCCGCAAGTACACCACCAGAAACAGAAAGATGTCCCCTGAAAATCAGGCCCAGCTTTGGCGCCACGTGGGAGATATCGCGATCTCCGGCAAGGGAGGCTGCTCCATGTTCGGAGCGCTCCACGGAGGCGGCTCGCCCCGTATGGAACGAATCGGGATTACAAGCCAGTACGACATAGAATCCAGGAAGGAGATAGTCAGAAAGATAGCCGGGATGACAAAGGACCAGGACTGACGAACATGGAAAGCCTTTACTTCGACGACTTTCAGCCGGGCCAGAGATTCGTGACCAAAGCAAGGACTGTGACCGAGGCGGACATAGTCTCCTTCGCAGGCCTTTCCTGGGACCACAACCAGCTTCATACGGACGCTGAGTACGCAAGCCGTACACCTTACGGCCGGCGCATCGCCCACGGTCTCCTAGGGATAGCCATCCACTCAGGCCTTGCCTACCAGCTCACGGAAAAAAGCATACTGGCGTTCCTGGAGCTGACATGGAAGTTCAAGCTCCCCATCTTCATAGGAGATACCATTCACGTAGAGCAGTACGTAAAAGAAGTTCGGGAGACATCAAAACCGGACAGGGGCATACTGGTCTTTGAGAAAGAGCTGATAAACCAGCGGGGGGAGGTTGTACAGACAGGCACAACAACCATTCTTCTCGCAAAAAGAAACATCCAAAAGGAGTCTGCATAGTTTTTCACAGAAAAAGGAATTTGCCGGAGGAAAAATATAATGGAGATAAAGAAGATATTCGTTGCAGGTGCAGGACTCATGGGCGGAGGCATAGCGCAGGTCTGCGCCCAGGCAGGCTACAGGGTCGTAATGAGAGATCTGATGCCCGAGATTGTTGAAAAGGGAATTAAAAACATCAAATGGTCCGTCACAAAGCTCGTGGAAAAAGGAAAGGTCCAGGGTTCGGTGGCTGAAATCATGGAACGGATTGAGCCGGCCACGGATCTTTCCAGCGCCTCCGACGCCGATTTTGTATTCGAGGCGATAGTTGAAATCCTGGAGGTCAAGAGGGAACTCTTTGAGGAGCTCGACAAGATCTGTCGGCCCGATGTTATATTCGCCACTAACACCTCTGCCATACCCATAACAAATATCGCTGAAGCAACACGAAGGGCGTCCAGGTTTGTAGGCACACATTTCTTCAGCCCCGTACCCATGATGCGCATCCTCGAGATCGTAAAGGGACTTCTGACATCCGACCAAACGGTTAAAACCGCTGTGGAAATTGGAAAAAGCCTGGGCAAGGAAACCATCGTGGTCAATCGGGATGTAGCCGGTTTTGCCCTGAACAGGATCAATTTCCCGAGCACCATAGAGGCCATAAAGCTTGTTGAGGCAGGCGTTGTAAGTGTTGAAGACGTGGACAAGGGAATGCGCTTCGGTTTTGGAAGACCCATGGGACCCTTTGAGACCGCGGATCTTGCAGGTCTTGACGTCGGCTTCAATGCCATGAGCGCTGTTTACAAGGAGACCCAGGATGAAAAGTTTCATCCTCCCATGCTGCTCCAGAGAAAGGTCAAGATAGGCCATCTGGGCAGAAAGACAGGCATCGGATGGTACCGCTACGACGAGAAAGGCAACAAGCTTGGACCGGCTTAGATCTAATCCGAAGACAGAGCCCCTTCTCAAATCAGAGAAGGGGCATGCTTCATTTTTTCCTGGGACTTACCAGGGCCTCGCCTTCAAGAACCGTCACACCTTTCTGGTTTAAACACCAGGTCTTGAGCCTCACCCTGTTTTTCTCGTAATCAAGGCTAAGCACTTCAGCGCATGCCGTTATGGTATCCCCGATCTTTACTGGGGCCAGAAACGAAAGCTCCTGACGCAGATAAATGCAGCCGGGACCGGGAAGCCTGTTTGCCATGACCGCTGAAATAAATCCGGCAGAGAGCATGCCATGGGCAATCCTGGTTTTGAAAAATGTCGTCCTGGCATATTCCTCATCTATGTGGGCGGGGTTAAAATCACCTGTCACCCCTGCATACAAGTAGATATCGGCCTCGGAAACGGTCTTGGAAAACTCAGCCCTGTCGCCTACCTTGAGCTCATGAATGGTCTTGCCTGTCATGGGACATCTCCCCTTATATCTTAGCCTTTCCCTGCGCGGAGACGCGGAGGCATGATTCTGACCTGACGCAGACCTTCCTTGAGTGAAATAGCATCCGACGGGCAGAACCGTGCGCATACACCGCATCCGAAACAGGCCTTTTCATCCACCTCGGCCTTTCCTTCATCGTTGAGGGCCATGGCCTCTGTGGGACATCTCTCCACGCACTCACCGCATCCCACGCATGCTTCGGAATCAACCACGGAAAGATAATAGGTGGAGTTGCACAGAGGAAAAACGCCGTTTCTCCAGAGATTGAGGGTATCGCAGCAATCCTTGCAGCAGTTGCATATGCTGGTTTCAGGGCGATTCTCCTGGCTCATGGGATGAAATGCCTTGTGAACCAGCCCGGCTTCCTCCGCCTCCTTCATTATCTTCAAGGCCTCCTGCTTTGTCACCATCCTGGCAAATCCCTGGGCCGCCGTGTGGCGGGCGGATTTTCCAAAGGTAAAGCAGTTGAGCGCAGGCGCCTCTGTCTTGCATGGCTCTCCCAGGGTGGATCTGCGCTGTCTGCAAAAACAGTGGCCCACGGCTATTTCATCAAATTTTTCAATGATATCTTCCACCGACTGGCTGGGAAGTATGAATTCCTGCGGGACCGAAACATCCTTTGAGACAGGAATGACCCTTATGGGCTTGCCTTCCTCCGTGGTCCTGGCAGGGACCGTCCTGTCAACCGGAGGCGAAGAACTGAACAAAGGCACAAGATTATCGTAGTTATCCTGAATCTGATTTTTTACCTGGTTGAAAAGATCCTCAAAAAGCCCGGCCAGAGTCCTCTCCTCCTCTGTGCCCTTGAGTTCACCCATGAATTTATATTCCATCAAACCCACGTTCATGAGGGGCAAAAGCCTGTAGACCATCACACCTGAAGAGCTTGGCTGATTGAATATAAACCCCTTTCCGGCAAGGCTTCCCGCAATCCTTTCAACGTCCTTTGAGTTCATCCCGCTTGCCTGTTCAAGCTCCTTTGAGGTCTGGGAGGCCTTGTCACGAAACGCGTATATGAGGTCAAGCTCCTCCTCCACATCACCCACTGCAATTTTAAGTATCCCTATGCTGGTATCACTTACCGGAAAAGGCACCAGCCCTTGTTTACAGACAACCTCAGCCGCCCGCCTGAATTTGTCCTCCAACGAGATCTCTTTCATATGTTCACTCCTTATAATAATATGTTTGATTGATTTCGTCTTACACTACATTCAGAATAAGTCCATTTCAACCTGAAACACCCGTGTCATCCCCGGCAGCCGCAAAACCCATTTCAAAGGCCCTCTGATTAACCATGAGCCTTTCCCCTGAGAATGTCTCCCTTATTGCCTCGAAGTAAAGGGATTTGTCCAAGGGAATCCAGTTGAGGCCGGCAAATGCCCCTACCATGACTACGTTCTGGGCCTGGGGATTACCTGCCTCAAAGGCAATATCCGTTGCCTTTATGACCTTGACGCGGGATGAGAGCTCGCCTATCCCTTTGAGAAGGCTATCCATCTCCGGATAGGTGCTCTTTTTCTTCAGCACGTCAATTGGATAGAAGGGTCTGTCATTCATCACCACCCAAACATCATCATGTCCGCAGTCCTTTAGTATGCGATAGACCTCAAGGGGCTCAAAGCCTATTATCATGTGGCAAAGGCCTGAAGGTATGAGGGGTCCGTATATCCGCCTTGTGCTCACCCTTATGTGGCTGACCACCGACCCGCCCCTCTGCGTTGCCCCATAGGTTTCCCCCACGCTCACAAAACAACCTGAAGCACAGAGGGCCCGTGAAATCAGATCAGATGCAAGAATATTTCCCTGCCCGCCAACCCCTGAAACAATGATGTTGGAAGGATCAAATCGGAGATTCATCTTTCTCATCCCTCCTTTTCAACAATTATGGCCCCTCCGGGACAGATCTCGGCACACACGCCGCAGCCGACGCAAATCACCTCGTCAATTCTTGCCTTTGCCTTTTCCTCGTCCCATACGTTCGCCGGACATGAAAAGATCCTGCTGCAGTACCTGTCGCAACCACATAAATCACCCAGACACTTTTCCTCATCCACATATACCCTTGCTCCCCCTGATCTCCTTCCGGCCTTGAGGGCGCATTGCCGCCTGAGGATCAGCACGTTCAGTCCATCCTTCCTCAAAAGAGCCAGAATGCTTTCAACTGTTTCACCAATCATGTAAGGATCGGCAACCGTAAAGGGGATATCAAGACCTTTAAGGACCTCATGGATAGGCACGGATGCGGCAGGCTCTCCCACGGCCGTGACTCCGCTCCCGGGATGAGGCTGGTGGCCCGTCATGGCGGTTGTTTCATTGTCCAGAATGACACAGAGATATTGTGACCCGTTTGTCTTCGCATTGATAAGCGGAGGAATTCCTGCATGGAAAAATGTGGAATCCCCTATCACTGCAACTACAGGCTGCCTTAACCCCATGGCTCTCAGATTCCCGAGACCACCTGCCACTCCTACCCCTGAACCCATAGAATGTACCGTCCGGATGGTCTCATAACCGGTCGGAAGGACTCCCAGGGCGTAGCAGCCTATGTCGCCCAGAGCAAAACCGCCTCTTCCGTCAAGTGTGAGGGCCTTTTTGATGGCCCAGTAAGACGCCCTGTGGGGACATCCTGCGCAAAGACTGGGCAATCTCACGGGAAGTTGCTGCTCCTGGTTTTCTGAAACCTTGAACCTGCCTGATGCGATTCGCCCGGGCGTTTCCCTCCCGGCAAAGCCGGCAATTGCCTCAATGGCGATATCAGGGTCCATCTCACCCATTCCCCTGGATTTCATCACCCAGGGGACATCCCCTGATCTCTTTCCGCAAAGCCTTAACCCGCTCAGCTCCTGCATGTGTCCTGAGGCCAGGACCCTGACCTGATCCTCCAGAAAGGTCTCTATTTCTTCAAGGAAAAGAACCGTTCTGAAACGCCTCAGGACCGAAAGGACCTTTTTTTCAGGAAGAGGCCAGATGGTTCCCACTTGAAATATTCCCACATCCCGCTCAAGGTCCAGAAGCTCCAGCGCCTCAAGGGAGTATTGATAGCTCACACCGCTTGCGATTACAGCCAGGCTGGCCTCATCAGGCCCCTCATAATGGTTAAAGGCGCTTTCTTCAAATATCTCTTTTGCCTTATCAAGTCTTCTGTGGGACACGGGGTGAAATCTGGCCGCAGTAATAAACCTTGCATCATCGGCAATGAGAGGCTTTGCATCTCTTTGGGTTACCTTGCCAGGAACCACTGTAGCCCTTGCATGGCAGATCCTGGTCACAAGCCTGACCATGAGAGGAAGCCCGGTTTCTTCTGATACCTCAAAGGCCCAACGGGTCATTCGAAGCGCCTCCTGGGGGTTTGAAGGCTCTATGACGGGCACATGCGCCGCGGGTGCGAGATACCTGGTGTCCTCCTCCTTCACGCTTGAATGGACGCCGGGATCATCCGATACAACAAGGACCAGACCCGCCCCTATGCCGGAAAGGGGAAGAGTTGTAAGGAAATCCATGGCCACGTTGAGACCATCCGCCTTCATTATGCAAAGGCTTCTTAATCCGGAAAAGGAGCCAGCAGCAGCGACTTCCAGCGCAACCTTTTCATTGATTGACCACTCTGCATAGAGATTTCTCTCACGGCTTACCGCCGCCAGGCATTCCATTATTTGAACAGAAGGAGAGCCAGGGTAGGAAGAAACCACTCCGACCCCTGCCTCCAGAGCGCCCCTTGCAACCGCCTCGTTTCCGGAGAGAATACATGCCTTGCCAGGCTCGTTTACATTGTAATAAAGCCTTCCCATACCTTAACACCCCGCTTCCTTACCTTGCTTTTCACTGCCCGAACCTGAAATGTCTTTCAACACACCTTGGCGTCAGGCCCTTTCCTTCCGTCTTCCAGGGCATTGGAATGCCTACCCTCGGCAACGCCGGGATGCTATCACGGCCAAAGGGTCCTTGACAATAAAAATGCCCCTGGGATATTCTGCATCATCATATTTTATTCGACATTACCGAATCAGGGAGACCTTTTTGACCATTCAGTCAGTGGAGAGAGCCCTTCAGGTTCTTGCCCTTTTTTCACACCGGCAACCGGATCTTGGGATAGCGGAAATAAGCAGGACCCTGGGTCTTGCCCCCGGAACCGCCCACGGGCTTGTGCGAACCCTTGCCAAGGAAGGTTTCCTCAAACAGGATACCCAGTCCAGGAGATATAGACTCGGCTTGAGGATATATGAAATGGGGATAGTTGCAGCCGAAACCCTGGAACTCAACCAGAAGGCAGGAGGGCCGGCCCATCAGCTCGCAGGAAAGACCCAGCTTGTGGTGAGAGTGGCAACCTGGGACGGGGATTCCATGGT
>QZIK01000144.1 GCA_003599015.1 Desulfobacteraceae bacterium | reverse complement strand
CAAGTCCAAATATGGGCCTTTTAGGTATATATTAAATCAGGAAGGTTCCTATGCCAGGGGTAATTCTCGGTCTTGATATTGGGGAAAGATACATTTCGGCAGTACGCATCAAGGGCGGGCTCAGAGGCCTTGAACCGCTCGGATGGGGACATGTCAACCTTGGAGCAGGTGAGGATCCGGCAGGAGCCCTCGGCAGGCTCGCCGGGCAGTTAGATCTATCGGGAGATATGGCTTTGGTTTCGCTGCCGCCATGTCTTTTTTCCTTCCGTAATGTGAGCCTTCCATTCCAAGACCTTAAAAAGATCCGGCAGGCCCTGCCATTTGAGCTTGAGTCCATGGTGGCAAGACCGATTGAAGAGATGATAGTAGGTTTCTGTGCCTATGATAGAAATGCCGGTAGCAAGATTCTTGCTGCTTTGTTGCCCAAGGAGGTCATTTCTCGCTATCTTATGTCATTGAAAGCTGCAGGTATTGATCCGGATGTAATAACTATCGGCTGGCTGCCCGTACTTTCAAGGCTTATAAAAAGACCCGCAACACCTGAAAACGGTCTGCTATTGGAGCTGGGGACCGATAGAACCACTCTCTACGGGTTTTCAAACAAAAAAGTCGCCCTTATACGGGATCTCTCCCCTGTTCTTCCTAAACCGTCCTATCATGGTTTATCGGACAGCCGGCTATCAGTACCCCCCAAAACAGAAGACGGCTTAGCTGGTTTCCTCGACTCACTTGTCAAGGAAGTTGCTGCCACCCTTCATTCCTTCACCAGTCAGCAGGGCAGCAGGACGGTCCCTGAAAGGTTATTCCTTGCAGGGCCCGGGGCTAATTATCCCGGCGTTTTTGAGCATGTTTATAAAACCACGGGCATTTTATGCGAGAAGGTGGATTCGGAAACATACGAAGACCTCTGGCTGCGCAGCAATCGGCAGACTATGCCAGAGGTTGCCGGCATGCTGGGCGCTTTTGCGCTGGCTGCATGGGAGGCCAGGAAAGCAGGTGATCTAAACTTTAGGAAGCAAGGGTTTGAGTTAGAGAGGGACCGGCTTGGAATAAGGCGCAATGCTCTTAGGACAGGGATTGCAATCGGAGTTGTAGTGTCTCTGTTTTCGGCTAATTTATGGGTTGAATACAGCTTTTTGAAGAAAAAATACGACAGACTGGGAGAAGGCATCTCAGAGATATATCGTCAGAGCTTTCCCAATGCTAAAAGGATAGTTGATCCCCTGCAGCAGATGAAGGTGGCCATCAACGAGGCTGCCAGGGCCAGGGGATCAACGGGTGGGGTGTCGGGGCATCCTGTGATCGAAATAATGATGGATCTTTCCAAAAGGATTGCACCCTCCGTTGAAATGAGGATAGCAAGGCTTCTGGTTGATCAGGACTCTGTTCGGATAACGGGCCGAACAGACACCTTTAACACGGTAAACATCATAAAGGGACAGCTTGAGCCGTCGGATTTTTACACATCCGTCACTATTTCTTCAGCGACCCTGGATCAGTCAGGAAAGGGGGTTCAGTTTGAGTTGAACCTCCAGAGGGCGAGGAGATAAAATGAAGCTGGCGAGGAGAGAGCGTTATCTGGTTACAGTTGCATCCCTTGCCGTCTTCCTCTTTCTGGCCTTTCATTTTGCGGTAATTCCATTCTTTGAGAAAATGGCGAACCTCAGGTCCGGCATAGATTCAAGGGAGAGAGCCCTTAGGGATATGGCAGGGCTGGCGGCCCAATACAGGGAAATAACTGAAAACTCCAAAGGCCGTGAGGAACTCATAAGGAGAAGGCCCAAGGGTTTTACTCTTTTCTCCTTTCTCGAAAAGGCGGCAGGCGAGAGTGCTGTCAAGGACCGCATCAAATACATGAAACCCTCCACCTCCCAGACAACAGGACCTTACAAGGAGTCCATGGTGGAGATGCAGATGGAGGAAATCACCCTCAAACAGCTTGTTGACTACCTCTACAGGGTTGAGTATGGGGATAAGCTTGTACAGATAAAGAGGGTTTCCATAAAGGAAAGCAGACGGGAATCCGGATATCTGGATGCGGTTATCCAGGTGGTCTCTGTGGAATAACCCCATCAAGGTGCCGGATAACTCAATGATCGGTAACTGACCATGGCAAAACAGGACTCTAATAGAAAAAGGGCACTAATCCTTTACTGGTTATACGGGGTTGTGTTTGCCGGACTGCTTATTTACCTCATGTTTCCCTCAGTGGAGGTTGCCAGGCACCTGCAATCGTCGGTGGAAAAGGCGTTTCCGGCTATTTCATTAAGGATTGACAAGGTGACTCCGTATATTGGCCCGGGTATAGCCCTCAAGGAGGTTACTCTCCTTCACAAGGATAACTCCGGAGCCGTCCTGGGTAAGTTTGAAAGGATTTTGATTTCGCCTGCACTATGGGCGCTTGTAAGGGGAGATAGGTATTTTGACATCCGGGCAGAAGGGTTTAAAGGGACAATAAAGGCGACCGTCAACATCTTGGAAAAGGAAGGAAAAAGGGGCTTTCAGACCGATACAGAGATGGAGGCAATCCGCCTGGAAGAGCTTAAGGTCCTCTCCAATCTTGCCGGGCGCAAAATAGAAGGGGTTTTGAACGGATCTATTTTTCTGATTTTTTCCATTTCGAATCCCATCTCTGCGAACGGCAGGGCGAGATTGAGGCTTGCAGGATGCACGATAGAGCTTTTACAGCCGATCATGGGCTTCTCCGAGTTTGCCTTCGGAGAGGTAACTTTGAACGCCAATCTGGAGAAAAGGCGTATCAACCTGAGCCAGGCGGACTTCAAGGGAAGAGAATTGAATGGGTTTGTCAGCGGCTTCATAGATCTGACCGCTCCCTTTTATGATAGCGGCCTGGAGTTGAAGGGTGTAATTGAGCCCCACGCTGCTCTTTTTTCAGGACCGGATGTCCGGCCTGATACAAAGGTGTTGATGATGCAGTTTTTAAAAAAGGGGAAGATCAACTTCACAGTGCGTGGGACAATGAGAAATCCCACCGTTAGATTCATGTGAGAGGCGTATGGGGGGAAGCGTTCTTAAGGTTTTTTTTAATCTGGCGTTCATTTCAGCGGTCATCTACCTTGGAGTGGGATTTGGATACAGGGCCTTTGGGTCGTGGCTCTGGCAAATGGAAATGCCCCAGGCACAGGGCCAGGCGATGAAGGGTAGCAGACAAAGAGGTTTTCCCTCCCCAGGCGATTTCAAAGGCATAGTAGAAAGAAATCTTTTCGGAGCTGTGGCCCAAAAGGCATCCCCGGAGCCTGAAGAGGTCAAAATGGAAAAAATCGAGACCCTTAAGCCCACATCTCTTAAGGTGCTCCTGATTGGAACAGTTACGGGATCAGACGGCGGCTCATGCGCCGTCATAGAAGAGTCGGACAAGAAAAAACAACGGCTCTATAGAACAGGGGAAAGTATACAGGGGGCCACCATAAAGGCCATATTACGGGGTAAGGTCCTGCTGAGGGTAGGGGGCAGGGACGAGGTTCTGAGCATTGCGGATTCATCCTCTGGAAAGGCCAAGCTCAGACCAGGGGCTTCATCGCAGGCACACTCGGCGTCAGAGCCGGCATCAAGAAGCGAGGTTACGGTGAAAAAGGAGGATCTTGAGTCATCCTTTGCCAATCTGAACGAGCTTCTGACACAGATGCGGATTAAACCTTATTTTTCCGATGGCAAGCCGTCAGGACTTGCAGTGGCCTGGGTAAAACCCGACAGTTTTTTTACGGCCATGGGACTCAGGAGCGGAGACGTCATTCAAGCCATAAACGAATCCCCTATTAAAAGCGCGGACGACATCATGGCCGTTTACAAGGAGATGAAGATAGGTTCAGATATCTCCTTGCAGGTTTTGAGGGAACATAAGGTTCATACAATTGATTACAAATTTGAGGCAGGATCCGGACGGTGAAAGGCGGGGTATTAAGCATTGCCTTCCAATAGAAGGAACTCAGGAATCTCTCGGGAAATCAAAGCCAGGATGAAAATGATATGACTGCTAAAGAAACCCATTTATGGAATTCCACGTTTGGGAGGTTTTTCCTCCTGCTTTTTTCCGGCATGTTTTTCCTTGCATCCCTCGGAGGAGCTGCGGAACCGGGAGCCCCTGGTTCTCATGGTGGAGCAGGTGCTGATAAAGCAGTAGAAAAGGCCGTGACCATTGATTTTGACGGTGTGGATATAGTCGTCTTCATTAAGTTTATAAGTGAGCTGACAGGAAAGAACTTCGTCATTGACAGCGCGGTAAGAGGCAATGTCACCATAGTTTCTCCCACCAGGATATCGGTGTCAGAGGCCTATAAGGTATTTGAGTCGGTGCTGGATGTGCATGGCTATGCTGCGGTACCCGCCGGTAATATCATCAAGATCCTTCCTGTTGCCCAGACCAGGGGACAAAATGTGGAGACAAGGCTCAGAGAGTCCGCTGTAAGCCCGTCGGATAAGGTGGTCACCAGGATTATCCCCTTGACCTACGCCAATTCCGATGAACTGAAGAAAATACTAGATCCTCTGGTTTCTAAAGGGAGCATCATTGTCTCCTATGCACCAGCCGGAATGCTCATTGTTACGGATCTGCTCTCCAATATACAAAGGCTTCTCAAGATCGTCGAGGCTGTGGACGTTCAGGGGATGGGAGAACAGGTCTCAGTAATACCCCTTGTGCATGGAAGCGCTGGCCCAATGGCCAAATCCATATCAGGTCTCTTTCAGGACACAACCAGAAAGTTGAAAAAAGACGCGGCTCCAGAGGCCGTTATAAAGGTTTTCCCTGATGAGCGTACCAATTCGTTGATCGTACTGGCATCAGAGACGGATATGGCAAAGATAAAAGAATTGATAAGGCTTCTGGACAGAGAGCCCCCCAGGGGAGAGGGAGATATACGGGTGTATTATCTCCAGAATGCCAGGGCCGAGGATCTGGCCAAGGTCTTGATGGCGATTCCGGTAACTCAGGCAAAGGAACAGGACAAAAGCAAGGCTCCCGTTCTTTCCAAAGAGGTTCAGATCGTTGCTGATAAGTCCACCAACTCTCTGGTCATAACCGCCGGAAAAGACGACTATGCAGTGCTGGAGGAGGTAATAAGGAAACTGGATATCGCAAGGAGAATGGTGTACATCGAGGCCCTCATAATGGAAGTGAGCGTCACAAAGGATTTTGAACTGGGTGTTGAGTGGAGGGGGGCTGAGAAGACGGGAAGTATTGACGGAAGGCAGATAGTTACTTTCGGTGCATCCAGTGCTCAGCCGTCCGGCTTCCCCGGCGTAGACAGGACAACCCAGACCGTAACCCTTCCCCTCGGATTTTCCCTGGGGGTGCTGGGTGAGGGCATATCCATAGGAGGGCTGCTTTTCCCGAATATAGGGGCTGTAATCAGGGCATACCAGAAGGATTCTGATGTCCACATACTTTCTACTCCGCAGATTATGACCACCGATAATGAGGAGGCGGAGATACAGGTTGGAAAGAATGTACCTTATCTTACCCGGCAGGATACCAGCCAGAGCGGTATAGACTACAGCCACTATGAGTACAAGGACGTCGGGGTAACACTTCAGATAACGCCTCAGATTAACCAGGAGCGATTCGTCAGACTTAAGATCAGCCAGGAGGTCTCCCAGGTGATAAAGGAGGAATCAAGCGTGGGCCTTCCCACAACCCTCAAGCGTCTGGCAAAGACAACCGTGATCATAAAAGACGGTCACACTGTAGTAATAGGGGGACTGATTGATGAAACCATGACCGCCGGGACCTACCAGGTGCCCTGTCTTGGGGGGATTCCAGTATTGGGGAATCTCTTTAAAACCTCTTCTAAATCATCCGGCAAGACGAATCTGTACGTGTTTCTGACACCTCACATTGTTGAGTATGCCGCGGAGTCAGACAAGCTCTATAAGGAGAAAAAGGAACAGATAGACAAGATCAAGGAAGGCTCCATAAAGATGTATCAGAGTCCGGCCGGAAGATGAATCAACCCTAAGGGTGAGTGTAATGGAAGGTCCCCGGAAGATAGGCGAGATCCTGCGAAATGTATGCGGCGTTTCGGAGGAAGCGCTCGCCCAGGCCCTTAAGGTGCAGGAGAGTAAAGGAGGAAGGATCGGTGAGATCCTTTTGAAAAGAAAGGCCATTACAGAGGTTGATCTTCTGAAGGCACTCGGTGTTCAGTTCAATATCCCGGTGCTTCTGCAAATACCTCCCGAGGGCATGGCCACGGACTTTACATCCAGAGTTCCCATTCAATTCCTTAAGAAATACAAAATGGTTCCCTTCATTCGTGACGGAATATCCAGGATAGCCGTGAATGATCCCCTTTTGTTTCAGCCCCTTGACGATCTAAGGATGATCCTTGGCCTGAAGGATGCCCGGGTCGTGCTGGCGCCGGTAACGGCTATAATGTCTGCGATAAATTATGCCTTTGACCTGAGTCAGGACTCCGCAGAGCAGGTTATACAGGAGATGCGTCCCGAGGACAGCGACACTATCATCTCAGAGATACAGCAGACAGGAGATCTTCTGGATGACACGAGCGCGGCTCCCATTATTAAGCTGGTCAATCTCATGCTTTCACAGGCGGTAAAGGACAGGGCAAGCGACATCCATATCGAGCCTTTTCAGGGCAGGCTGAGGATACGATACAGGGTTGATGGGATTCTTTATGACATGCTGGTACCTCCAAGGCATATACAATCAGCCCTTGTCTCCCGCATCAAGATCATGGCTGGGATGAACATCGCGGAAAAAAGGCTTCCCCAGGACGGGAGAATAGAAATCAAAATAGGGGATAAGAACATTGACATAAGGGTATCCACCATCCCAACGGCGTTCGGAGAAAGGGTTGTCCTTCGCCTGCTTGATAAGACCAGCCTGCTTCTGTCCGTATCGGAACTAGGAATGGGAAAAGAAATGATGTCAAGGTTTGACGGGCTCATTCGTTCGGCATACGGAATAATTCTGGTCACCGGTCCTACAGGAAGCGGTAAGACCACAACTCTTTATGGGGCACTGAGCAGTATCAATAAGACCGATATAAACATAATTACAATAGAAGATCCGGTTGAATACCAGATGGAAGGGATAAGCCAGATCCAGGTCAATCCCAAGATAGATCTCACCTTTGCCCGCGGACTCAGGTCCATAGTGAGGCAGGACCCGGACGTGATACTTGTGGGAGAGATAAGGGACCTTGAAACCGCGGAAATAGCTATACAGTCCGCCCTGACAGGGCACCTGGTCTTTTCCACCCTCCACACCAACGATGCGGCAAGCGCCGTTACAAGGCTCATTGACATGGGCATAGAGCCTTTTCTGGTATGCTCATCCGTCATAGCCATACTGGCCCAGCGGCTTGTCAGGGTAATCTGCAGCGAGTGCAAGGAGTCCTATGTGCCTCAGGAAGATACCCTGAGAGGCCTTGGCCTTTCCAGGGAGACGATGGCAGAAAAGAAGCTCTTTCGAGGAAGGGGATGCAATGCTTGTCTTTCCACAGGATACCGCGGGAGAACGGGAATTTTTGAACTCATGGTCTTGAACGACTCTTTGCGGTCCCTGATACTCAACACCTCCGATGCAACGGCAATAAAGAAGGTCTCCCTTGGGCAGGGGATGAAGACCCTTTATCAGGAAGGAATAAGAAAGGTCCTTGAAGGTATCACAACGGTTGAGGAGGTATTAAGGGTGACCCAGGACTGATGCATCACCAGACCCTGCATATAAGTCCCTTGAGATAGTTTCCTTCCGGGAAATGAAGACCTACCGGGTGATCAGGGGCCTGGCCGAGCCTTTCAAGTATCCGCACCTCTCTTCCCGCATCAAGGGCCGCATCCGCTACGATTTTGAGGAAAAGCTCGGGTGAAAGAAGACCCGAGCATGAGAATGTAAAGAGGTATCCTCCTGAACGAAGGAGATTCAAGGCCAAGAGGTTTATGTCCTTGTATCCCCTGCTTGCACGCATAAGGTGGCTTCTGGAATCCACAAATCTGGGCGGGTCCAGGACGATAATGTCGAATCTTCTTCCTTGCTCCCGGTATTGCCTGAGGACCTTAAACGCATTTCCCTGTAAGTTGTCAAAGCGTTGCCTGCCGATGCCGTTCAGTTCCATGTTCCTTGAGCACAGCTCAAGGGCCGATCCCGATTCGTCCAGGTTGGTTGCGAACAATGCCCCTGCCTTCAGTGCCCGGACAGCGAATGCCCCCGTGTATGAAAAACAGTTGAGCAGTTCGGCTCCATTACAGTATGCGGCAAGCCTTGCACGGTTTGCCCTTTGATCCAGAAAAAACCCGGTTTTCTGGCCGGCCCTTATATCCACCAGAAAACGGCACGGCCCCTCTGTTATCTCAATAAGTTCGGGGGGCTCGCATCCCCAAAGGAGCCCTTTTTTTAAGGCAAGCCCTTCCTTTTCCCGAACATCTGCATCGGATCTTTCAAATATGCCGGTTAAGGGTTTGAGTTCCGAAAGCAAGGAAAGGAAAAGGTCTTTGAAGTACTCTGGGCCTGCGGAGAGAAACTGGCAAACCAGAAAATCGCCGTAGCGATCCACTATCAATCCCGGAAGCCAGTCTGATTCACCGTTGACAAGGCGATAGGCTGTGGTTTCAATTCCGGCAGCAGGCAAACTCACGCGGGTCTTGACAGCCCTTTCTATCCTCAGGCGAAAAAAGGATCTGTCAATATCCCCATCAGGATCGTTGCTCCACATTCGGACCCGTATCTGGGAACCGGGTGAGAAGGCTCCCAGCCCCAGTGGTTCGCCCCCGTAGGCCGCCACCTTCACAGTCTCCCCAATCCCGGGGGAGCCTTTAATACGGTCAATGGCCCCGGAGAATATCCAGGGGTGTCCGTTGATTACGGATTTTTCTCGCCCACGGGCCAGCTCCACAGTGGGCATGCTGATAACGGAGGAAGTCACTGATCAATCTGCCTTCCCAAGCCCGGGTCCACAGAAAATCGTGCCCAAAACTCACTACAAATGATTTGAAACCATCCGCCTACATGTCCTTCATGTAAATACTCTCATAAAGGCTCTCCAGTTTGGCAAGATGATTTTCCTCATCTTGACTCAGTCGCCTGAACATAGCCTCCATGGGAGCGCCTACACACTGTGTCGCCATCCCCTTATAGAAATCCACTGCGCGTTTTTCTTCATGTATGGCGTGGATAAGAAGGTCCTGGTCGGTGGCATTGGGTCCCAACGGTTTTTCCTGCAAAAGGATGGAAAGTTTCATGACAGGACCCTCTTTTTGTCCTGATTCGTGCAGGGCTACGGTCTCCTCAAAAACGGCCTTTTCAAGGGTGTATTTATGCTCCAGCTCATCCAGGGCCAGCTCTTTGGCGAGTTCGCGAGCCCTCCTCTCCTTTATCTGCTGATATGCCTTCTGGTAGGTGGCAAAACTCTTGGTCTCCATCTCTATGGCCTTGGAGATGGCTCCCTCTCTCGTATAACAAACCTCCTGTGCCTCCATTTTAACTTCCTCCCGGCTTTTAAAATCATTTTCTGTGGCGTTGACGCTGTGCGGTTACTTTTCCTGCTCTAATTAGTTGCTCAATCAACTGGTTTTCAGCTTTCATGTTCAAAGCAGGGCTGTTCAGCGATGACTTTTGTTCTGACAAACAATACCTATCTTGCAGATTGCAGGCCCATATTCAAGAGAAAAGTTCAAGTGCCTTGTGTAAGACCGTTCTTGTGTTGCGTTGTGTACGCATTAGTAGTATTGAAATAATTGAAACCCCAACCAGGAGGCATACCATGATAAGAGCGGCCAAGTGGATAGGAATCATTGTCGGAACAATTATTGTTTTGTGCATTGCTGCCGTCATTCTTGTCCCCATGCTGGTGGACCTTAACAACTACAAGCCTGTTGTTGAAAAGAAGGTCTCGGAGGCGACCGGGAGGCCTTTTAGCCTTGTGGGGGATATAAAGCTGTCCCTTTTTCCATGGGCGGGTATAAGTCTTTCGGATCTGCACCTTGGAAATCCGGCCGGGTATAAGGAAAGGGATTTTGTTTCTGTAAAATCCTTTGAGATAAGGGTCAAGGTTCTTCCCCTTATCAGGAAAAGGATGGAGGTTGAAAGGTTTGTGCTCGTAGGCCCCATGATCTACCTTCATAAGGATTCAAAGGGACGAGGCAACTGGGAGGGTCTGGGAAAGCCTGAGGAGACCCGCAAGGAGTTAAAAAAACCGTCTGCCGGTGAGGCGGAAAAGGCGCCTTCGGAGCTCCCTCTCGCAGCCCTGGCAGTCGGGGAGTTTTCAGTCAGGGACGGCTCCCTGGTTATGGTGGACGATTCAAGCGGGTCGCGAAGAGAGCTATCAGGTATAGCCGTTGAGTTAAGGGATGTTTCCCTTGATCGGCCCATCAATTTGAGCCTTTCGGCCAAGATGGACGGCAAGCCCTTGTCCCTTGAAGGAAGCCTTGGCCCCATAGGAAAGATCCCGGGCATGGGAACGGTTGCTGTTGATCTGGCCCTGAAGGCCCTGGGTGAATTGAACGCAAGCGTGAAGGGCAAGGTTGTTGATCCTGCCTTGGCTCGCAAGTTTGACCTGGCCATCAATGTCTCCCGATTTTCTCCACGAAAAATCATGGATTCACTCGGACGGAAGTTTCCTGCTTCAACATCTGATCCAGAGGCACTGAAAAGGGTTTCCCTGGACATGCACGTAAGCGGTGATACCGCCAGCCTGATCATCAAAGACGGCGTTATGGAACTGGATGACAGCAAGATTAATTTTTCCGCCTCACTGGCTGAGTTTGAGCGGCCGAAGGCAAAATTTGAAATCAGCCTCGACAGGATTGATCTGGATCGCTATATGCCACCGGCCTCGGAAGAAAAGTCTGATCAGAAGGGAACATCCGGTTCCAAGGCTGAAAAGGGTAAGACCGACTATTCATCAATGCGGAGACCTGTAATAGAGGGCTCTTTGAAGGTTGGCGAACTGAAGATAAAAGGGGCCAGGGCCGAAAACATACTTCTCACGGTTGATGCAAGAGACGGACTCTTCCAGGTCAAGCCCCTCAAGATGAACCTTTACCGGGGCGATTTGATGATAAAAGCGCAATACGACGTAAGATCCGATCTGCCCCTTATCGCAGCGGATATAACCGCCGAAAGGATACAGGCAAGGCCCCTTTTGAATGACCTGGCAAAAAAGGATTTCATTGAGGGAACCGCTAAGGCTTCTGTGGAGGTGAGATCCCGTGGAGAAGATCCTGCGGTTATAAAGCAGAATCTCAACGGCAGGGGAGAGCTTGTCTTTGCTGACGGAGCCATCGTGGGAATAGACCTCGCAGGCATGCTGAGGAATGTGAAGGCTACATTCGGACTTGAAAAGAAGTCAGGGGAAAAACCACGGACGGATTTTTCCGAACTCAAGGTTCCCTTCACCATCGAAAACGGAATTGCCCAGACGGAATCCACAAGCATTGCCTCGCCGCTGTTAAGGGTCACGGCCAGGGGAAAGGCTGATCTGGTAAAAGAAACCCTGGATTTCAGGGTGGAACCCAAGCTGGTTGGAACCTTGAAGGGACAGGGTGATACCTCAGAGAGATCCGGACTGATGGTGCCGGTTTTGGTCACCGGGACCTTTTCCTCTCCTTCATTTGCTCCGGATCTGGAAGGCCTTCTTAAAGAAGGACTGGATAAGGGTTTAAATGATCCTTCCAAACTGAAAGAGCAGCTCAAGGATATGATACCTCAAAAGGGTCCGGAAAAACCGCCTGAGGATATGAAGCTTAACCTGCCTTTCAAGAGATAAGCCCGACAGGAGGGCCTTTGAGATGATTCTAGGACTTGACGTGGGCGGCACCCAGACGGATGCAGTGCTTCTTGAGGGAGGAAAGGTCGTAAGGACCACCAAGACCCCAACCGGGGACGACCTTCTTGAAACCCTGGGAACGGCAATAGAAAAAACACTTGAGAGTGTAGATCCGCCGGCCATTACCCGCATGTCCTTTTCGACGACCCTTGCAACCAATGCCATTGTGCAGGACAGACTTGAAGACACCGGTATGATAGTTACGGCAGGCCCAGGGATGAGGCCCGAGTGGTGGGAGGTTGGGCCTTCCTACCACGTGGTTAGGGGATGTCTTGATCATCAGGGCTTTGAAGCCTTATCCCTTGACAGGCAGGCGGTGAGTCAGGCTGCATCATCCATATCCGGCCTGGGGATATCAACGGTGGGCGTTGTTGGGAAGTTCTCTGTAAGGAATCCTGTTCACGAGCTCCAAATAGCCGGTATGACAAAGGACCGCTTTTCCCATATAGCGCTGGGCCACAGGGTTTCAGGACTTCTAAACTTCCCGCGGCGCATCAATACCACATATCTAAACGCCGCTCTGTATCGAACCCACAGGGGGTTTGTTGATGCCCTTAATCAGACCCTCGACGCCGCATGTCTGAGGGCGCCAAGGTATCTCCTCAAGCCCGACGGAGGAACCATAGAACTGAACAGAAGCTGCGATAATCCGGCCCATGCCGCCCAGTCGGGGCCTGCTGCCAGCGTGATCGGAGCACTGGCCCTTGAGAAATGTTCCGGAACCACTGTTATACTGGATGTGGGAGGCACGACTACGGACATGGCCGTTGTGGTTGAGGGTATGCCTTTTCTTGAAACTTTGGGCATAAGGCTCGGACCTTACAGGACACTCATACGCTCCCTTCTTACCCATTCAGTTGGAATAGGGGGGGACAGCGAGGTAAGGCACGGCCAGAACGGAGATCTCAGGATAGGGCCTTTAAGAATAGGCAGACCATGCGCATTTGGAGGGCCCAGACCTACACCGACTGATGCCATGATCTGCCTCGGGCTTCTAAATGCAGGAGATAAAGGGCTCTCCTTTAAGGCCATGGAGAGCCTCGGCGCTCCCTTGGGCTTGGGGGTTAAGGAGGTGTCAGGACTGGTGCTTGAAAAAATGGCGGACATGATAGCACTTTCAGCAGGGGCCTTTATCCATGAGCTTAACTCCAGACCTGTTTATACCATCCATGAGGTGCTGCACAGAGAGTCCATTGAGCCGTCCTCCTGCGTGGTTATAGGAGGCCCTGCGCTCCAGGTGGCGCCTTACCTTCAAAAGGCCTTTGGAATTCCCTGCCGGGTGCCTGCGCATTTTGAGGCGGCCAATGCCATTGGGGCTGCGGTTGCCAGGGTGACTGCCGAGGTCACCCTTCAGGCGGATACCCACAGGGGAACAGCCATTATTCCTGAGCTTGGAATGGAAAAAAAGATAGACGGCCGCTTCAATGTCGAAAGTGCTGTTTCCATGGCCATGGAGGCGCTCAGATCCTTCGCGTGCGAGGGGAATGGTGAGGAGTCAAACGAGGTTTCCGTATCGGAAAGGCATGTCTTCCATATGATCAGGGGCTATTCTCGTACAGGGCAGAACATTCGCGTCAAGATGTGCGTGACACCGGGTATCATAAGGGAGTGGAGGAGGCTTTAGGGAATGATCAAAGCGAAGAGAAACACTGGACTTGTCTTTTTTCCCGCCTATGACTGGGCAATAAGCCCCACGCACCCGGAAAGGGAGGAAAGGCTCCTATATACCCAGGATCAGGTTATGGAGGAAGGTCTCCTGGATGTGGACGGCATAGTGGAATACAAGGTAAGACCTGCATCCTATGAGGACATAAGGAGAGTTCATTTCTGTGTACCCGATGAGGAGGCGGTCACAACCCAGAGCCATCTTATTGCAGCAGGGGGCTGTCTGGTGGCGGCCGATGCCGTTCTTAAAGGGGAGGTTGAAAGCGCCTTCGCCCTTGTAAGACCTCCCGGGCATCATGCCATGAGGGTGGTGCACGGCAACAGGGGATTTTGCAACATCAACATTGAGGCCGTGATGATCGAATATCTGAGGGAGCGTTACGGCGTAAACCGGGTGGCTGTCGTTGATACGGACTGCCACCATGGGGACGGAACCCAGGACATCTACTGGCATGATCCAGAGACCCTTTTTATCTCAATACACCAGGACGGCCGCACCCTTTATCCCGGTTCAGGTTTTCCCGACGAGTCAGGGGGTCCCAACGCCCAGGGCGCAACTGTCAATATCCCGCTTCCTCCGAGGACGGGAGAAGAGGGTTTTCTTTTTACCCTGAACGAGCTGGTCATGCCTCTGCTGGAAAGATTCAAGCCTGATATGGTCATCAATTCCGCGGGGCAGGACAACCATTTCAATGATCCAATCACCAACATGAATTTTTCCGCCGGCGGCTACGCTACCTTAAACGCCATACTGAAACCCGATATAGCCGTCCTGGAAGGTGGATATGCGGTGGAGAGTGCGCTTCCTTACGTAAACGTGGGGATCATAATGGCAATGGCTGGGATAGATACCTCCAATGTCAAGGAACCCAACTATGACATGGACTACAGGCCCCAGCCCCCTGATACCACCCGTTATATAGAAAAGCTTGTAAAGGAGCTTCAGGGCCTTTTCCTGGAGGATAAACTGAAGAGGACCGCCTACAGGGCCGGGGAGATAATCGAGCGAAGACGAGACATTTTCTATGACACGGACATGATAAGTGAAAGGCAGCATGAAAATATAAGGATCTGCGGAGAATGTGCCGGAGCCTTCTCCATAGATTCATCCTCCAGCAGGAGGAGGCGTATTTTTGCCGTTCACATTCCACGAAAGGCATGCTCTGCCTGCAGCGCAGTGGGGAGGGCCTGGTTTGATTCAGCGGCCAGAAGCGGCTCCTTTGACCATCTTTTCCTTCAGGACCGGAGCGCAGGAACATACGAAAGAATTTAACTAATCAGCCGCATTTGGTGAATCCACAAAAATGGCACATGATGCAACCCTCCTCGAAGCTGACTACCTGACCGCATTCAGGGCATTTCTCACCGAGGAGGCTGTTTCCATATCTTTTGGCCTTGGCCTTGCCGTTTGATTTCTCCAGGTACCTTTTTTCAAGTACCCGGGCGATGGCGTCAGGGATGGAAAGCACAAGGCCGCCGTTCTGAAACACAGGATGCTCACCCCCTATTCCCTTGAGCTGCTCAACGATGTTTTCCACCTTTACACCTGATCGAAGGGCCAGGGAGACAAGCCGTCCTATGGCCTCTGTCTTGGCTGTGGTGGACCTTCCGGATTTGCCTATTGTGGCAAAGACCTCAAAGGGTCTTCCCTCGAACTCGGTAACGGTTACGTATAGGTTTCCGTATCCTGTAACCATCTTGGTGGTGAAACCTTCCAGGGTCTCGGGCCGCTCCCTGACTGCGGCCATGAACCCGTCCTGGTGTTTTTCCTTTTCCGTGACCGAAAGCACCTGTTTTTCCCGGCTTCCGTCCCTGTAAATGGTAACTCCCTTGCATCCGAGCTCAAAGGCGAGATCATAAACCTTGCGTACGTCCTCAACGGTTGCATCCTTGGGCAGATTTACAGTCTTTGAAACAGCGTTGTCCGTGTGTTTCTGGAAGGCTGCCTGCATACGGATATGCCATTCAGGAGATATATCGTGGGCGGTTACAAAGACCTGCCTCACCTCCTCGGGGATCTCTTGCATTTCTTTGATGGTTCCCTTGGATGCAATTTCCGCCATGAGGTTACTGCTGTAAAATCCCCTTTCCTTGGCCGTTTTCTCAAAGCAGGGATTAACCTCGAGAAGTTCATCATTGTCCATGACCCTTCGGACAAAGCTTAGGGCAAACAGTGGCTCTATGCCGCTTGAGC
Source organism: Desulfobacteraceae bacterium (assembly GCA_003599015.1). Classification (GTDB taxonomy): domain Bacteria; phylum Desulfobacterota; class DSM-4660; order Desulfatiglandales; family Desulfatiglandaceae; genus CG2-30-51-40. The sequence goes on along the minus strand of QZIK01000144.1, from coordinate 820 downwards.
AGTTGGCGATGATACTGAGGGTTCCTGTAGGGGCTATGGTTGTAGTTGTGGCATTTCGATAACGATATTCCTTCTTGTCCTTCAAGATGCTGTTTTCATAATTGGGAAACACCCCTCTCTGTTCCGCCAGTTCACGGGATGCGGCATGGGAGACATCCTGAATGAATCCCATTACGTTGTCCGCCACCTCAAGCGCCTTCTCGCTGTTATAGGGAACACCCAGTTGAAAGAGTATGTCCGCAAACCCCATAACTCCAAGGCCTATTTTGCGGTTGCCCTTTACCATCCTGTCTATCTCAGGAAGAGGATACTGTGATACATCTATGGTATCGTCGAGAAAGCGCACGGACCATCTGATGAGATCTTCAAGACCCTTGTAATCTATGGATGGCCCGTCTTCCTTTGTTACAACGAATCTGGCAAGGTTTATGGATCCGAGGTTGCAGGCCTCCATGGGCAGGAGGGGCTGCTCCCCGCAAGGATTTGTGCTTTCGATCTCCCCAAGAGCCGGAGTGGGATTGTCACGGTTGATCCGGTCCAGAAATATTATACCGGGATCGCCGTTTTCCCAGGCATTGGAAACAAGCTCTTTGTAAACTTCTGCTGCGTTAAGCTCTCCAACAACCTGTTTGTTGCGGGGATCACGCAGGCTGTAGTTAGTTCCTGCCTTAACCGCCTTCATGAAATCATCCGTGACTGCAACAGATATGTTGAAATTGTTGAGCTCCTTGCCGTTTTTTTTGCAGCTGATAAACTCCTGTATGTCGGGATGGTCCACCCTGAGGATTGCCATGTTGGCTCCCCTTCTCGTCCCCCCCTG